>NZ_JAUBOY010000007.1:22587-145423 GCF_036700465.1 Microcoleus sp. T3_A4 | reverse complement strand
AACAATCCGTTGCCGAACTTCCTTCAATCCGTTACATCCGTTACATCCGTTAAACAATCCGTTGCCGAACTTCCTTCAATCCGTTACATCCGTTACATCCGTTAAACAATCCGTTGCCGAACTTCCTTCCCCATCAGCGACTTATAGGCTGTCACCTTAAGATCAATCCCAGTAATATCTGTCCCCACAACAACAGCCATCGCTCCTAAATCCAAGGCTTTTTTAGCCATTTCCGGCCCCGATATCCCGCCTTCGCAGATAACGGGAACCTTAAGCTTTTCTACCATTTCCGCAAGCAAATCAAATCCCGGCGGCGAAAAATTTTCCGTCTGAGCAGTGTAGCCAAAAAGAGTAGTTGCTACAGTATCTGCACCAGCTTCGGCTGCCGCGATCGCAGCTTCTATTGTATCTACATCCGCCATCACTAATTTACCCAATTCACTGTGAATTCGCCCGATTAATGTCTTTAAATCTTCCCCGCCAGCAGGACGGTTTCTCAGAGTAGCATCAACCGCGATAATATCGGCTCCAGAATCGGCGATCGCCCGCGCGTCTTCAAACCGAGGAGTAATGTAAATCTCGCATCCCGGCAATTGCTGCTTCCAAATCCCAATTATGGGAGCGGATATCTGTTTTCGCACCGCTGCAATGTGAGCCGGAGTGTCAATCCGCACGCCCGATGCACCTCGATTGATGGCGGCTTGAGCCATTGCCGCAATTACGATCGGATCGTGCAGCGGCGAATCAGCAGGTGCTTGACAAGAAACAATTAATCCTGTAGGAATTTGACAATTAATCATAGCGAATTGGGGATGGGGAATTGGTAATTGGGAATTACAAATTATACCAGTTCAAAAAAAAGAATGTAACTGTAGACCAGAGCCCAACCCATATCCAATGAGTCATTCCAAAATCTAAAATCTAAAATCTAAAATCTAAAATTGTATTACCCATTACCAGTACCGGCCATTAAAGAAATAATTTTGTCAAGCAATTGCTCAGGATGAATCGGTTTAGTCAAACAATCGTTAGCTCCCGCCGTCACGAAAGATATCCGATCTGGCGGAATTTCATTAGCGCTTAAAGCTAGAATCTTGATATTTTCAGTAGCGGGTTTTTGGCGCAGTTGGTGAATTATTTCGCAGCCATTCATACCGGGCAAACGCATATCGACAATCACAGCATTCGGCTGCAAAAGTTCAATTTGCTCCACCGCCGCAGAACCTTCAATCATCCACACCACTTGCAGTCCTGCGGCTGTCAGGATATCGCAAATCAGCATAGCAGTTTCTTCATCTTCTTCCACGAGTACGAGGCTGCCCCGCGAGGAATAATGCAGCGGTAAAGATGAATTAGATTTTTCATATGTGAATTTGGTGGATTCATCTTTGGTTATACTTTGGATGGGTATAAAAACGGTAAAAGTAGAGCCGACATCAACTTTAGAGTTGACTTCGATCGCACCGCCGTGAAGCTCTACTAACTGTTTAGTTAAAGCCAATCCCAGACCGGTGCCGCCGTATTCGCGGCGGTAGGGAGAATCCAACTGCTGGAATTTTTGAAACAACAGCGATCGCTGATTTTCGGGAATTCCAATGCCGGTATCTTTGATTTGAAAAACAGCGGTGCTGCCAGCAGGTGCAATACCGGAATGTCGCACTTCCGGCGTTCGATTTTTATCTTCTGTCACCCAAACTCGCAGGATTACTCGCCCGCCTTGGGGAGTAAATTTAATCGCATTGCCTAAAAGATTGAAGAGAATTTGTCTCAAGCGGCGCGGGTCAGCGATGAAACGATCGCACTCTTGTTTTATTCGCTGTTCTTGCAGCAGTTCCACGCCTTTAGCCGCAGCTTTTTCTTTGAGGGCGTGCAGGCTCTGAGAAGCTAATTTAGAAAGTGAAAATTCACTAATTTTTAATATTGCTTTTCCCGCTTCTACTTGCGATAAATCTAAAATATCGTTAATTAATTCTAATAAGTGGTCGCCGCTGTCTCGGATAGTTTGCAGGTACTGCCGCTGCTTTTGTATCGGCACTTCTTTGCTGCCAACTTTGCCGTAAGACCACCGCAACAGCGTGTCGGAAATGCCGATGACGCAGGTGAGGGGAGTCCGCAATTCGTGACTCATAGCTGCCAAAAATTCGCTCTTGGCGAGGCTGGCCGACTGGGCGGCGACCAGTGCATCGCGCAGTTCTCGCGTGCGCTCTATTACGCGCTGTTCTGAGGTGCGCTTTTGCTGCTGAACTTGTGCATAAAGTTCGGCTTGGTAAATGGCGATCGCCAAATGTTCTGCTATTTGTCGCAAAAAAGTTTTTTTGCTTTCTTCCCACTCCCGAAAAGTACACTGGTGGGCAATTAGCAGCCCCCACAAGTCATCTTGAACTACGATCGGCACTAGCAACTTTGCCCGCACCTTGGCCCGCCGCATCAACTCTAAAAAACAAGGCTGCGAAGAGTAAGTTGTTTCCACATCCGCGACGCACAAAGCCAAACCTTTGCGATATTTCTCTCGGTCAATGACTCCATTGGTAAAACATTGCGCGCCATCACTAAAATTCAGTACAGACGAGATAGCGTCATTGGCTAAAGCTTCGTAGGTAACGCGACCTAAATACAAGTAAGACCCGGAATTTTCTGGGATTTCGCCAGACCCAGAAACCGCCGTAGGTCTTTCTTTCGCTAACTGGATCTTGTGCGGTGCTGGCACTTTTTCAAATTGATAAATTAACAGGCGATCGACCTCCAAAAACTCTCGCACTTGCTCGACTGCTTTTGACAAAATTACAGGCAATTCCAAACTCTGGCGGATTTGAGTTGTGACCTGATTCAAAAGTCGCTCTTGTTCGAGCTGCTGCTGCAAAGCATCTTCTACTGGCTGACAAAATGAAATACAGGGACTGGCAATTTGTA
This sequence comes from Microcoleus sp. T3_A4, assembly GCF_036700465.1. Taxonomy (NCBI): domain Bacteria; kingdom Bacillati; phylum Cyanobacteriota; class Cyanophyceae; order Oscillatoriales; family Microcoleaceae; genus Microcoleus; species Microcoleus sp. T3_A4. Next base: position 142,513 of record NZ_JAUBOY010000007.1, on the reverse strand, counting down.
ATTGATTGACGGCTTCAGCAATCTGGCTTTGTAGCGTTTCTGGATCTATAACTTTGGGCGCGGATTTTCCCTCTATTTCTGTTTGGCTGTGTAGGGGCGGGCGATTATTTGGGCTGGCATTGGCAGCGAGAATATCCAGCAAATTTAGGGTGAATTCGCTTTGAAGAACGGCCGAGTTAATCTGTATATTTTTAATTGCTTGTTTGAGGGCGCGAATGTCAATTTGCCACGAAGGTGCGGGCGTTATTTCTGCGAGTTTGTCTGCGAGGGGAGACAGGAAATCGGCGATCGCCCCGGGGTCGAAAGTCAACTGCACATTCAATTGCGAATGGAGATTTGTTTCGCTGTGCTTGTGTCCGTTTGTTGCGAACTCATCTAATAGATTGCCCCGCAGCAGTGCGCTAAAATGCTCTGATACCACTGCTGCAAACCTTTCCGACGAATTTTCCAGATTGTGAGAATCAGCGATCATCGCATCGTCGGTCAGCCAAATCGCCCCTGGGAGTTCAGCCATTTGCTGTAACAAGTGGTAAGCAGCCTCAAAGGTTGCTAGGGGCAAAGTCCGATGTAAGGTTTTTGGTTTCAATCTAGATATTTTCCCGGTTGTTTTAAAGAACAAAATATGAATGCCCTTGTTGTGAGGACGGAACCCGTGGCACAACAGGTGCGGCCGATCCAACAGACTTGAGATGACAGTAGTCAGAAAGTAGGTAATAGAAGGCCCCGGAGCCAGAGAGCTTATTTCTCCCTATCATTGTTATTACTTGAAACAATCTTATTCCAGTATAATATTAATATATAATTTGTTAACTTGTACTTAACACTATCCGGGTAAATGAGCAATCCAACTCAACTCACCCCCGATTTCACGATCGGACATCTGCCGTGTCACGACTTCCAAGTGAGCGCTGCAACTCTAGGACAGGTAGTGGCTGAAAGATTTGAGCAAGAACCAGACCTGCCGGGAGTCATTATTACTCATGAATCACAGGTATTGGGCATGATTTCTCGCGTCAAATTTCGAGAGCAAATGAGTTTTCCCGATCGCGCAGAACTTTACGGGTCACACCCGATTCGAGCCTTGTTAGATTTTATTAGAATTCCGCCTTTGCTGCTTTCGGAAAACTGGAAAATTGACGATGCCGTCCAAGCGTCTTTCCACAGGCACAAAGACTTGATTTATGAACCGATTATTGTGGTAATGGAAGACCATACCCACCGCCTTTTGAACATTCATACTCTGGTAATTGCCCAGTCAAAAGTTTTAGCACAAGCCAACAAAGCTATTCAAAAATACCGAGTGGAAAGACACAAGTATTTGGCGCTAATTCAACAAGAACAGGCTAAGCTTCACGAATGTAATGAACTTTTAAAAATCCACCAACGTCAAACCGAAAATTCCCATGCCAATCCTAGTTCCCAGCAAGTGGCACTGGTCAAACAAGCTGAAGAAATCGCTCAAATGAATCAGCGATTTGTAAGGATTGCGAAACTGATTTCTTCGGAAGGTCGCCAAGCATTTCAAGCTACTTTTCAAGGTGCTAATTCTATTTGCAACAATACAGATAAAATTTTGGGCGTGGGCAAAGCAATAGCTAATGATTTAGAAACGGTTAACCGCACTTCCCGAACCATCCGGGAGGCGATCGAACAAGTCAGGCATTTAGCAGTACAGGTGGCTGTAGTTACCAATCAAATGGGAAGTCAGCCTAGTGGTCTGAGCAAAGTGAGTCTAGAAATTGGCAGACTGGCAAGTAAAACTTTTGAATTGGGGACTCAAATGGAGCAAATTGCTAGCCGATTTAAACTTCGAGTTCACGAACTCACGGAGGCAGCAAGAGCGGGTGCTAATGTGGCTAAATCCGTGACTATCAAGATCGATCGCGCCGAAATGGCACTATTAGAGTTGGAAGAATTAATAGCGGAAAAGAATTTCAATTCGTTGACCGCTATCCAAGAACCTTTGGGAGTCATAAAAAGTGTTACCGCTGATTCTTTAGTTCGAGATATAGAACACACCGAAGTCGCGGTCTCCGAGTTGGAAGACTTAGTTAACAATCAAGATTCCTCGCAATATTTGATTCAAAAGATTCAGCAGGCGCTGAAGTACAAAAAACCATAAAATATCAGCCCCAATCTAATGAAACATTTGGAGAGGAAAACCAATAAAATCAAAATAAGAATTGACAATTATTCTATTTCAAGAATGCTATTTGTTATACTGAAGGTGGGGATTTTTTGAATTCAGTTGTAAAAAGGCTATTTAATTAGCCCCAAAAACCGATAAAAAGTTCCAAGAATAGTTGGAAGGACAGGTGACGTTTATGAAAATCCTGCTGGTAGAAGATGACACAGTTACAGTCAGTTTGCTGACTCAAGCGCTGAACTCTCACAATTACAATGTGAATGCGGCAGCAGACGGTGAAACAGCGTTGCATTTGGTGCAGGCATACGATTACGACCTGATTGTTTTGGATGTGCTGATTCCTAAACTCGACGGCATTAGTTTGTGTCGAAAATTGCGATCGTCCGGCTGCCAAATGCCGATTTTACTGCTGACAGCGCTAGATAGCAGCAACGATCGAGTCCAAGGTTTAGAGGCGGGTGCAGACGATTATGTGGTCAAACCCTTTAATCTCGAAGAATTAATCGCTCGAATTCGGGCTTTGCTGCGCCGGGGTAAGGCAACTTTGTCAAGTACAAATTTGACCTGGGAAAAACTGCAAGTCAACCCAGACACTACGGAAGTAACTTATGCCGAAAAAGTGCTGCACTTGACTCCCAAAGAGTACAATTTGCTCGAACTTTTCCTGAGAAATCCTCGGCGCATTTTCAGTCGCAGCGCTATCCTCGATCGCATTTGGTCGGCCGGCGAATTTCCTCAAGAAGAAGCCGTTACCGCTCACATCAAGGGGCTGCGGCAGAAGCTGAAAGCAGCCGGGATGACTGTAGATTTAGTGGAAACCGTGTACGGATTGGGCTATCGGCTCAAAAGTCTGCCGGAGGAGATTGAGAGCCAACAAGTTGGGCAGGAAACGGCAGAAACTGCTAAAACTCAAGAGACTTTATCTACTGCATCCAGCGGGTCTAGCCAGGAATTAAACAAAGACGAGCGCCGTCTCAAAGTCTTGAATGCGATTGCCCAAATGCGGGAAAATTTAAAAGCTAATTTTATAGAAAAGGTGGCGATATTCGATCGCGCGATCGCTCAACTGAAAAAGGGAAGCTTGGAGGGCGAACTGCGCGAGGAAGCCCAGGCTCAAGCTCACAAATTAGTCGGTTCTTTGGGAACGTTAGGGCTGCCGAAAGGTTCGGAAGTGGCGCGCCAGATCGAACATTTGTTTAAGGGTGAAAACATCTGGAAACCGGGGACTGCTCAGCAGATTGAGGGATTTCTGCATCAGCTAAAACAGATATTCGATCGCCCGTCGCCCGAACCCGAAGGCGATTTGGTTCCTGCGGTTTCCCAAAAGCGCCGAATGCTGATTGTTGATGATGATACTTTTGGGAGCGATCGACTGAAAACAGTAGCATCCGGTTCCGGCTTCCAGATAGAAGTCGCCAACTCTCCGCAAGCGGCAAGAAATGCGATTTCTCAACAGCCTCCCGACGCGATTTTGCTGGATTTGACATTTTCCAGATCTCAGGAAAACGGACTTTCTCTCTTAGCCGAACTCCGCAGTGAAAAGCCCGAAATTCCGGTGATGGTTTTTAGCGAGTACAATCAATTGAGCGATCGAATAGAAGTTGCTCGTTTGGGAGCTTCGGGCTTTTTACACAAATCTATACCCCCAGCAGATATACTCAAAGCAGTCGCCCAATTAATCGACCAGACTGGCCCTGCTGAAGCTAAAGTTATGGTGGTAGACGATGACGTGCATCTATTGGCTGCACTGCAAGTTATTCTACAACCTTGGGGATTTCAAGTAACAACATTGGACGATCCCGAAAAGTTCTGGGAGGTACTCGAAACAACTTGTCCGGATTTGCTAATTTTAGATGTGGAGATGCCCGGTTACAGCGGTATCGAGCTGTGTTTGGCAGTTCGCAACGATTTGCGCTGGAGCAAGCTCCCCGTGCTATTTTTGACAGCTCATTCCGAATCGGAAATAGTGCGCCAAATGTTTGTCGCAGGTGCTGACGACTACGTGAACAAGCCGATCGTGAAACCGGAATTAATTGCTCGCCTCCTGAATCGTTTGGAGCGGACTCAACTCAGAAACAGACTGGCTCAGGCACAGCGCTAATCCCATTTTAGATTTAAAGAATTTAAGAATTGAAGAACAGGGAATGACTGATGAGATAAGGGTTTCGAGCACGTACCTACAGTTGTATTCTTTTTTTTAAAATGGGATAACTAGAAGCAAATATGCAGTGCGTGGCCGAAACAAATCAGGAAACCTTAGCCAAGACTTGGGATTATTAGATTGTGTGATTCCGACGCGGTGCTGTTAATTGATGCTTGCCCGCTGATCAAGAACACAGGCTAATTTAGAGAAGTATTAATCAGATGAAAGCAATGGCATTGCCCTCAGACACAAACACTCTAAATAACAGCGACTGCGAACTAATTTACGCCCCCGGTTCGATTCAACCTCACGGCATCCTTTTGGTGCTGGAATCTCCGGCGTTGAAAATTTTGCAAGTTAGCAACAATACTTTTGAAGCGATGGGGCTTTACCCCGAACAACTTTTGGAGCAATTTTTAGAGGAATTTGTCGAGACTGAGGAAATTGAGGCTATTGAAAAAGCTTTATTTGAAAACAACCAACAACATAACGGTATCAGATTATCATTCACAAGTCAAGACCGCAAGTCTTTTTTTGAGGGGACGCTACATCAATCAAATTCAGCATTAATTGTTGAACTAGAGTCGGTTGTTTCCCCAAAAACGAGCGATTGTTTCAATTGTTATAATTTAGTCCAAGAGCCGATCGACAAAATCCACAGAACACAAAACCTGCAAGTGCTGTGTCAGACAGCAGTTGAAGAAGTGCGGAGGATGATCGGTTTCGATCGAGCGATCGTCTATAAATTTGATGCCACCGGTGCGGGGGAAGTTGTCGCCGAAGACAAAGTAGAAAGTTTGGCTCCTTTATTGGGACTGCACTATCCGGCTGGCGATATTCCCCCCCAGGCCAGAAACCTGTTCAGCATGAATTTAATTCGGTTTATTCCCGATATTAACTGTCAGCCTGTAGAACTAATTCCTCACTGCAATCCTCTAACCGATCGCCCCCTCGATCTGGGCTGCTCTTTGTTGAGAACAGTTGCGCCTTGCCATGCTCAATATCTCAAAAATATGAACGTTGGTGCTAGCATGACATTGACATTAATCAAAGATCGAAAACTTTGGGGATTGATCGCCTGTCACCACCCAACAGGAAAGTATGTCAACTACAAAACAAGAACTGCTTGCGAACTGCTCGCCAAGTTTGTGAATCTAGAAATTACCTACAAACAAGATAGCGAAGACCGGGAATATGCAGTTTATTTAAAAGAGATTTGCCATAAACTTGTCGCCAATATCTCTCAATCACACAGCTTTGTCGAAGGTTTACTGAAATCCCAAGATCAATTGCTAGCATTAGTGGGCGCTACCGGTGGAGTTGTGTGTGCCAATGAAGATTTAACAACCATCGGCCAAACGCCGGACTTGGTAGAAAGTAAAGACTTAATTGCTTGGCTCAAAACTCAAATAAATAATGATGTTTACCATACAGATTCTCTCTCGAAACTCTATCCACCCTCCGAGAAATACAAAGAAGTTGCTAGCGGTTTGCTGGTACTCGCCCTGTCCGAAATGCACAATTATTACATTTTGTGGTTCCGTTCCGAAGCAATTCAAACTGTCAACTGGGCTGGTAAACCCGACGGGCAAATAGAATTTAAACCGGATGACAGCCGAGGGATTTCTCCTCGCAATTCCTTTGAGTTGTGGCAAGAAACTGTGAGGTCAAAATCTTTGCCTTGGCAGCTATGCGAAATCGAAATAGCCCGAGAACTTCGAGTGGCGATTACTAGCATGGAGTTGCGGAAAACCAATCAGCAGCTCAGCTTAGCTTTGTCCGCTACCAAAATCGGATTTTGGGACTGGGACTTGCAGAAAAATCGCATTGTTTGGTCGAGGGAACACGAAGAGTTATTTGGGGTGGCCCCGGGGACTTTTGCCGGAACTTATCAAATGTTTGTAGCTTGCGTTCACCCAGAAGATTTAAAAGGTGTGGAGAATGCTATAAATCAGGTGCTCGCCCAGCGATCAGATTACTATCACGAATACCGCGTGGTTTGGCCCGACGGCAGCATTCACTGGATTGAGGGGAAAGGTAAGTTTTTTTACAACGAAGCAGGCGATGCAGTGCGGATGGTGGGGACAGTTACAGAAATTACCGATCGCAAAGCTAGAGAATTACAGTTGCGCCTGTTGGAATCAGCAGTCACCACCACTAACGACGCCGTGTTAATTACCGAAGCTGAACCGATTGAGGAACCGGGCCCGCGAATTATTTATGTCAACCCAGCTTTCACGCGGATGACCGGCTATACGCTAGAAGAAGTTGTGGGCAAAACGCCACGCATCTTGCAAGGACAAAAAACAGACCGCGCCAGTATCGATCGAATTCGGACAGCTTTGGAAACCTGGCAGTCGGTGCGGGTTGACTCGATCAATTACCGCAAAGACGGGACGGAATTTTGGGTAGAAATGAGCATTGTCCCCATAGCGGACAAAAATGGTGAGTTTACCCACTGGGTATCAGTGTACCGCGATATTAGCGATCGCAAACTTGCTGAAGCAGCCCTCCAACAGCTCAACGAACGGTTAGAAATGCGAGTTTTGCAGCGAACCAGAGAACTAGAAAGCTCTCAAGCAGAACTCCGGGAAAGCGAAGCTTTATTTCGCTCTCTGAGCGAGAGTTCCCCCGTGGGCATTTTCAAAATCGATACTGAGGGGAAATGTACCTATACAAATCCTCGCTGTCAAGCAATTGGTGGCTTCACACCGGCAGCAGCTTTAGGAAACGGCTGGATGCGCTTTGTTCACCGCAAAGACCTCAAACTAATTCTGTCTAAGTGGTCAGAATCGCAATCGCTAGATGGGGAATTTTCCTGCGAATTCCGCCACATCCAGCGAGACGGAACCATTCGGTTTTGTCGGCTTACAACAGCTCCGATTTTTTCCGACAGATCTCAACTAATTGGTCACGTCGGCACAGTCACAGATATCACAGAAAGTCGGGCCATTGAAAAAATGAAAAATGAGTTTATTTCGATTGTCAGCCACGAACTGCGAACGCCACTTGCCTCCATTCGCGGTTCTTTAGGTTTGCTGGCGGCGGGGGTACTGAAAAGTAAACCGGAAACTGCCAAACAGATGTTAGAAATCGCTTCGAGCGATACCGAACGGTTAGTGCGTTTGGTAAACGATATTCTCGACTTAGAACGGCTCGATTCGAGTCAAGTTATCCTCGTCAAGCAGTGGTGCGATGCCCAGGTTTTGATGCGGAAGTCCGCAGAAGCTGTACTTTCTTTGGCTGCTGAAAATAACATTGATTTGTCGATTTTGCCCGATGCAGCAAAAATTTGGGCTGACCCGGACAGAATCGTTCAACTGCTGGTAAATTTGTTGAGCAATGCGATTAAATTCTCCGCTCCAGGGAGTACAGTAACTGTCAGGGTTGAAGATTTAGGCGATTCCCTACGGGATAGCTACGCTTCACGGGTTTTATTTGAAGTCAAAGATCGAGGGCGGGGGATTCCAGCAGATAAACTAGAAACTATCTTTGGACGGTTTCAACAAGTCGATGCTTCTGACTCCCGCCAAAAAGGAGGTACGGGTTTGGGTTTGGCTATCTGTCGCAGTATCGTACAGCAGCACGGCGGCAGAATTTGGGCCGAAAGTGTTGTCTCAGAAGGAAGCAGTTTCTATTTCACAGTGCCTGCACCGTTGGAAGGCGAGGGGGGAAAAAGTTTGGAGGTTTGAGATTGCTTTGATCGGAACTCGCGAAAGCTAAAGTTTCTGGAAACGCACGCGGTTAGGATGATTTTGGGAGGCTGATATGTCGATTTTTATGTTCAGGGTTTCACTAGGTGAGTGGCAACATACCAACCGCTTGATTAGAACGTTCTTAACTGCTGAAACTCTTAATTTTATTGCTTCTTTCTTCTGCTCTATCTGTGAAGAAGCCGAGTTGATGAGGCAGGGTGCTTAAGTTTTTTTCAGTTTACCATAATTAATTTAAAATTTGAGTTTTAATTATGTCAGCAAAGCGCATTCTGGTCATCGATGATGAAAAAAACCTCTGCAGCGTGATTCAGGCCTGTCTGGAACATTTAGGCGGCTGGATTGTACTAAGCGCGCCGGACGGCAGCCAAGGATTGCTGTTAGCTGAAACTCAACTTCCTGACGCTATTCTGCTAGATGTGATGATGCCGGATATGGACGGACTTACTCTGTTTGGTTTGCTGCAAAACAATGTAGCTACTCGGGGGATTCCGGTGATTTTCCTGACGGCTAAGGTGCAGGCGATGGATTTGAGCGAATTTGCTGATTTGGGGGTAGCGGGGGTGATTGCCAAGCCTTTCGATCCTTTGAGTTTGGCACAGCAAGTGGCGAAAATTCTGGGTTGGGAACCGTTGCTGTAAACTGGGGTAAAAGGCGATCGCAGATACCATATCAAACTCGGCATTTGAAACCGCTACTAGACAAACAAAGTCGGCCCAGCCCGACGGAAGAATCAAGGGGGCATTAAAGCCGGATGACGATCGAAAATCCGCTTTCTCGTTCTCTTGATTGTTGCGAAAGTTACGCAATTAGGTTATGAAACCCCGTTTATGCGTCCAGGAAATTCCTAGTTTTTCCGGCTATGTTCATAATTTCCTCATTTTTTTGATTTAGCTTTGAGATCGATCGGTGATTGGTTAATTTAAACTCTGATTCCCTAGAAGTTCTAGAGATGATCCCAGGGAGTCGGGGTTTTTTGTTACCCGCAAAGCCGATCGGCGATCACCGTATTTACAGGCAGAATAACTCCTCCAGAAGTTACAAACACTTGCCTCAAGAACGGTTTTTCTTAACCCGGAATCACAGATGCAGCCAAGTTTTTTGCTAAAAAACTCCGTTTCAACCTGCTAATCCAAGATTTATGCAGATTTCCCTCAGAAACCTGGTTTTTTAACCCAGGATCACAGATGCAGCCAAGTTTTTGGCTCAAAAACCAGGTTTTTGCCTAACTCTTGTAATCTCTGCTTCGGCAAAAGTATATTTATCAAAAAAAATGATGGTCTTCATAATTTCCTCATATTTTCTAGATAAAGTTTACCCCAAGCTCTGGATCAGAAGGTCGATCGCGCTCTCAGCACCATTCCGCTGCCCAAGAGTGAATCTGTTGTCAGGAGAGTTCGGGAAAGTGACGGTATTTTCGATTAACGGGTGCAACAGAACAACAACCTTAATAAGTCAGGATATAGGCCCTGCATACCAAACAAACCGGGTTTTTCACCGGGAAAATGGAGTTTCTGTGCCCGACCTCTAAGTGTTGGCAGGATAACTCAATGCTACAAAAATTAATAACTGAAGATGTGATTCGTGCTCTCGAATAACACCCCAAAAATAAGTTGGTCGTTTGATCAAGAGCAAAACTCGCAATTGCCACTAACAGGCAAAGCCAAGTCTCAGTAAGTTTTGAAAGAGTGTGGAGATTTTGTAAATGTCTGATCAGCTATCTTATAAAGGTAACAACCAGATTCTGTGCTATTACGCAAATGTTACCAACCTAGTGCAGGTGCTTCGGATTGGTAACATTCCTAATTGGTACTTTGAAAGAGTGATGTTTCCGGGACAGCGACTGATGTTTGAAGCTGCTGCAGAAGCAGTCTTAGAAATTCACACTGGTACGGTGGCAAGTGCTATTTTATCGGACAAGATTCCCTGCTACGTGCTGCGGGTTATAGAAGAGGTAAGTTCCGAGTTTGAGCTGGTGATGACCGAAAAACAATTGGTGGTATTAGCCGGTTAAAATTCATGAGAAATCAGACCAGATCGAGAACGGGCACAAAAATATTAGTTAACGAGTCTTTGGGGACAGGGAAAATGCAGAAAAATCTTGTCAATATTACCTTAGCTGTAGTAACAGAGGAAGTAGAAATTATCTTGGAGTCTTATCCGAAGCACCCCTACCAACAAGCTTTTTCGCCTTCGGGATTGCGACAGGATTTAATTGCTTATGTGCTCAGCCGAGTTCCTAATAGATATACTGCGATCGACTCCGGCGAGTCTGTGTCAAACCAAACAGTTCAGGTTCGCTGTTCTTCTGAGCAGTTGCTGCACATAGAAAATTTGATTCATACTGGCATTCGCGACGTGCTGCACAGCTATCAGAAGATAGATTACCCCCTGCCTGAAGAAGTTAAATTCGCTTCGAGGGTTGCTAGTGGGTTTTGATAGTTTTTTGTAAATGAGGGAGACGCCGAGATTCTCGGCACTCTCGGTTGGGCGAGGTGGAATTGTGTACTGACTCCATGATTCAAGACTTTTGGTAATCGCCGCAGCAGTTGCACGGGCCATTGGGATTGACAGCACAGCGCAGAATTTCCGATCGAGCATTAAAGCGACAGCTAGCATCTCCGATAACCCAGATGCCACTTACAAAAGTTCTTTCCGTCGGCGGTGTGGCCGACTGCACGTACAGGGCAATTTTTTGCAGTCGGTAGCGGCCGGATTTGAGTTGATAGCGGTGGTGGCGTTCCAATACAGCGTAGGTTTGTCCCTCTAAATCTAGATAGTTCCCCGGTTGTGGCGTCCAATCCAGCCGAATGCTACCTAAATATTGGCGGGGGTGAGAGAGAATCACCTCTACGGGTAAAGTATTTTGTTCCATGTGGCGGTGCGTTCGCGAACTGAACTAAAGGGGCAAATAGTTGACTAAACCTATATCTTCTTGATCTAGAAAAATAACTTCTTCTAGAGAGAGTAATTTAGGTTGAGGCGCTAAACTTAACTATAGAACCTTTGGCGATCGGGGGATCGCCGACTTATCTTGGGATAGCCGAGTATCCAACAGGGATAGGAAATAAACTTCAACTCGCTTGAGCTAACTAAAGTTAAGTTCGATTAGCTTTGATAAAGCAGTACACGCTGATGCTATCGCAACTCGCAGGTTCGATCGATACGCGGTTGAGATTGCTGAACAGATTTTAACGGTTTACAGGACTTGGGGTGCTTCGGGTGCGTTTGTACTGAGGACTTCAGTTTTCTGATTTGTATGAGGACTTCAGTGATCACTACAAACTAAACCGAATTTTTGGCAATCAAAATTCCCAAAAATATGCCATTCCTTCCATGATTCCCCAAGCGCAAACAGAACCTGCTAAATAATGATTTTCAGTGCCGCATTCGCGATGCCATTCTAAGAGTTCTGACAGAGCATTAGCGACGATTACTCCCCGGACATCCTGGTCAAACATACTGATATCATTGCCAGAATTACCGCAAACTAATGTTGCCTCAGATGCAATTTGTAGACGCTTTTGTAAATAAGCAAGGGCATTGGCTTTATTGCTAGTTTGTGGTAAAATATCTACATTACTATTGCTGCTAAAAATGATTTGAGCTGGCAGTCCCGATTCAGTTAACTTTTGCTGCAAAGCCTGGACAGTCGAGCTATTTTCTGCTCCTGGTTCCAAACAATAACTGATTTTCCAAGGATTTTGTTCTTTTAGGGATTGGGGTTTGAGCTGGGAAAACTGCTGCGCTAAAGAGGCGATCGCCATTTTATCCCAGTCTTGAGAAAGATATTCCGCCCAATCTAAATCGAGGATTCCGTCTTGGTAAATTTCGCTACCTACACCTGCGATCAAATAGTCGGGTGATAGCAGTTGCTTTTGGGCAATTAATTCGCAAGTTGAAGCATAAGAACGCCCGGTAGCGTAAACCAAACAAATTTGCGATCGCTGTGATTGCAAGCGCTGGTTTAAAACTTGAGTTGCTTCGTCATCTCCGACTAGCGTGTTGTCTAAATCTGTAACTAATAAAAACTTCATTGGGGGAATTAGTCAGGAGTCAGTAGTCTTCAGTCATTAATGATTGGGAATCGCTCGCTTCCTAAAATAAATTTAACTATTTATAAGAATTTGTTAAACCAAACACATTTATAAGCAAGCTTATCGTTTAAGATTGGCCAAATTTAATTTTCAACAAATGGTGTGAGTGGTATGGTGAATAATTCAACCTCCGTTAAAGCTTTTTGGCTGTCTTTCTTGATTTCTGGTGCGGCAGTGCCTTTGGGGCCGATCGCAGCAACAGCTCAAATTCAGGATACCTCAACTCCAGAAGTTGCGCTAGAAGCGAGTGCCGTCCCTACGGCTACCCCAGACGCAGCGCTGGCAGCAGGTAAGATTGAGATACCGCAGTTAGCGAGGATCACCGCAGAGGCTAACTCAGGAGTCGATCGCGCTTTACCCGACACAGATGCAGCATGGGTGAATAGCGCTTTACCCGAAACAGATGCAACAGTCGATCGCGCTTCACCCGAAACAGATATAGCAAAAGTTGATCGCGCTTTACCCCAAACAGATGCAGATTGGGTAAATAGCGCTTTACCCGAAACAGATATAGCAACAGTCGATCGCGCTTTACCCGACACAGATGCAGCAAAAGTCGATCGTGCTTTACCCGAAACAGATGCAGCAAAAGTCGATCGTGCTTTACCCGAAACAGATGCAGCTTGGGTAAATAGCGCTTTACCCGAAACAGATATAGCAACAGTTGATCGCGCTTTACCCGACACAGATGCAGCAAAAGTCGATCGCGCAACAACAACCCCAGAAATAACGGAGGCAATTGGCGAATTGCCCCCACAGAAGTTAGAAATTGCAAACTCTCCTCAGTCTCAACAAGTTGCTGAAGCCAGCAAAGTTGACGACATCAGCAGCGAGACGGGCAGCGCTGATGACCTCAGCATACAAGAAGACGCAGCACAAGTCACCTCTGTTTCCCAACTCTCCGACGTGCGGCCGACAGATTGGGCTTTTCAAGCCTTGCAATCCCTAGTAGAAAGATACGGCTGCATTGCGGGATATCCAGACGGCACATTCCGAGGCAATCGAGCCATGACTCGCTACGAATTTGCTGCCGGATTAAACGCTTGCTTGGATCAAATCACCAAACAAATTGGCGGTTCTACTGGTAATTTAGTCAAGCGAGAAGATTTACTTGCTTTGCAAAGATTGCAAGAAGAATTTGCAGCAGAATTAGCTACATTGCGCGGTAGAGTAGATGCTTTAGAAGCCCGCACTGCCGAATTGGAGGCCAACCAATTTTCCACGACAACTAAACTAAACGGATTTGCTTGGTTTAACCTGACTGGAGCTTTTGCGGGCGATCGAGTCCGAGTTGAAGCAACAAATGGAAATGCTGCTCCGCTCGATCGAGTAGCCGGACGCGATCCTGTCACCAACAGACCAATTGTGCAGAGAGTGGACGATGATCCAGAAATCACTTTCAGTCAGTTAGTTTGGTTGACTCTCACTACTTCCTTTACAGGGAAAGACGAATTGATTACACAGCTAGCTGTAGGTAACGGCAATTCCCCAGCCAACCAGTATACTTCAACGGGTTTTTTCAATACATTCGGCACTCCTTTTCTCGATCAAACTGCCGGAGCAAATCCCAATGAAGTTATCCTGCGGGAACTTTCCTATCGGTTCCCTGTTAGCAACAGCTTGCAAGTAGTAGTGGGGCCGCGGATTAATTTTTACCGCTACTTTGACAACAATAAATTTAACTTTTTCGTAGACGGTGCGAGCAGCTTTAATTCTAACAACAGCCCTTTGTTAAGCGCTACCCGACGCGGTGCCGGTGCTGTGGTTTTGTGGGATATCGGTCGCGCATTGAAACTGCGTTTTGGCTACTTGGGCGAGAGTACGGAATTTTTGCCCACTTCCGTATTTAATTCCGCTTCCAATCCGTCTCAAGGATTGTTTGATGGGACAAATACGACTACAGCAGAATTAACATTCAGTCCGAGCAATCGGACTAATTTGCGCTTTTTGTACAGCCGTTCCAACATCCAGCAAATCGGCGGCTTAATTGGATCTCCTAACAGCAAGCCGTTAAACGGTGTGGCAGATGACGGTTTTGGTGGCCGCCTGGGGAATGCGACTGCGAATACTTATAGTTTCAATTTCGATTGGTCAGTCACTGGCGGTTTTGGTCTTTTCGGCCGTTACGGCTACGCCGAAACCAATATATTTCCCAAGACTAACCGACCCGACGGCACGATCAAAAATCAATCTTATCAGTTAGGACTTGCATTTCCCGATTTGTTCAAAGAAGGAGCTTTGCTTACGGTGTCATATTTAGTACCTTTTGACTTTACTGGCGGTCGGAGATTTCTGATTTCTGGCGGGGGTAACGGTGGCACGCAGTACGAAATTGAGGCAACTTATTATTTCCCTCTGAGCGATCATGTTTCGATCGTGCCGGCATTTTATGCGATCGGCAATCCCAACAATTTCGATAACAACCCGACAATTTTTGTGGGCAATTTGCGGACGCAGTTTAGTTTTTAAGTAAGTTAGGGCTGATATCATTTCCGGTTACACTCATACATGATGTTGAATGTTGACTGTTGACGGTTGACGCCGTGAACAGTCAACCGTCAACAGTCAACATTCAACTCGAATTTACTATTCCGATGCTAACGGATTTGATATGACTTGAACATAATTATATAGCAATCCTCAATGAGTCGTAAATTTTTTACCCCACCCCAACCCTCCCCGAACCCGCGGAGAGGAAGTAAGAAATTCACAAATGATGCGAGGATTGCTATATCCTGATTAGCGTCGTCCTGATGTCAACGAATTGGAATTTCGATGATAAATTCAGTGCCTTTACCGGGTTCCGAGTGACACTGCAATTTCCCGTTGTGTTTTTCAACGACAATTTGGTGTGAAATTGATAAACCTAAACCTGTGCCTTTACCTACGGGTTTTGTGGTAAAAAATGGGTCAAATAAACGCACGATATGATCTTCGGGAATGCCCTGACCGTTGTCTTTAATCCGAATTAAAATGCTCGTGTCATCAATCGTTTTAGTTTGAATGGTAATAGTAGGAAAGATAGGAGAATTTGCGATGTCTTTTGCTTGGTTGCAGCTTTCTTCCAAGGCGTCGATCGCATTTGCAAATACATTCATAAAAACCTGATTTAACAGTCCGGGATGACAGTTTATTTGCGGCAGTTCTCCGTATTCTTTAATCACTTTAATGCCCTGCCAGTTGGGTTTGGCTTTCAGTCGGCTGTTCAACATTAACAAGGTACTTTCTAAACCTTCATGAATGTCGGCAGTTTTGATTTTTGCTTCGTCCGCCCGCGAGAAATTTCGGAGAGTTTGAATAATTTCTACAATTCGCTCGCATCCGGTCTGCATCGAATTGAGCAATTTTGGCAGGTCTTTTGCTAGAAATTCTAAGTCTATATCCTCGGCTTGTTGCTGAATTTTTGCTGGGGGATTTGGGTACTCTTCTTGATACACCTGTACGATTTCTAATAAGTCTAGAACGTAGCCTCGAACGTGGCAGAGGTTGCCGGCGACAAAGCCAACTGGGTTGTTAATTTCGTGGGCAATTCCTGCTAGCACTTGTCCGAGGGAAGACATTTTTTCGGTTTGTACTAACTGCATTTGAGTTTGCTGTAATTCGCGCAAAGCTGTTTGCAATTCTTGGGATTTTTGCCGATCGCGCGAGGCGGCGGCGGCACGTTCTTCCTCAACTCCGATCGCCCCAGCAATAATTCCGATCAACTTGCAGTCGGCTTCTGTGGGCGCGATCGACTCAGTGTAGAGAACGCACATCGCACCCACATAATTGTCGCCCAGCCGCACTGCTTGTCCCAGATAGCTTCGCAGTTGGTAGCGGATGACAGCGGGATCGATTTTGCCGTAGATCGTGTTCTGCAAGTCGAGAATGGCAACAGCCCGATCGCTTCCTTTGCTGCATACGTCGGTGCAGATGTGGCCCTCGGCGCGATCGACCAGCGGGTAGTCCGGCGGCGCTTGCCAAGTCGCGATCGCTTGCAGCAGTCCGCCACCGACGTGGCTGTAGATGGCGCAGCTTCCGCCCAAAAGCTCGCCGGCTAAGGATGTCAGGCGCTGGATGTTGTCAGCGGCGTCGGTGCTGAATCCCAAAAAGCACTCGTTGATTTTGCTGAGGCGGTACTCTGCTTGCCTGCGCGCCGTCATGTCGCGGGAGTTGATCACAATTCCGTTCACAGCGGGGTCTGCTAGCAAGTTGATGCCGACACCTTCAAGAAAACACCAAGAACCGTCCGCGCGCCGGAACCGACCTTCTAGGGCGATCGGATCGCCTGGATTTGCGATCATTTTTTCGCCGTCGGACATCAGCGAGGGAAGGTCGTCAGGGTGGATTAAATCGAGAGCAATTTGACCGGCGAGTTCCTCTGGTTCGTAGCCCAAAACTCTTACTACAGAAGGGCTTTCGTAAACAATGCTACCGCTGGCGTCGAGAATAGTAATGATGTCGGAACTGTTGAGAATTAGCGATCGCCACTTAGCCTCATTTTGGAACAAAGCTGACTCGGCTTGTTTGCGATCGGTAATATCCTCTACCATTTGCAAAAGAAACTGTGGCGTTCCCTGACTGCTGTCGATGACAGAGGCGCTGAGGCGTCCCCACCTGATGCTGCCATCTTGGCGGAGGTAGCGCTTCTCGATTTGGTAAGCTTCGCGGGAGCCCGCGGCCAACTGTTGGCACAACTCCCGCGAAGCTTGTACGTCTTCCGGGTGCGTGCATTCGTCCAGGCCCACACCCCGCAGTTGAGCTTCCGAGCTTCCCAGCATAGCTTGAAATGCCGGATTAGTGGCGATCGCAACACCTTCGAGGGTAGCCACTACCATGCCGATCGCAGCGCGTTCAAAAATTGCCCGAAACCGCTGTTCGCTGTCTCGCAAAGCTGCATCCGCTGCCACTTCCTGGGTGATGTCCCGCCCCGCCACTGCCAAACCTTTGCGCGAACCGTCGGGGTTGAACAGCGGCACTTTCCGCACTTCAAACAAATTGCTGCCGCCTGTGGGCAAGGGGACAATTTGGCGGCTGGAGGTGAGAGTGCCTGCTTGCCAGGTGGTTTCGTCGGTTTCCTGCCAAGTTAGCAGGATGTCTCTGACTCTGGGATCGGCGGCGGCAGCGAGTTCGGCAGTAGTTTTGCCCTGGTAGTCTGCGGTTTCCCAGCCCAAAAGTTGGAGGGCGCAGTCGTTGGCAATCAGCCAGCGCCCCTCGCTGTCTGTGAGGTTGATCGCGTCGGGGACGGCGTTAATTGCGGTTTTCAACCAGTATTCTTGATTTCGCAGGGCTGCTTCGGCGCGCTTGCGATCGGCGATTTCGGCCACGGTTCCTTCGTAGTAAAGGATTTCTCCGCCTGCGTCGCGGACTTCGCGCACGTTTTCCGAGATCCAGGTAGTGCTGCCGTCTTGGCGGCGGACGCAGGACTCAAACTCTTTCAGGGAGCCGTTTTTGCTGATTTCTGCCATGAATGAAGCGCGGCGGGTGCGATCGGCGTAAATGTTTTTTGCCGAACATTTTGCGATCAATTCTGACGGGGAATCGTAGCCGTACATTCGGGCTAGTGCGGGGTTGGCGCTGAGGTAGCGCCCGTCTGGGGCGGTTTGAAATATGCCTTCGGTGGCGTTTTCAAAGATGCTGCGGTATTTTGCCTCGGCTTCTTTGAGGGCTTCTTCTGCTTGGAAGCGATCGGTGATATCAGATTGAACGCCGATGAAGTGGGTAACGAGCCCGCTGCTGTCGCGCACCGGCGAGATAGTGAGTTCGTTCCAGAAGGGGGTCCCGTCTTTGCGGTAGTTTTTCAGAACTACTTTGCAGTCGTGTTGTTCTTTCAGGGCCGCGCGGATTTGATCGACGGCAGCGCGATCGGTATCGGGGCCTTGCAGGAAGCGGCAGTTCTGCCCGATTATTTCGCTGCGATTGTAGCCTGTAATCCGCTCGAAAGCCCCGTTGCAGTAGACTATAGGCCTGTCCGGCCGGGTAGCGTCCGCGATCGCGATGCCGTTGCTGGTAGCTGCCAGGGCGCGATCGTACAGCCTCCATACTTCTTCTATTAAATTCGGTGTGCCGCCAGTACGAGTCGGCGATAGCGTTTCAGAAGGAATGCTTATATCTATCTGCATGAGTTTCTATAAATTGAGTTTATTGTAGATACCGACTGCCAGCACACCCTAGATTTTAACAGAATTGACTGTTTTCCGAAGGCAGAAGTTAAAAGGCTATCCTGCAGAATTTTGGCGGTCAATCCTACCTATAAAAAATCTGGCTTCCCTCGTTTTTTTCCTATTTGCTTCTGCCTTGTGCCTTCTACCTTCAAAGGAATCATAATTGTTAATTTATAATAGCTGTTCCAGGGATCACTCTATCTTTGGTATGGTTTGCTTGGCAGAGTTTGGGCGGATTACAAGTTCGGAAATTTATTTTTTCAATTAAATAAAAACTTACTCATCCGGCTGTAGTAAAAAAAAATTAATTAAATACTTTATAGTTAAATTATTCAGACTCTTCTATCAAAAAAACCGAGGAAAAATTAATTTTGAACGAACCCAGCAACTTGTGAAATATCGTCGATCGCGAAAGTTGGTTCTAGGGCGAGACACTGAGCGCGATCGCCATATCCGTAAGCCGCCCAACAAACATCTATCCCAGCATTTTTAGCAAACAGCAAATCAATCGCTGTATCGCCAACCATTAAAATTTGACTGTTATCCAACTCCGGGAACAGCGGTTTAATAATCGAGTGAAAAACAGTCGGATTGGGTTTCGGAATTATTTGTCCGTTATCACCTAATATCAAATCAAAAAAACTGTAAATTCTCAAACTCTTTAGTAATACATTAACAAAAGTAACCTGTTTGTTGCTGAAAACTCCCAGGCTCAATCCAGACTGACGCGCCAACTGCAAGACTTGCTTTGTCCCGGTAAATAACTCTACCTGCTTTTCACCTTCCGTCCGATAATAAGAGCGGTAAGTTTCAACCCATTCAGGAATTGCGCTTTCTTCGATC
Source organism: Microcoleus sp. T3_A4 (assembly GCF_036700465.1). NCBI lineage: Bacteria > Bacillati > Cyanobacteriota > Cyanophyceae > Oscillatoriales > Microcoleaceae > Microcoleus > Microcoleus sp. T3_A4. The sequence goes on along the minus strand of NZ_JAUBOY010000007.1, from coordinate 123,428 downwards.
GCCGGATGGAGGATTTTAAAAGAATTTGGTAAATTGATGCCGATCGTACCTATAATAGTATCAGCAGCGGGCGGGGTAATATTGAAAGTTTCAAAAGTTTTGGTAAAGCAAAATACAATAGCTTTGTGAGTAATTGCCAAAGTGCCGTCGAAGTCAAAAATAATTAACTTGTACTGACTCATATTCTTTAAAATTTTCTATATAGCAATCCGAGGTTAGCCACGAAATAATAGCATAATTAATCTCTCCTTCACCAATTATAAGTATAATTTTTCAACATTCAAGAGGTCAACATGAGTGTCACCGAAAAACCCGAAGCTCTAGCCACAGATTTCCCAGACCACACTCAATTACCAGACTCCGACGGTACTTTTGTGAACAACTTTCAAGAACATCCTCAAAGCATCCTGTTAACAACATCAATCCGACCGATTTGAGACCAAATTCATCCCGACGGACAATACTGCATCGGTCAAGATTCCGGTATTTACTGGCGAGTGGCCCGGCCCCCGGAACCGCCCGAAAGAGGAGCCGAAGCACCTGATTGGTTTTACGTGCTCGACGTGCCGCCAACTCTCGACGGAAATATGCGGCGTTCCTATGTGATGTGGAAAGAATTAATGCCGCCGTTAATCATACTATAATTTGTCTCTGGAGATGGCCGCGAAGAAAGAGATCAAACTCCCAAACAAGGCAAATTTTGGATTTACAAGCGGATTATTAGACCTGTTTTTTACGGAATTTATGAAGTCAAAAAAGCCCAAATAGAATGCTATCATTTGGTGGAAGATAGATTTTAGTTAATGTCAGAAAATCAGCGCGGACATTACCAAATCGAGCCAATGGGATTGGAATTAGGCATTTGGCAAGGAAGTTATCAGGGCGTAGAACGGCCTTGGATGCGCTGGTGGGATGCTGAGGGGAATTTGCTGCTGGCTGCCGATGAAAGAGCCGAACAAGCGGAATTGGCAGTCGAACAAGCGCAGTCAGAAGCAGAACAAGAACGGCAAAAGCGAATAGAAGCCGAGCAGCGAATTCAAGCTTTAGAAGCGCGTTTGCAAGAGCTAGAATGAGGCTACAATCCGAATCAAGAGGGCGGGTTTATTAAAATATTGGTGTGAGAGAATTAAATGGCTGGTAAAACCCGCCCCTACCACATATTTTTTGTCGTTTACGCAGATATTTTTTTCTTTTCTCCGGTTTGTCGTATGGGAATTTTAAAAATTACCACTTCTAATCCAGAAGCTGCTTGTATTATTTGATAAGTATTTTGTAGCTTTGTGTAAGTCCTATGGCACTAATTGTTCAGAAATATGGCGGAACCTCGGTTGGCACAGTCGATCGCATTTTGGAAGTAGCCAGACGAGTAGTAAAAACAGCACAGCTCGGCAACTCTCTCGTTGTCGTACTTTCAGCGATGGGCAAAACCACCGACGGTTTAGTTAAACTCGCCAAGGAAATTTCCCCAAATCCCAACAAGCGGGAAATGGATATGTTGCTTTCCACTGGGGAACAAGTCTCGATCGCACTTTTGAGCATGGCATTGCAGGAAATGGGACAGCCCGCAATTTCCCTCACCGGCGCCCAAGTCGGCATTGTCACCGAAGCCGCCCACACCCGCGCCCGGATTTTGCGAATTGACCCGAATCGGCTTGAAAGCCAGTTAAAAAGCGGTAAAGTCGTTGTGGTTGCTGGGTTCCAAGGTATCGCCGATGCCGGAGAATTGGAAATTACCACCTTGGGCCGTGGCGGTTCCGACACAACAGCAGTTGCCCTCGCTGCAGCGCTGCGGGCCGACAGGTGCGAAATTTATACCGACGTTCCCGGAATTCTGACTACAGATCCGCGCTTGGTTGCCGACGCCCAATTAATGGACGAAATCACTTGCGACGAAATGCTGGAATTGGCGAGTTTGGGCGCAAAAGTCCTGCACCCGCGCGCGGTAGAAATTGCCAAGAATTACGGCGTGCCGCTGGTAGTGCTTTCTAGCTGGAGTGACGCCCCCGGTACGCGGGTAGTGTCCCCACCCCCGCAACCCCGTCCTTTGGAGGGTTTGGAGCTCGCAAAAGCGGTAGATGCGGTGGAATTTGACTTAGATCAGGCGGGGGTGTCGCTGCTGCGTTTGCCCGATCGCCCCGGAGTAGCAGCGCGGTTGTTTGGTGCGATCGCGCAACAAAACCTCGATGTAGACTTAATTATCCAGTCAATTCATGAAGGAAATACTAACGATATTGCCTTCACAGTGACGCGAAAATCTCTGCAACAAGCTACTGCGGTTGCAGATGCTATTATCCCCACCCTCGGCAAGAATTCTCGCCCAGAATTGGGAGAACCGGAAGTGAAAGCAGAAGAGCGGCCAATAGCTAAAGTTAGCATTGCGGGTGCGGGAATGATCGGTCGTCCGAGGGTAGCGGCGCAGATGTTTAAGACTTTAGCGGATGCAGGAATTAACATTCAAATGATTTCTACATCCGAAGTGAAAGTTAGTTGTGCCATCGATGCCGAAGATTGCGATCGGGCAGTTGCCGAACTCTGCAAAACATTTGATGTTGCCAACTCCCCTATTGGGCTGCATTCATCATCCCACAAACCGCCCGCAGTCCGCGCCGTTGCGTTGGATCTCAATCAAGCGCGTCTAGCAATTCGCCAATTGCCCGATCGACCCGGAGTAGCAGCAAAATTGTTCGGACTTTTAGCCGAGGAAAATATCAGCGTAGATACAATCATTCAGTCGCAGCGCTGTCACAATATCGACGGCATATTAACTCGCGACATTGCATTTACCGTAGCACAAATTGACGCCGAAGCTGCTAAAAACGCCCTCGAAAAAGCCGCCCCCGAATTTGGATGGGGCGAAGTAGCAGTCGATACACAAATCGCCAAAGTTAGCGTTGTCGGTTCCGGGATGGTAGCGCATCCAGGAGTAGCGGCAAGGATGTTTGAAGCGCTTTCCCGCCAGCAAATCAACATTCAAATGATTGCTACTTCTGAGATTAAAATTAGCTGCGTTGTGGATGAGGAACAAGGCGTAACGGCTTTGAAGGCAATTCACGCAGCCTTTGAACTTGCCGGCACCGAAAAAATCCAAGTTCCCGCCTAATCAAGTAGGGAAACGGCACTGCCGTGTCCTTACAAAAATCGAGGACACGGCAATGCCGTTTCCCTACAATTAAGTGAGGTAGGGAAACGGCATTGCCGTGTCCTAACTTTGGGTAACTTTAGTCATTCTCTTCAGCTTCTTGTGAAATTAAAGTCATTGCTTGATTAATAAGTGCCTCTTGATTCACTAACTGCGACAATTCTCTTGGTTCATAACGCCCTTCTTCCACTTCTAGGGAAGCTTTATTAATAGCTTGTCGATACGCCATTTCTAAAACAATGAGTAACTCTTCTATAGGTAAGTAAAATCCCGCGCCTCTCGGTCGCTTATTTTCCTCCTGAATTTCTAGAACCGAGTTCCGAATCGAGATATCCCAAGAGCGAGTTGTGCGATTTTCAGCTTGCTGTTTAATCAGATGCAATAGTAAAATCACTGCATAGCTGCGAATAGTTTTAATGATGTCTTTTTTGCTCATTTCTTCTAGTTCTTCAACTATAGCTAATGACCCAGGTATATCCCCTTTTAACAGTAAGCTTTTTAAGGTGAGTAATTCTTCCATGACGACTATATCTATCTTGGGTGACTTATATTATAGCTCAAAGCTAGCGCTTGGTTAATGCTAAAATTGTTTAATAACAAAATTAATCTCAAGTAATAGTGTTAACTAGAGTCCCAACTGATTGCAGAAGTCGGGAGTCGCGACATCTTTGTAGTTCCTTATTTTCATCATCCAACAAATTTTGACTTAAGATTTCTTTCGCAATTGCTTCCACAACCGGTACACAAACCGAATTCCCAATTTGCTTGTAACTTTCCCCCGCAGTCGGATAACTCTTAAACTCTTCAGGAAAACCCATAAGACGGTAACATTCCTTCAGCGTCAACTTTCTCACGATATCTTGCTCAGGAATGTAGATAAAAAACCTGCCCGACGTTTCTTGCGAAGGAATTGTGGGATGCACTCCATCTACCGAATAAATGCGATTAGGCTGTCTGTGAACTCTCGATAAATGTTCTGTATTTGGCCTGACGCCAGTTTTCCAAGTACCTTTATTTCTGTAACCTACAAACAAAAGTCCCGAATCTTGCTTTCTCGGAGACTCAATTAAAGTATACTCTGATTTGTCCAATATTTCAAAATCCCCTGTCTCGTCTAGAAATTCCCAGAGTTTTGGAGTCAACTGGGTTTTAAGCCGAGAAAAATTAAATTCTTTACCTTTAGTTGCAATAATGAATATTCTTTCACGATGTTGAGGAATTCCAAAGTCTTTAGCATTCAGCATTTTGTAATTCACGCTGTATCCCAAATTTTCAAGACTGGCAATAATTACTTTTAAGGTATTTCCCTTATCGTGATGGATTAAGTGCTTGACATTTTCGAGAACAACTACTTGAGGTTGCTTTATTTTGATGATTTTACAAATCTCGAAAAATAGCGTACCTCTAGTATCTTCAAAACCCAACTTTTTGCCACAGATGCTAAAAGGTTGGCACGGAAACCCGGCGACTAAAACATCAAAGTCTTCTAACTCGACGGGATTAATGTTACTGATGTCTGCAAAAGGAACCTCGCCGAAGTTTTCTGTGTAAACTTGTCGGCATTTGCTGTTTATTTCACAGGAAAAAACGCATTGAAAGCCCATTTTTTCAAATCCCCGTCGAAAACCTCCTATTCCTGAAAACAAATCTATAAACTTCATTTATAACTTAATGTAAAATGTTACTAGAATTCATGGTAGCATATTTTGTTTTTCTCTCTTCTTTCAGTCTGCGTTCTCTGCGTTCTCTGCGGTTCATTATATCAATTTCAACGAGTCTTGCTACAGTCCTCAATCTTATACCAATCGTTAAAAGTCGCAGAACCCAGCGCCGGACACGGCAATGCCCTGTCCCCACAGATATCGCGTAGAATGTCGATCGCCCGAAACTTCCCCCCGCATTCAACCAACCAATGTCCCAAACTTGTCCCGCAGCCGACTAAACTAGAAATAGCAAAAAAAATATAGCTATTGTTTACTTCCTTTCACAAACCATGAGTCAAACCTTGGAAAACCTCACCGCCATCGATGACAACCTATCCAAACGCCACCTCGACCTCGATCCAGGCGGCTACTTCATCATCTATCTCGATCGCGAAACCAGCTTAATTTGTGCCAAACATTTCACCAACATCATCGACGATCGAGGCCTCGCCGTCGATCCCGAAACTGGTAAACCCATCCCCGCCCGTGGCAAAGTAGAACGCACCCAATCCACACTTTTTACCGGGCGAACCGCCAAAGAACTTTGCGTCAAAATCCTAGAAGAAACCCGCCCCTGTCCTGTGACAATGTTAGATCACGCGGCTTATCTGGGACGGGAATTTGTACGGGCAGAAATTGCATTGTTGAGCGATCGAGAATACGTTCAAGATTAGTGCAGCCCTGCCAGAATTTCTTGACAAAACGGCAACCGATCGGATTTATCAGCACCCGATCACGAAAAACCTTGATACCAGAAATAAGTCACCATCGGAATCACTGTCGCCAACACCAACAGCACAACCACAACAACTGTGGCATTGCCTTGATCTGTTTCTTCAGCTTTTTTAAACGTGCCTTCAACTTGAATGTTGTCAACAACTTCAGGAGGACCCGGATCAGGTTCGCCCGACAAAACAGTTGCAATGCGCGTACTTGCAGCCGTAAATGCCTCGTTGTATTTATTGGCTTCCCGCAGCGGCACTTGCACGGTTTCTCCAGCTACACTCTGGGCAATTTCATCGGTTAGCAGGGACTTAACCCCTTCGCCGGTGCGAATTGCCGCGCTGTTGGTAACAGTGTCGAGAACGAGTAAAATTTGATTAGTCTGGTCTTCTTTTGCGGGAAACCACTGTTCAAACAGTTGGTCGGTGAAAGTGGCAGCCGTTTCGCCGTAGTCTAAGCGGTGGATGGTGACAAACCTAACTTGTTTCCCTGTTTTGTTTTCCAGGTTGTCGAGCACGCTGCTGATATTGCTTTCGCTGCTGCGGCTGAGCACGTCGCCTTTGTCGAACACCCAAGTTCGATCGCCCGCCGACAACACCGGTATTTCGTAAACGCCAGTCGCCAATGCTGGCAATACCGCCATCTGGGATGCGATTAGGACGATCGCGATCGCCGCGGCCAAAGGTTGGAGATATTTTCTCCAATTAAATAATTGCTTCAGGAGTCTAGTCATGAGGTTAACCGTAAAACTGACTTTTTTCCAAAAATACTATAGAAACCCCCGTAAAATTCATTTTATGCAGGGCAATATTTACAATTAGCTAGCCAGTGGAACTCCCCGCCCGATTATTTTAGGATTCTAACTATGGAACCAGCAGACACTTATAAAGGTTGGATTATTCAATCCCAGAAAGTCTTCTACGTCGAGGTTTGGGATAGCCACGGCAACCGCCACGTCGCCGTCCAAAATGCCAAGACTGAGGAGGAAGCTTTGGAATTGGCCAAAAAGTGGATAGACAAATATGAGTCAAAACCCGGAAGAATGCCGATCGACGTACCCCATCCTTTCGGAGACATGATCGATATGCCATTTTAAGTCAGTTGACTGTTGACTGTTGACTGTTCACAGTTAACATTACAGCTTGTAGGGTACTCTGCTAGAGACAAAACCTCTTCTAATCGAGAAATTATTGGAACTGACGCAGCCAAAGACTATGCCAGTTGCGTCCCGGACTGCATTTGTCATGAGATAAAATTACGAAATTCCTCGCAATTTCCGCGTATTTTCTACCAAACTCCGAGCAAATTCGTCGAACCTTTCAGACAGTTTTTCATCCAACAATTTACCATCCGCACTAAAAGCTTTCCAAGCTTGTCCGATCGCAATTTGTTCGGGAATTACCCAAGCGTGCACCCATCTCAAAATTACGCGCAAATCGTTGAGTGCGTTGTTGTTAACTTGCCCTCCCAAAACGCTAATCCCACCCGCAACTTTCCCGTCCAAATGCTCAAAACTCATCAAATCCAGGGCATTCTTGAGAGCACCGCTGATGCTACCGTGATACTCCGGCGTTGCCAAAATCAAGGCGTCGGCTTGCTTAACCGCATTCTGCAGCTTTTCCACATCCGGGTAATCGAGATAATCATTCTCACCGTTGCAGAATGGCAGATTGAGCGATCGCAAATCCAATATTTCAACTTCCGCGCCCAGGGCCTGCGCCCGTTCTGCTGCCACCTTCAACGCTAACTGGCTGTAGGAGCCAGCCCGCAAACTTCCACCAATGCCGACAATTTTTACCATAAAACTTAAAAACAATAACTGCTTGACTAAAACGTACTCATTACGAGTATGATTAACATAGCAAGTTCGATCGGCAACTGTCAATCGATTTTAGATTTTAGATTTTAGATTTTAGATTTACGGAGGGGGCCCAGAAACCGGGTTTTTTGAGCAAAATACTTCGTTGCAGCCCGCAGATTAGGTAAAAAACCCGGTTTCTTGAGGAGCAGTGGATTCAAAACCCCCCTCTTGAGGCAGGGCGGTTTCATTCTCAGGGAAATCATCGCTTTGTAGGGGTAGTGCCCCCGTGCCTACCCCCTCCACGGACGATGAAATCGATGTTTCAAATATCGGGGCTCTTCACGAGGGTTTGCCCCTAGGGAGAATGAAACAGCCCTGCCCTCTTGAGGGGCATCTTAAGATGCCCGCGAGAGATAAACCCATCCAACACCCGCCATCTTGTTAAAATAAATGAACGTAGCAAACCACAAGCGGTCAATCTTGGCAGTCTTCAACCTTGGGCAAAGCAATATGAAAAATTCTTGGAAACACGCATGGCTGGGGCATCTAGCTGTAAACAAAGACAAGTCGAGCCAGAATCCTAAAAAATCAATTCCAGGACGGAATCTTTGGCGCATCCTGGGCAGTTTGGTGATTTCTCAAGGAATATTGCTCTCGACCCCGGTGTTTGCCGACAGCGCGCCAAACACCATGAGTTACAGCCAACTGATCGACAACATAGAAAAAGGGCAAGTCAGTAAAATCGAAGTAGACGAAACTCAAAAAACTGCCAAGGTTAGGCTAAAAAATCAAAAAAGCGATCAAACCCAATCAGTTAGTCTGTTCGACTACAACAACCGAGAACTGTACTCGCAAATCCGCGCCAAAAAGATTGACTTTGAAGTCAAACAAACAGCCGACAACGCCGCCGCAGTCAGTTTAGTAGTAAACTTGCTAGTGATTTTTGCAGTGTTGGCAGTATTGATGGCAATCCTGCGCCGATCGACCCAATCTCAAGGAAATGCCATGAACTTCGGCAAATCCAGAGCCCGTTTCCAAATGGAAGCTAAAACCGGCGTGATGTTCGACGACGTAGCAGGCATCGAAGAAGCTAAAGAAGAACTGCAAGAAGTGGTAACCTTCCTCAAAAAACCCGAACGCTTCAACGCCATCGGCGCCAAAATTCCCAGAGGAGTTCTGTTAATCGGGCCTCCAGGAACCGGCAAAACAATGCTGGCAAAAGCCATCGCAGGCGAAGCAGCAGTCCCCTTCTTCAGCATCTCCGGTTCCGAATTTGTAGAAATGTTTGTCGGAGTTGGCGCCTCCCGCGTCCGCGACTTGTTCCGCAAAGCTAAAGAAAATTCGCCCTGCATCGTCTTCATCGACGAAATAGACGCCGTAGGAAGGCAGCGCGGCGCTGGTATCGGTGGTGGCAACGACGAACGCGAACAAACTCTCAACCAGTTGCTGACAGAAATGGATGGCTTTGAGGGTAACAGTGGCGTGATTGTGATTGCAGCTACCAACCGCCCGGACGTGCTCGATACCGCCCTGCTGCGGCCAGGCAGGTTCGATCGGCAAGTAACGGTAGATTTGCCCAGTTACAAAGGGCGTTTAGGGATTTTGCAAGTTCACGCGCGCAACAAAAAACTCGACCCAGAAGTTGCCCTAGACACGATCGCCCGCCGCACTCCCGGCTTTTCCGGCGCCGACTTGGCAAACTTGCTCAACGAAGCAGCTATTCTCACAGCGAGGCGTCGCAAAGACACGATTAGTAACTTAGAAGTTCACGACGCGATCGACCGGATCACGATCGGGCTTACGCTCAACCCGCTGCTGGATAGCAAGAAAAAGTGGATGACAGCATACCACGAAGTCGGACACGCCCTAGTCGCGACCATGCTCAAAAATGCCGACCCGGTGGAAAAAGTAACGATTATTCCTCGTTCCGGCGGCATCGAAGGCTTTACTAGCTTTGTGCTTGACGACGAAATGCTCGACAGCGAAGGTTTGAGGAGTCGGGCTTTGCTGTTAAACCGAATTAAAGTAGCTTTGGGGGGACGGGCGGCGGAGGCCGAAATTTATGGCGATGCTGAAATCGACACCGGTGCCGGTAGTGATCTCAGAAAAGTTAGCAGTCTCGCGAGGGAGATGGTAACGCTTTATGGAATGTCGGATTTGGGCCCTGTGGCTTTTGAAAGTCCGAACAATGAGGTGTTTTTGGGCCAAAACTGGAATTCGCGATCGGAGTATTCCGAAGACATGGCAATCAAGATCGATCGGCAAGTCCGAGAAATTGCCTTTGAGTGCTACGAAGAAGCTCGCCGAATTATCCGCGAAAACCGCGCTTTGGTAGACAAACTTGTCGAAGCGCTGTTGGATGAAGAAACCATCGACGGCGATGAATTCCGCCAAATTGTCCAGCGGTACACCGAGGTAAACAAAAAAGAGTTGGCACCAACCTAAAGAGTCATTAGTCATTAGTCATTGGTCATTAGTCATTAGTTATTCAAGTTTGTAGTGAAGACTTTAGTCCTCATTACCGACAAAATAAGGACTTTAGTCCTTACTACAAACCAAGAAAAATGACTACTAACTAATGACTACTAACTAATGACTAATGACTAATGACTACTAACTAATGACTAATTAAGATTGTTGCGCGTACATTTCCCGGAGTACCAAAGCCGGGTCAACCCAGCGGCCGCCGTACTTCAGTCCCCAGTGCAAGTGAGGCCCACTCGTGCGGCCGGTCATCCCAACCCTGGCAATTCTCGCACCCGCAGGCACTGTTTGACCTTGCCAAATTTGCAAGGTACCTTCGCGATCGGTATAATAACGCCCTCCATTAGCCGTTAGCACTCGGCCTCTGAGGTGACAGTAGATGTGTTCCCAATTTCCAGATCGCACCACCATACCAGTGCCGCACCGGCCATCTTCCCAAACTTCCACAATTTGCCCGCCCCACCAATTGCGGATATAGCTGCCTTCGGGCGCCGCCAGATCCAAACCGTAATGAAAATCCCCGCCGCGGGGGCCGAACGGGGAAGTGTATGTTTCAAAGTTTTCGACTGGAAAAGAAGCTTCTTGCCACAAATTACCCGTCGCTACTCTGCTTGGTAAGCCTGACTGAGCTTTGACCACCTGCTGCTGCAAATAAGGGCTGATCAACACAATGCCGATCGAAAGTGCCAGCAGCAGCATCTGTCTGAGACGAAAAAAGCGTTTTGCCGTCAGCGGGCCTCTAGAGTCTTGCAGGATTTTTTTCACGGCTCAAAGTTAAATGTGTGTGAGTTTGCGTTGTCTGTTAGGCTCACATCTTGCACCCTTGTCAATAAAGCTTTCAGGGGCGGGCTTTCCGGCCCACCCCACAAAAAAATCATTCTTTGTGGAACGGGCCGGAAAGCCCGTTTCTCAGAAGGGTGCAAGATGTAAGTGATGCCAATTCGCTGCAAGATTGGCTTTGAGCTCTACCCGCGATCGCGAATCAGTTTATCAACAACGTGTATCTTACTCCATCCAAAACCCGTGTCAAGGCTTCCGGGTAAATGCCCAGGGGTGATAAAAAAAATTGGAAATTCGTGCTGCGGTTGAATTCGATCGAGCTTTTGCTTGACACTATAGTTAAGTTCGGGGATTTTGGATGACATCCAAAATCTCAAATTCATAACACATCAAGCAATGCTTACTGAAATTTTTCCCTTTAGTTTTGCCATAGACGCAACTGCGATCGCCGGTGCGTCCTTGTGGTCTTTGGCCCTATACTGGGGCCTGTCGCCCCTCACAGAATGGGTAATCCTGCAACTGAACCGCTGGATGAATTTTGCCGAGAGATCCCTCTACACCTCAGAAGCCGAGTTTGAAAGAACCCGCCAAGCCAGAGAAGCTCAAAATGCCTTTTACGCCTCGCTGTTGAGCATTGTGCCCTTTTTGATTGCAGGCGGATTGTGCAATTGGGGCGTAGAATTTTCTCTGGGTACTGGTTGGGCGGTATCTATGGGTACGATCGCCTGTATTGGCGGCGGCGTGTACGAGCTCGGCCGCCGAGACGGCGAGGAGTCTTAGGGGATTTTGGATTTTGGATTTTGGACAGGACTTACACGCAGGTAGTTAGACACCTGGTTTTTGCGACAATATTTCGTTGTCACCCGCAGATTCGCTAAAAAACCAGGTTTCTGTTTCTTTTCTCGAAGCGCGTAATTCCTGTATGATTGTCGCTCAAAAATGAGGATGTAAAGCTATGAAACTAAAGTGGTTGATACTTGCCATTATCTCATCTTTTTCGATCGTTGTTATGCCTGCGAAAGCGGCTGAAACCCGGTGCGGATGGTTGATAAATCCCACGCCTGCTAATTGGTATCTCAAAGACAAAGATGCTCAGTGGACTATCTCGGTGCAAGGGGGATATCAAGCCGGAGGAATTAACAATATTCCTCCTTTTAACGACGATGAATATGTCAAAACTAATGTTAATTATGGATATGGCTGTGCTTGTTTAAATGTGGTAACAGATAGACATCGAAGGAGAATTACCACGATCAAAGGTGGTGAACAATTACCACTCTCGACTTGTCGAAAAGATCCGAACTTGCCAAAAATTAGTTAGTTGTGGCGAAACCATACAAGTTTTTTAACTCAGTCAAATGAACTTTCAACCCGAATTAACATCATTAAATCAAGCCCGCGCCACATTTAAACAAATTTGGGGATACGACGACTTTCGCCCGCCCCAAGGAGAAATCGTCGGCAGTTTATTAGCCGGGAAAGATACACTTATAATTATGCCGACAGGTGGCGGGAAATCAATCTGCTTTCAACTGCCAGCTTTGTTACAAACAGGCTTAACTTTGGTAGTTTCGCCGTTAGTCGCACTGATGGAAAATCAAGTGCAAGAATTGCGCGATCGCAATTTACCCGCTTCCCTCCTCCACAGTCAATTGCCAACAGCGCAGCGCCGACAAACTATGCAGTCGCTGCAACAAAACAAATTAAGATTGCTGTACCTGTCTCCCGAAACATTACTCAGCAAACCTGTTTGGGAAATTATCAGTCAGCCACACATCCAAATCAACGGTTTAATATTAGATGAAGCTCACTGTTTAGTACAATGGGGTGATACTTTTCGACCAGCTTACCGCCGTTTAGGAACAGTGCGGCCGGCTTTGTTGAAAGCTAAACCAGCAAACAGTAAAATTGCGATCGCAGCTTTCACCGCTACCGCCAACCCCGAAGCACAGCAAACAATCAAAAATGTCTTGCAACTGCAAAAACCCGAAGCATTTCTGCTAAGTCCGTACCGTTCTAATCTGCACCTGCAAGTGCAAACAGTCTGGACGCCGAGAGGACGCAAGCAGCAGTTATTAAATTTTATTAAAGCTCGACCAAAACAAGCAGGTTTAGTCTATGTCCGCACCAGAAAAGATAGCGAAAACTTGGCGGATTTGTTGAAAGAAGCAGGTTATGAAACAGCAGCATATCATGCAGGTTTAAGTCCAGAATCACGACGAAACATAGAAAAAGCTTGGCTGAACAATGATATTAAATTCGTGACTTGTACGTCAGCATTCGGGATGGGAATTAACAAGCCAGATGTCCGGTGGGTTGTTCACTTTCAAGCACCTTTGCTATTATCGGAATACATTCAGGAAATTGGTAGAGGCGGACGCGACGGCAAATCGGCGATCGCCCTGACATTGATTAGCGAACCTACGGGTTTGCTTTATCCTGAAGATAAACAAAGAGGGCAATTTTTTCAAGATAAATTGCGATCGCAATACCGAGAAGCTCAGCAATTAGCAAAAAAACTGCCTGTTAAAGGCGATATAGAAGCAGTTTCCCGCGAATTTCCCGAAAGCGCGATCGCCCTTTCAATCTTGCACAGTAGCGGACAATTAACATGGCGAGATCCTTTTAATTATGCGATTAATAAATCTCCCCAGCAAAAAGCGGAAAAATCAAATTTTTCCGCAGCGGAAGAAATGGCAAAATATCTCAAACATCGCGAGTGCAGGTGGCAATTTTTGCTGCAAGCTTTTGGGTTTGCCAAGGAAGCTAAATCAATGCGCTGCGGCCACTGCGATAATTGTCGATAGCATAGACGATTATACTCAAACGACTTAACCACTCCGACCAAAGAAACCGGGTTTTTTACCCAGTCTGCGGGCTCAAATGAAGTATTGCTGTGAAAAAACCCGGTTTCTCGCTACCCGTGCGATCGCGAACTAACTCACAGATGTTATGATGAAGATATTTGCTTTACACACTTGGCAAAAAATAGTAAAAAGTAAATGATAGAAACAGACACTGCGGCACAAATTTACACAGTAGAAAATACAGAAGAATTCGATCGCAGTAATGTCAATCAGCGATTAGATATTTGGCTGTCAAACCAGATACCGGACTTATCCCGATCGCGAATCCAAAGCCTCATATCACAAGGCAATGTCAAAGTCAACGACGAAACCTGCACCTCGAAAAAAATATCAGTAAAAACGGGCGATCGCATCCACCTCACATTACCTGAAGCCCAGCCCACAAAGTTGCAGGCCGAAGCAATTCCCCTCGACATCCTCTACGAAGACGACAGCCTAATTATCATCAACAAACCAGCCGGATTAGTCGTCCACCCAGCCGCCGGACACGCAGACGGTACATTAGTCAACGCCCTCTTAGCCCACTGTCCCCTAGCAGAAATAGGCGGAGTTCAGCGGCCGGGAATCGTACACAGATTAGACAAAGATACAACAGGTGCGATCGCGATCGCCAAAACCGACATCGCCCACCAACATCTGCAAGCCCAACTCAAAACCAAAACCGCCCGCCGCGAATATTTAGGCATAGTTTACGGTGCTCCTAACACCGAAACAGGCACAATAGACTTACCCATCGGGCGGCATCCCACAGACCGCAAAAAAATGGCGGTAGTACCAGTAGAAAAAGGCGGTCGCCCCGCAGTTACTCACTGGACAATCAAAGAAAGAATTGGCAACTATTGCTTAATGCACTATCAATTAGAAACCGGCCGCACCCATCAAATTCGCGTGCATACAGCGGAAATAAAACATCCGATTGTCGGCGACCCGATGTACAGTTCCAACCGTTCTATCGGCGTCAATTTAACCGGACAAGCCCTCCACGCATGGCGGCTGACATTGCAGCATCCCGTAACCGGAGAGTTAATAGAGGCGATCGCACCTTTACCGGATCAATTCAACACCCTGCTAAAAATATTGCGCCTGCGAGCTAATATTTGATATTGTGGGCAGTTAAAACTGGTAATTTCTATGTCGAAATTTGAGGAACTTTGCAAAGCTTACGCCGCATCTCGGCAAGCATACCGCGAATCCTGCGAAGCTTGTCAGGATTTTAGTGAAATTTTTATCAAGCAATTGAGCGATTATTTTGACTGCCCGATTCAAAGCCAAAATCAGAAGTTTGATGACAATGGCATACTGTATTTTGATGGTGCGATCGATGTTTGCGAAAATCCCGAAAATCCCGAAAAGGGCGATCGCGAAACAGTCGAAATATCTTTGAGTGTTAACAAAGTTATTGACAATTTCATTGTCACGGTTTATCCTTGGGGTCACGAATTCAAGATTCTCATTGATGAACCCAGACACTTTGAAGAAGCTTTTGAATACATTTTTGATCGACTCCAATCAGGTTATACTGGCATAAGTCTGTTACCGTCAGAACCCGATCCTCTACCTTTTTAATGACTAAAGTCCTTACTATAAACCTTTTTTACCCGGCATTTTTTCTGGATTAAACTTCTTGGCTAAATCTTTGATGTAAGAGGGCAACCGCAGATGAACGCAGATACATTTAAAGATAGGAGAGCGAAAAAGGGCTTCAATTCAAGTCTAATATTTATCGGTTAAATCCTGTAGATTGCTCGTTGCCGAACTTCTTTCCCAAAAATTATGAGCCCCGAGTTTTGGATTCCAAGTTTAGCAAAAAACTCAAACCTCAAAACTCAAGACTCAAAACTCTCTCAGCCTAAAAGCCGATCGATTCAGTCGGCCCGACACAAATAATCGCATCAGGGCAGCATCAATTACCGGCGACGGGGAACCATCGTATCGATATTGATATTAGCCAGTGGCACGCGCTGCGGCGGAGTAGCAGGCATGGGCATATTGCGCGCCATACCCAAATAGTTCGACGGATCGCCAGCCTTCGGTTGCTTCTCTTGAGGAACAAAACGGCGCACGCCAGTCTGCCAGATGATTTGCGGGAAGCCAAGCTGCGAACGGTGGTATTCGCTGTAGCGGGGCGTCTTCAAGTTGAAAGGAGTGTCTCCTCCAACTCGCTGAGGCAAAATTCGGCGCTGCTGGTAAGGTACGGTATCGTAGCCGAACTTATCCAGGTACTCTTCGCTATTGACCAACTCGTCAATAAAGCCTTGAGGCCCCTTATTGGCTACCACGATCGACCAAGCAATCTTTTCGCGCTCGCTGTACACATCCCGGCCCAAAATGCGCTGCACGCACATTTCCACAAACCGGTAATTGCTGTTAGTTTGATAATTCCGCTCCAAGAAAGGAGAAGAAGTCGCCAAACCGCGAATAAAGTCCCGCACAGTAATTTGGCCGAACTTGAGTTGCGACTCCAAAGACTTTTGGCGGTTGCTCTTGAGGATTTGGTGTTCGCTGTAAATCTGGCGATATCCAGCCCAAATCAAATTTTCCATGTCTCCAGACGAGAGCACATTTTCAGTTGTGAAAATTCTCGGCTGCTCGTCGCCGCCTACTTCAAAACCAGCAACGCGCTGGTTTTGGCTGTTGGGGGCGTAGCTTAATAAAGGAAGCGCCACGTTAAAATCTCCGTTATCTCAAATTTCAGAAATAGTTGACACCGTGAGCTGCCAGCAAAACGGATACAACTAACCAACATACAGATTAGGGGATTCCCGCAATCTAAATCTGATTTTCCTGAATTTTTGCAACAATCTGTAACATTTGTTGACTGTTGTCAGTGGGCAGTTGGCAGTTGGCAGTTGGCAGTGGGCAGTTGGCAGTTGGCAGTGGGCAGTCAACACTCAACAGTCAGCAGTCAACAGTCAGCAGTCAACAGTCAACAGCCAAATTACCAACCCAGAGCCGAATAAAACTCGCTAGCGGGCACTTGAGATCCTGCTGCTTCTGATGTTGCATCCGAGTCTGGTTGCACCCGAATTTCGGTACAAAAAGTCGAAGTGCTGAAACCGCCAAAGCGCTTTACGGTACTCGTCCGCATCCGCACGTTCGGATTAGCAAACCAGAAACGCTCGATCGAACTCATCGTCTCGTATTCCGTAATCAGCAGCAGCCCATCCTCGTCATCCATCTCAAAACGGCCAGCCACCGGCACAATTTCCGCATAGCCCCGTTCGCGCAACATCAAGCCCTGCCGGGGATTTTCAGGATCGGGGACGATCGCGAACACCGTAGACCCCTTGTGATTCTCATCATCCTTATCCCACGCCATCGAGCCGTGCCAAGTCACAAAAGCCCCCCCAGCAGCCCGGCTCGGATCGACTTCGTGCATCTTGCAAATCTCCGCCACTCGCGCGTCATCCGCGGCCAGGGCTGTTACCTGAATATTTGAATCCCCAATCTCCGCTTGGCGGAAAGCGAGGTGGTGAGTGCTGCGCTGAGAACGCCACTCCCCAGCACTGCTTTGAAAAAACTCCATTGCATCCATACAAACTATCTCCTTTGGCTTATGCTTCCCGCTCTTGACGCCTTTTTATGATAGAGCTCCCCCCACTTAGATGTACTTTTGCTACACAAATTAGTTTCAAAATGTGTACTTTGGACATATTGTCAAGTGAATGTTATGATAGTTTACAATGTAGGAGACACAACAAATCCTGCGAAACGTCATTCCGATCAATTTCGCATCAATCTCAGCAAACTGGAGGAGCGATTTATGGATATGCCTACAACCAGCCTCAGCATGGAACAGCAGTTCAAACTTCAAGTGCTGCGCGAAGAAGTCAAAAGGTTAAGCCAAGACCAAGCTCAGGAATACTTGCTCGAAGTTATGCGGCAAAACATGGTCAAAGAAAACCTGTTAAAGCATTGGATGAAGAATATGTGAACTCTTCGAGCATTTCTTCACAAAAATCAGTGGCTTGTATCTGCAAAAAGTACGATCGAGCTTTTAATCATAAAACCCAGAATCCCGCTTTCTCCAAGAAAGCGGGATTCTCAATTCAGGAAAGTTTTACGCAGTTTTTTTTGTCGCTACCAGACTCAGCAAATTAAATATTGTTAGTCTCTTAGACAGAAACTTCGTTTGTGTAGCGACAGGTTTCAACCTGTCGGGGACTCAACCAAAACGGCCGCTGACATAATCTAAAGTAGACTCTTCCTTCGGACTTTGGAAAATTACCTCAGTCTTGTCACACTCCACAAGATAGCCAAATCGCTTCCCATCGTCAGAAAGTTTAGCATTGAAAAAAGCAGTCAGGTCAGAAACCCGAGAAGCCTGCTGCATATTGTGAGTAACGATCACGATCGTATACTTTTCCTTGAGTTCCCGCATCAACTCCTCAATCTTAATCGTAGAAATCGGGTCAAGAGAAGCGCAAGGTTCATCCATTAACACTACATCAGGATTAATCGCGATCGCCCTAGCAATACACAAACGCTGCTGCTGGCCACCCGAAAGAGAAAAACCGCTTTGCTTCAACTTATCCTTCACCTCATCCCACAAATAAGCTTGGCTGAGCGATTTTTCCACCAGCTCATCCATATCCCCCTTATAATTGTTCACCCTCGCACCGTAAGCAATATTGTCATATATCGACTTCGGGAAAGGATTCGGCTTTTGAAACACCATCCCAATCTTGCGGCGCACCGCCACAGCATCAATATCAGGATCGTAAAGATTTTGACCGTGGTAATCAATTCTGCCCTCTAAACGAAAACCGCTAACCAAATCGTTGAGGCGGTTAAAAGATCGCAGAATTGTACTTTTTCCGCACCCCGACGGCCCAATCAAGGCAGTAATGCGATTTTTAGGAATCTCCATTGAAACATTTTTAACCGCGTGAAAAGCGCCGTAAAAAATATTGATATTTTCTGTCCGTAAAACTGTTTCCGTTTGGTGGTCTAAATCCATCATCATACAGGTAACTATCCTCTCAAATTTTACAAATTAAGCCGAAAATATTATTGGTTATTGATTGTTAATTATTGGTTATTAGCCTGACCCAGCGACTAACTAATAACTACTAACTAATAACTAATAACTAATAAATAATGACTTCAATAAACTTTTTGGCGAGTAGCCCAGCGAGAAAGAATACTCGTCAGCAAAACCATAATCACCAAAATCAACGATGCCGCCCAAGCCAATTCTTTCTGTGCCTTAAAAGGAACCGTTGCAAAGTTGTACACCAAAACCGAAAGACTCGGAGTTGGCTTATCAAATCCTGCCGGCCAAAAAGGCGAATTGAGCGCCGTAAAAATCAAAGGAGCAGTTTCTCCAGCAGCGCGAGCAATTGCCAGTGTCACACCCGTTAAAATAGCCGGAATTGCCGCAGGCAAAACCACCTGTAACACCGTCTGATAATTAGAAGCACCCACACCAACCGACGCCCATCTAATATCTTGCGGGACGATTTGTAGAGCTTCGTCAGTAGTCCGCACAATCGTCGGCAACATCAGCACAGCCAACGCCGCCCCGCCTGCAATTGCCGAAAAACCTCCCATATTTACCACGAACAAACCGTAGGCAAATACCCCGGCAATAATCGAAGGAACGCCGCTGAGGACATTAGTAGCAAAGCGTACCCAGCGAGCTACTTGACCACTGCTGAATTCCGACAAATAAACGGCGGCCAATACACCAAAAGGAACAGCAATTAAAGAAGCAATCCCCACCGTCATCAATGTACCGAGAATTGCATTAGCAATACCCCCTCCCGATAGTCCGGGCGGCGGTGGCAGCTTGGTAAACAAGTCTAAATTCAGGCGATTGAAACCTTGTACGGTGACATAGGAAAGAACTGCAAACAAAGGCAGCAGAGTAATGGCCAGACTAGCTCCAGCGAGTACAGTCATCCCCAGACTAAACAGCGCTTGTGGGCTGTTTTTAACCTTCTTTAAACTGCTTGTTTTCGATCCCAAAGAATTCTCATCGGAGACGCTATTTGACATAAACTAAAACTATGTAGGAAATGGCGGCAAACTTCTAGTTGTACTTCGCTCTTACTTGAGAAACAATCCACTCTGCCAAAATATTAACAATCAGTGTCATAATAAACAGAATTAGCCCAGTGTACATCAGAGCTGATACTTGCAACCCAGAGGCTTCCGCAAACTGATTTGCCATCAGAGAAGCAATAGTATTTGCCGGAGCTAGCACAGAAAGACTTAACTGATTGGAATTGCCAATTAACAGAGTTGCAGCCATTGTTTCTCCCATGGCGCGACCGAGTCCGAGCATAATTCCGCCGACAATGCCGGAAAAAGCCGCCGGTACGAGCACTCTAAAAATTGTTGTCCAGCGAGTAGCTCCTAAACCTAGAGATGCTTGCCGCAAGTCGGGGGGAAGACTTGCCAAAGAGTCGCGGGAGATAGCAGTAATAATGGGCAAAGTCATGATTCCCAAAATTACTCCGGCTGGTAACATTCCCGGGCCTACTGGCGGGGTGCTAAAAATCGGCAGCCATCCGAAAGTGCCGTTGAGAAACTTGCCGAGAGTGGTAATCAGGGGAATCAATACAGCAATTCCCCACAAACCGTAGACTACGCTGGGAATGGCGGCTAAAAGTTCTACTAAAAAAACTAAAGCTGTCCGCACTGGCAGTGGCAAAAAATCTTCACTTAAGAAGATGGCCGTCCCTACTCCTAATGGTACTGCAATTAGGAGCGCGATCGCCGAACTGACGATCGTCCCGTAAATCATCGGCAGCGCGCCGTACTCTTCCTTAACCGGATTCCAGCTACTGCCAAATAGAAATCCCAAACCGTACTGTTGAATCGCAGGTAAAGCCCGATAAGCAACGGTGAGGGCGATTACCAGCAAAATTACACCAACTCCTATGCCCAAAATCCGCGTGAGCCAGATAAAGCCTTCGTCCAAGGATTTTTCTGCCCCAGAGCGCGCTCGGCTCTCTGATTGAGCGCTGTGATTATCTGAAATCATAGAAAAAAAAACCAAATATATAGTAGCCGAAAATAGCCTGTTTCGGAAAAAGCTAGAAGGAAGCAGAAAGAAAGACCATAAATAAAATCAAAGAGGGGCGGGTTTATTAATCCCCTAACTTTTCAACAAGTATTTCTGGTCAAACCCACCCCTACACAGATGCACCGATTGTTACATATAAGTGGGGCGGATTGATTAATCCCCTGACTTTTTAACAAATATTTCTGGTAAAACCCGCCCCACAGAAATATCTCTCTTCGTTCTTGCTGATTTTTACCCGCACGCGCAATGCCGAAGGGCTTTTGTTCCCTCTGACAACGGACAACAGTCAACAGTCAACAGTTACTATTTGGCAACCTCAATCTTGTAGTCTGCGCTGATGCCGTCAGCGGCCGCGGCTACTTTTTCTTTAACGTTTTGGGGCAGAGGAACGTAGCCCAGTTCAGGGCTGACCTTTTGACCTTCATTCAAGCCGTATTCAATCATGGCCTCGATGGCTTTAGCTTTGTTGGGGTCAGCAACTGTTTTGGGTACGAGCATCCAAGTGTAGCTAACAATAGGATAGGCTTCTGCCCCTTCCGGATCGGAAATGAACGCCCGGAGATTCTCCGGTAGTACCACTGCTTCAAGGGTTTTTGCCCCCGCTGCGTCGGTGTACACTACAAAATTGCCGGCTTTATTTTCCAGGGCAGCAAACTGGACATTGTTGTTCTTGGCGTAGCCGTACTCAATGTAGCCTATAGCGCCAACGGTTTGTTGAATAGAAGCCGTGACACCTTCATTCCCCTTGCCACCAATCTTACCGGGAGAAGGCCACTCTACTGTCTTGCCTTCCCCTACTTTTTCTTTCCATTCTGGACTGATGGCGCTGAGGTGTTTCGTGAACACTCCTGTCGTGCCACTGCCGTCAGAACGGTGTACAACTGTGATATTTTGGTCTGGCAGTTTAGCGCCTGGGTTAGCAGCAGCAATTTTGGGGTCGTTCCACTTGGTGATATTCCCCAAGAAGATATCTGTGTAAACGTCTCTTGGCAACTTCAGTTCGGGTACGTCAGGCAGGTTGTAGCCGAGCACGATGCTACCAGCCGACATCGGCAGCATGAGCAGGCCTTTGTCGGGCGGCACCTTGCCAATTTCCTCGTCATTCATGGCGGTGTCGCTGGCTCCAAAGTCTACCGTACCTTTGGTAAACTGTTCGACTCCGGCGCCGCTGCCCACTGACTGATAATTGATCTGTAATTTGGGGTTGGTTGTGTTGAAATCTTGAAACCAACGCTGGTACAGAGGGGCGGGGAATGTCGCGCCGGCACCCGTCAGGGCTACGTCTGAGGCTAGGGCGAGTTTGGTGTTTGCTGCTGTGCCGGTGGCTGCAACGGGGGATGCGCCGGGGGATGCTGCGGTGTCGCCGGGGCTGGGGCTGCTGCTTGTGGTTGTGCTGCCACCGCCGCAAGCTGCTACACTGAGGGCGATCGCCATAGCGGAAATTGCAGTAGTCAGACGGTTTGAATTAATCAAGTTGAGACGAAAAAGCATAGGTATAAAAAATCTGCGATCGTTATATGGGTGTCCCGCATCAGCATAGCGCGCAAAAGTAAAGGTTAGGTTAAGAATCTTTACACTTAATCCCAATTTAATATTAATTAATATTATTAATGTTATTAATGACCTTGACAATTGTGACGTTATAAGATAGATGGCAGAGAAATAGCTACGGAAACAAGCAGTCGATCGCCCGATCGCGAAAAATTCCCATTAAATTATCACAAGATCCAGGCTTGAGAGCCAGAAAACCATACAATGGTGGTTATTTTGACAGTAGTGCTAGTATTAAGAATTTAAAAGCTGCGGGCATTCAAGCTTGCATCTGACAAATACATTCTGACGAATGCTGTTTGATGATATAGCAACCGCCCTCACGGTTAGGACGTTCTTAATTGCACAAACATAAACGGTCGATTGCAACTTCGGTCTTCCTTCTTTCTTCTGCTATAATGCCTGCTCCTATTGAATTAATCTGGGCTGTTATTGGTTTGCTTCTGACGATAGGAGGCACTTTTTTGCCTGCATCTGTCACAATTCCGATCGGGTTATGGGACGATCGAGGACTTCAGGCCTACTCTTTAGGTGTTACCTATCAAATTGGATCCGTTTTGCTAGTAGGCTGCATGGGGGGGAAAAATGCTGCGGCTCTCTCGCAAATTGCTTATTTGGCATTAGGATTAACTTTGTGGCCAGTTTTTTCTCAAGGCGGCGGCATCGGCTATCTCAAAGAAGCGAGTTTTGGGTATTTGCTGGGTTTTGTGCCTGGTGCTTGGGTGTGCGGCTGGGTGGCTTTTAAGGTGGCTTCGCGGCTGGAATCTATGGCTTTTAGCTGTTTGTGCGGTTTGTTCACTGTTCACGCGATCGGCTTAATTTATCTAATTTTTACTTACTGGCTACCTCCGGCAAAAAAAACACCTTTATTCGATGAGATTCTTAAATATTCGGTTTATCCCCTGCCGGGACAATTGGCAGTAGTTTGTGCGATCGCAGTGCTGTCATTTACTTTACGCCGCTTGATGTTTTATTAATTAATTGGGGAATTGGGAATTGGGCATTGGGAATTGGTAATCGGTAATCGGGGATTGGTAGTTGTGTCAAATAAGGTTATACTATCATTGCCCAACGGGAGAGTCATCTCGCTGCGGCTGGGATTGCTTTGCTGCACTGCATTCTGCTGACAATAACCAGCGAAATTTGAGTAAATTATCCCATGCCCGATGCCCCATTTTCTATTGCTTAATCCATGCGTTTTAAAAGAAATCCCTTGTTCTGGATTGCTGCTGCTATCAGTTTAGTTTTAGACCACCTGACTAAGTTTTGGGTGGTACAAAATTTTGACTTGACGGTTCCTCCGCAGACACAGCCGCTGTTACCCGGAGTGTTTCACTTCACTTATGTTGTTAATACCGGTGCGGCTTTTAGTCTGTTCAGCAATGGCGGGGCGATTTGGTTGCGCTGGCTGTCTTTGGGCGTTAGTGTGGGATTGATAGTGCTGGCTTGGTTCGGGCCGCGAATTAACCGCTGGGAACAAGCTGGCTACGGTTTGATTTTGGGTGGAGCACTGGGGAACGGGATCGATCGATTTGTTTCTGGCCATGTTGTAGATTTTATCGATTTTCGGCTGATTCGGTTCCCGGTCTTTAATCTAGCTGATGTGTTTATTAATGCTGGGATTATCTGTTTGCTGATTGCAACTTTTCACAGTGCACCGCCTACTCCGACTACTCCGAGAACTCAGGACGATCGCGATTCTATTTAAGAGTAACTTTTAAGAAGTCAATCAATTTTAGATTTTAGATTAACCCATCCATGGGCTGTACCGTTCTCAGGTTTATCGGGTGCGGAGCTTTTTTTTGCTTATCCACTAACAAAGCTAGGGGCCTCGCCACCAATTGCTTTCGGTCATTTGTTCGTTGTCTGTTGTCAGAAGGTATAGGTATCAACTTAAAGTTAGAGTCATTTATGAGCTATAATTAGATTTTTTAGTGCTAAGGCTAAACTTGCCCGCGATCAAAAGCAATTTGGTCACAAACTCCCGGATTTATCCGTGGGATAAATTCCCAAGTTTAAAATTTAAAATCTAAAATCTAAAATCTAAAATCTAAAATCGGATGACTCCTAATCCATTTGCTCAAGAACGCTTACTATTTGCCCCAGCAACCCCCGATGCTGATGCTATCCCGACTATTTTCGCTTTTCCCAACGAGTACACGGTGGGTATTACCAGTCTCGGCTATCAGATAGTGTGGGCAACTTTGGCTGTGCGATCGGATATTGAAGTGGGTCGTTTATTTACTGATATCCGCGAACAACTGCCCCGACATCCAGAATTACTGGGATTTTCGCTTTCTTGGGAACTAGACTATGTAAATATTCTCAATTTATTGGAATCTCTAGAAATTCCGATTTGGGCGTCAAAACGAACTGATAATCATCCGATCGTCTTCGGCGGTGGCCCGGTTTTTACTGCTAATCCCGAACCTTTTGCCGATTTCTTTGATGTGATTTTGCTCGGAGATGGCGAACATCTCATTGACAATTTTATTGATGCTTGTAAAGAAGTCCGTAAAGCAGACAGATTAACTAAATTGCGGCATTTAGCCCAAGTTCCGGGAGTTTACGTCCCCAGTTTGTACGAAGTAACTTATCTGGATGTGGCTGAGGGTATTAAATCGATTCAGCCTGTCGATTCGGGAATTCCCAGTATGGTGGAAAAACAGACTTATCGCGGCAATACTTTATCTGCTTCCACTGTAGTGACAGAAAAAGCGGCTTGGGAAAATATTTACATGGTGGAAGTGGTTCGGAGTTGTCCAGAAATGTGCCGTTTTTGTTTGGCAAGTTATCTGACATTGCCGTTTAGAACTGCGAGTTTGGAGGATTCCCTAATTCCGGCGATCGATCGCGGTTTAGCTGTGACTAATCGTTTGGGTTTGTTGGGTGCTTCGGTCACTCAGCACCCGGAATTTGAAGCGTTGCTGGATCATTTGAATCATCCGAAATACGACGGCGTGCGGCTGAGTCTTTCTTCGGTAAGGACAAATACGGTGACAGTTAAGCTAGCAGAAATATTGACAAACAGAGACAGCAAATCTGTGACAATTGCGGTGGAAAGCGGGAGCGATCGCCTCCGCAAAATCGTCAACAAAAAACTCACAAATGACGAAATTATCCAAGCTGCCATCAATGCTAAGGCGGGCGGCTTAAAGGGAATTAAACTTTACGGGATGGCGGGAATTCCAGGTGAAGAGATGGAGGATTTAGAGGAGACGGTGGAGATGATGCGGGCGATTAGAAAAGCCGCTCCCGGTTTGCGGTTGACTCTGGGATGCAGCACTTTTGTCCCGAAATCTCACACTCCTTTTCAGTGGTTTGGAGTGAATAAAGATGCGGAGAAGAGGCTGAAGTTTTTAGATAAAGAATTGCGTAAGTTAGGTTTAGAATTTAGACCGGAAAGCTATAACTGGTCTGTGATTCAGGGTTTGTTGTCAAAGGGCGATCGGCGGTTGTCTCGGCTGTTGGAATTAGTGCGACATTACGGCGATACTTTGGGCAGTTATCGGCGGGCTTTTAAGGAGTTGCGGGGAGAGTTGCCTGAGATGGATTTTTATGTTTTTCAAGAGTGGGAATTGGATCAGGTTTTGCCTTGGAGTCATTTAAAAGGGCCGCTACCGGAGACGACTTTGAAGAAGCATTTGGCTGAGGCGAGGAGTCTTTTTAAGACGAAGGATTTGCAGTTGACGACTTAGGAAATAGCCGGATGCAAAAGATTGAAACTAACTGTTGCTGTTTGTACTGATACAGAGGATAATACTGCAAATGCTGAAACGCGATCGCACTTAACTGTCTAGCCAAACGATACAATGCCCAATTTTAAATATTCATCCCTAATTAATGCCACTGTGGAAGCAGTCTGGAACTTTCACGAAAGGCCGGACATTCTGCAACTTTTGACTCCGCCTTGGCAACCGGTGAAAATCATTCGCCGCGAAGGGGGACTCGATGTGGGTGCTGTATCAGAATTTCGCCTGTTATTGGGGCCGATTCCTGTAAAATGGGTGGCGACTCACACTCAGTGCGAACAATATCGCTTGTTTGTTGATGAACAAACTGAGGGGCCGATGGCACGCTGGACTCACCGACACGAGTTTACCGCAGAAAATGGCAAGACTAGATTGACAGATGCGATCGCATTTTCGATACCGGGCGGCCCGATTGTCGATTTGTTGTTAGGTTGGTGGGTGGAAATGCGGTTAACAGATATGTTTCGCTACCGCCACGAAGTTACAAAAAGAGAGTGCGAGAAAGATGCAAACAACGGCTGAATATTACTGTGCTTTCTGCGGCGAACCGAGTACAACTTTTGTTGATATCAGCGGTGGTATGGAACAATCTTATATCGAAGATTGTCAGGTTTGCTGTCGCCCAAATGTTCTGTATGTCAGAATAGATGAAGATACCCTGGATATTGAAATAGATACTGACTATCAAGAATAAGTGACTATCAAAATGTATGAATTGCCTTTGATTCGGACTTGGTAGAATTCATAAATCTTGAAGCTGCTGCTTCTACGAAAGCCTGAAAAATTCGAGAGTTGAATGAACAGTTGGGGGACATTTCGGGGTGCCATTGAATTGCTATCATCCAAGGGTGATAGCAGTGTTCCATTGCTTCTACCAAAGTGTCAGGTGCATTCGCTACTATTTGCCAATCGGATGTTACCTTCCTCACTGCTTGATGATGCCAGGAAACAACGGTTGTTGAAGTTTTCCCCATAATTTTTGCTAGCCGACTGGTTGGCTCAATTTCAATGGTATGCTCGATCGCACGCGGGGGAATTCCCGATCCGTGATTAACCTCATCTCCGTAAGCATCCGGTACGTGAATCACCAAACTGCCGCCGCTGGCTACGTTCAACATTTGCATTCCCCGGCAAATCCCCAACACAGGTATGTCAGCCTTCAAAGCTAGCTTTGCTAAGCTTAATTCAAAATTGTCGCGTTCTGCATTAACCGAGTAAACTGTGCGATCGACATAACCGCCATACAGTTCTGGGTTGATATCTCCCCCCCCGGAAAAAATCAAACCATCTACTGCATCCAAAATACTAGCCGGATCTAATTGATGGGGCGGCAGTAAAATCGGAATGCCACCAGCCGCCTGAACTGCATCAATATAAGTTCCATTTAAGCGATATTCGCCTGCTGAACAGCGGTTGTATGTTGTGATGCCAACAATAGGAAATTTTTTCATTTGCTAGAGACTGGGAGATAATTATTTACATTAATACTCAGATTTGGCACTATTTGTAATCAGTGTTTCATGGGCGGGCTAGAAGCCAACGCCACAATAAAACTTACTTACTTATTGTGAAACAGGCATCTTGCCTGTTTCTTGTCTGATTACTTGTGATTGATTCCTAGATTAAACTAAAAATTACCGGCACTGCTGTCTAATTTGTAACAGTTTCAGTATTAGTTTCCGGCAGCGGTTTGCGCGTACACAGATAAGCCAGCGGCCCGAACAGCGGTACTAATGTTACTGCCCAAAATGCTGTAGAGTTCTGCATTCCTCGGCGCGCCATATCGTCTCCTAATAAGGCAGGAAATAGTAGGCAAAGCATACAAAAATCTAAACTCATTACATGGATAAAGCGGGTGGTTTGCCACTGCTGAATAAAATCAGACCAATCGCCGTTTGTCAAGCCAAAGGCAACTAAACCAACCGCAGCTAATGTTAAGAAAATTCCAGTAAAACGGGAGTCTAATATCTTTAAAAAGATATTTTTATGACCGGCAAATTCTGGATTCGGTTCGCGCAGGGCTAAATAAGGCAGCAAGGCAACGGCGCCGACGCCAAAGGATAAAGTGGCAAATAACCATGCAGGTATTTTCTGGCCCCTGCCGTCAGCAAATAAGACGCAACTGTAGATGAGCGGCCAGACTCCCATGAGGTTGAATAACGCTACAATTAAAGGGTTGATGTCTGCTATTTTGCCTGTGGAAATATTGGTAATTAGTGTGATGGTTTTTTCTGGGCTGTCGGGTGGTGCAAATACAAAGGCGTAGGTGATAAATGCAATCCAAAGCAGCCCAAATCCAATTTTTCTGAACATAGTTAGTTTTTCTTACTTCTGATATTACTATAGCAAGCTTAAAGGGTTTTTCAATAAGACTTTTTTTATTTACCGCAGAGGACGCAGAGGACACAGAGGAAGAACGGAGAATATCTGAATGTCTTGCTATTTGGTATGGCGGGTTTTGGGTAGATTGCTAAATTTTTGCATAAATTGGCGATCGATCCAATCTTTCCAATACCACAACAACCGTGATTCCCACATGAAATTGCCGCGAGATGCGATCGCCCTTTTATTCCCAGTACCAATTAACCCTAAGTATTGTTCTTGCGGTACAAAGGGTTTCAGCGGTTTTCCCAATAAAAACTGCTGCAAATTTTCAAACAGCGGTTTGCCCTGACGCACGGCAAACACGCCTGCTTTGGGACGAGGATAATTAACCATCGCAGCGATATCGCCTGCCCCAAATACGTTGGGGTGAGAGACGGATTGCAAGCAATCGTTGACTTGTATAAAGCCGTTTGAGTCGGCTGCTAAACCGGATTCTCTTATCCAATCGGCTGCCGATGCTTGTGTTACCCAAAAAATGCGATCGCACTCTAATTCTAAACCTGATTCACAGGAAAGTTGGTAATCGGTATGAAATTGAGGATTGGTTTCTTTCTCAATCTTTTTTACAGCACAGACTTTTTCCTTTAAATGCAATTGAATGCCGCGAATGAGGAGAATTTCTTGAAGGCGGCGGCGCACCCGCTGATTGTGTCCCTCCATCAATTCAGCACCGCTGTGAAACAAATGAATTTCTGATGATAAGTTTTCTAATTTTTCTTCCCTCTTCCTTCTTCCCTCTTCCTTCTTCCCTCTTCCTTCTTCCCTCTTCCTTCTTCCCTCTTCCCTCCCCAATCGAGATTGCATATTTAATGCTAATTCTACGCCCCCGGCACCGCCGCCGACAATGGCGATCCGCAGCGGTTTTTGGGGATGGTTTTGCATTTCGGAAATTAACTGATTCCAGCTAGCTAAAAACTCCGGTACGGGTTTAGCTGCGATTGCATATTCTGCCGCACCCGGTACAGATAAAGCCGCAGGAGTGCTGCCGATATCCACAGAAAGCAAATCAAAATTAACCGGAGGGCTAGTTTGACAAATAACTAAATTTTTGTTAAGGTCGATGGCGATCGCCCGATCGATTAATATTTGACATCCCGCAAATTCAGTAAGTGATCGCAAATCGATGTGACATTCATCATAATCGTAAAACCCGGCAACGTGTCCCGGCAGCATCCCCGAATAAGGCGCGTGCAGCACGTCGCTAATCAGAGTCAAACGCACTCCCGGCAGCGGTTTGATACCGAACATTTTTAATACGATAGCATGACTGTGACCGCCGCCAATTAACACTAAATGTTTCACAATTACAGATGTTCGATCGAGATGTTCCAGCACCGATATTGTACAGCACTTGCACTCCTGGGGCCGCACAGTCCGGTAAGGAGAGCTGGCAGTGCGTAATTAATGATTTCCCAGGAGTTAGACAGAATGCTGTCACTTACCATCTGTCTCCGAGATTATACTGAGCTCAGTTGCGATCGCATCACATCAATACCCATTTCAGTTAACCGATTCCACATTCAGCGCAAATGGCTGTAGACTGTAGAGCGAGCAAATTTTATCAGCAAATTATGCCAGGGTGTGTTTCAATAGCTAACTCACCATTCAAAACTATGACATTACGCATCATTCCGCGCAGTTGGCAGCGATCGATTAAAACTCTTTTCCCGCTTCTGTTTGCCCTCTCATTCATTATAGTATTGCTGGCGAACAACTTCATTCCGGCGATCGCCCAGCAACCCCGCCAGGAAATTCGCGGCGTTTGGATGACGACAAACGACAAAGACATCCTCAGAGATCGTCGCAAACTAGGAGATGCTGTCAGCCAACTAAAACGGTTAAATTTCAACACAATCTATCCCGTTGTCTGGAATTCTGGCTATGCAATGTATCCCAGCGATGTAGCGCAGCAAAAAGACATTCAACCCTTTATTTACAGAGGGTTAGAGGGACAGGATATGATCGGAGATTTGATCGCTCAAGCTCACCGCCAAGGCCTGCTAGTAATTCCTTGGTTTGAGTTTGGTTTCATGGCTCCTCCCACCTCAGAATTAGCCTTAAATCATCCCGATTGGCTGACACAAAAACAGGACGGCAGCCAAACATCAATCGGTGCAGGTGGCGAAGTAGTTTGGCTCAATCCCTTTCATCCAGAAGTGCAGCAATTCATTACCAAACTCGTACTAGAAATCACCACTAAATATAACGCAGACGGCATTCAATTTGACGATCACATGAGTTTGCCGTCTGAATTTGGATACGATGAGTACACAGTTGCTTTGTATACCAAAGAAACAAAAAAAGCTCCGCCAAAAGATTTTCAAAATCCAGCATGGGTGCGGTGGCGAGCCAATAAAATTACCGCTTTTATGTCGCAGCTAAATCAAGCCGTCAAAGCAGTCAAACCCAATGCTATTTTCTCAATTTCTCCCAATTACTACGACTTTGCTTACAAACATCACCTGCAAGATTGGCTGACTTGGGTGCGTTTGGATATTGCCGACGAGCTAATCGTGCAAGTCTACCGTTCCAATCTAGAATCATTTGTAGACAAGCTTAACCGTCCAGAAATGCAAGAAGCACAGCAAAAGATCCCCACCGGAGTTGGGATTATGACAGGTTTGAGAAATAGCCCCGTACCGATTGAGCAAATTAAATCTCAGGTGCAAGCAGTCCAAGAATACGGCTTAGGCGCCGCTTTCTTCTACTACGAAAGCTTGTGGGAATATGCACCAGAACCTCTAGCAGTCCGACTTTCTCAATTTAGCGGTTTCTTCCCGTCTTCTGCATTCCGAACAGCGCTACAAATACCCAGACGCGCGGCGACTTTCCCTCCGCCTGCGCCACCAAAACCAGACCCCAAAGCTAAGCCAGAGCAACCTACCAAAAACAGCCCACCTTCGCCCTCGCCAACCACGTAAAAGAATTAAAGAGTCATCAGTCATATCATTTCCGGTTACACCGGAATGATGTTGACGGTTGACGGTTGACGGTTGACAGTGAACAGTCAACGCCGTGAACAGTGAACTGGAATTTACTATTCCGATGCTAACGGATTTGATATCATTAGTAATTTTGTAGGGTGTGCAATTAGTCCGACAGTCCGACAGGGGTTTAAACCCCTGTCTCATAGCTGAAGTCGTCTAAAGACGACTGTAGCAATTCTATCAAAGCTGTTTTTGTATAGAGTGAGCGCAGAATATATGTGTAACTCTAATTTTCAAAATTGAGATCACTATTTGAGTCGGTTTTAACCGACTTATGCTATTAGACAGGGACTTGAGTCCCTGGCGGCCGGTGGCAGAATGAAACAGCTCTACTGGGGCCTAGGGGATACCTAGTTATGTTCCTATAAAATATCCATATTACCAACAATTACCATCAATAAAAATGCAAACTAATCAAAAAAATTTACTACCGAAAATGGGCTGCGGCACTTGGGCTTGGGGCAACAGATTGCTCTGGGGCTACAATGAAAGTATGGACGAGGAATTGCAAGCGGTTTTCAATCTTTGTGTTAGTAACGGCGTCACTTTATTCGATACCGGCGACTCTTACGGAACAGGGAAATTAAATGGACGCAGCGAGCAGCTTTTGGGGCAGTTTTCTCAACAATATCAAGGTGTAAACAAAGACAGTATTTGTATTGCGACAAAACTGGCGGCTTATCCTTGGAGACTGAGGCGACAATCAATGATATCGGCTTGCAAAGCCTCTGCGGCGCGCCTCGGAAAAAATGTAGATTTGGTGCAAATGCACTGGTCTACAGCTAATTACGCTCCTTGGCAAGAGGGGGCTCTTTTAGATGGTTTGGCTGACCTTTACGAGCAAGGATTGGTCAAGGGAGTGGGCTTGTCTAATTACGGGCCGAAACGGCTGAAATGGGTGCATCAAAGATTTAGCGATCGCCAAATTCCTATTGTTACTTTACAAGTACAATATTCGCTACTTTCTACCTATCCGGTCACAGAACTGGGATTAAAAGATGTTTGCGATGAATTGGGGATAAAATTGATTGCTTACAGTCCTCTAGCCTTGGGGTTGCTGACGGGTAAATATTCCGAAAACGGCTCTCTTCCTAAAGGTATTCGAGGTTTGGCGTGCAAGCAGCTACTTCCGGGAATGCGATCGCTTTTGGAGTGTTTGCGAGAAATAGCGACATTCAGAAACAAGACTGTTTCGCAGGTAGCAATCAACTGGTGCATCTGCAAAGAAACTATTCCGATTCCGGGGGCGAAATCTGCGGCACAGGCGAGGGATAATATTGGTGCTTTGGGCTGGGAGTTAGACTCCGGGGAGATTGCCGAATTGGATAAGGCGGCGGCAAGTGTAGATAAAAAAATGGTGCAGAATATCTTTCAAACTCGGTAATATCTGATATGTTGTACCATTCTCATGAACAGGCAAGATGCCTGTTCCACAAGACATGAATTTGCTTGTTCTAGAAAAACTAAATTTTGTGGTGGGGTAGGCTTCTAGCCCGCCCCTGAAAGCCTGATTTACATCGCACAAAAATTTTCGACGCAGCGCACAAACATTTCTACACCCATCCCCAGCGCAGTTTCATCAAAATCAAAGCGCGGGTGATGGTGGGGGTAAGCCAAGTTTTTCTCAGGATTTGCTGAACCTAAAAAGAAATAGCAACCTGGCACTTCTTGCAAAAAGAACGACATATCCTCGCCGCCCATTGTTTGACATTCGGGAACGATTCCTGCAGGAGTTTCGACAACTGACTCTGCAACGCCGCGCACTAATTCAGCTATTCTCGAATCATTAATAACTGGCGGATAAAGCGAACAATAATCTAATTGGTAATTTGCCCCGTGACTCTGACAAATTCCGGCAATTAATTGCTCGATTCGCTTGGCAAAATAACCTTGATATGCTGGGTTGAAATAGCGCACCGTGCCACCGATTTGAGCGGTGTCTGCAATCACGTTGTGGGTGTGGCCTGCGTGGAAGTTGCCGACAGTTACTACCGCTGAGTCGATCGGGTCAATGTTCCGCGCGACGATTGCCTGCAAAGCGCTGACAATTTGGGCTGTAACTACGATCGAGTCCACAGTCTGATGTGGCATTGCGCCGTGTCCACCTTTGCCAAAAATCGTGCAGTCAAAAACTTCGACAGCCGCCATCAGCGCGCCGCTGCGGACGCCTACAGTGCCTAAAGGTAGATTGTTCCACAAATGCAAGCCGACGATCGCATCAACATCAGGATTCTTCAAAACTCCCGCTTCAATCATCGGTTTTGCGCCCCCTGGCCCTTCTTCAGCGGGCTGAAAGATAAATTTTACTTTACCCGAAAAGCTGTGTTTGTGCTTTGCGAGATAACAAACAGTACCGAGGGCGATCGCAGTGTGGCCGTCGTGACCGCAAGCGTGCATAATTCCATCATGCTGCGATCGATAATCCACCTCATTTTCCTCTTGAATCGGCAAAGCATCCATATCCGCCCGAATTGCCAAAACCCGCCCCGGTTTGCCACTGTCTATAGTTGCGACAATACCAGTTTTAGCAATATTAGTTTCATGATCTATTCCCCATTCCTGCAACTTTTGCGATACAAACTGCGCCGTTAAATTTTCATCAAAACTCAACTCCGGCTTTTGGTGCAAAAGGCGACGCCATTCGACTAGCTGAGGCTGCAAATTTCTAATCTCCAGCCGCAATTGAGATAAATCGACAGACGTTAAATTCGGTAAAGTAGAAACCATGTTTTATTCTCCTTTTTTTTGATGAGGTTTTAGATTTAATCAATTGATAAATGGTAATCACTAATTATAGCAACCATGAATAATTTGTGAAACTCTCTTTTCTCTTTCTCTGCGCTCTCTGCGCTCTCTGCGGTTAAAATAAAATCTTCTTCAATCCTATCCCAGTTGTGCAGGAGATTTTTTTTAAATGAACCACAGAGGCCGCAGACTACGCAGAGGAAGAGAAGAATGAGAAATAGAGGTGTTTAGAATAGGGTTATTTAGAAGTCTGAGCAACTAAATTAACCCCTGGCAGTAA
Source organism: Microcoleus sp. T3_A4 (assembly GCF_036700465.1). Lineage (NCBI taxonomy): Bacteria > Bacillati > Cyanobacteriota > Cyanophyceae > Oscillatoriales > Microcoleaceae > Microcoleus > Microcoleus sp. T3_A4. The sequence goes on along the minus strand of NZ_JAUBOY010000007.1, from coordinate 89,198 downwards.
CTGCTCTAAATCTAAATCTGAAGCAACTTTAGCTAATTTAGCAAGGTCAGTCGGGTCATCTAAATGCGGCAAAATACCCAACACAGGTATTTGAGTCAGGGACTGGATCAAATCAGGGGGCGCTAAATCGGCAATTTCTTGTTCGGAATAAGCTTTAACGCAATTGAGCACAATTCCTCTCAGCTTAAAACCAGTGTGTCTGGCGAGAGCCACATTCGCCACAGCTTGCCCGATCGCCCCCAACCTCACAGGTACTACCAAAACCCCCCTCAGCCGCCAATCCCTGGCAAGATCTGCCACAGTCAGTTCCCGCGTTACAGGCGATCCCAGCCCTCCCAAAGCTTCCACCAACACAAAATCCTTGCGCTCAGAGAGGCTTTGCCACGCCGTCCAGACCTTTTCGAGTTCGATACGTCTCCCCTCCCGTTCCGCAGCAATTGGCGGTGCTAGAGGCGCATCAAAGTGCACCGGATTGAGTTCTTCGGGGGATTGGTCGAGGGAAAACAAACGGGTGTAGAGTTCGCGATCGCCCGTTCCCGTTTGCATGAGTTTCATAATTCCCAAACTACGATCGGGAAAATACATTTGCCAATAAGCAGCCAGAGCGCTGGTCAAAACAGTTTTGCCCGCGTCGGTATCAGTTCCAGTAATTAGCAGCGAGTTCATTGGCAAATAGCTAACAAGTAATTGGCATCAACCTCAGTCTAGGGGAATTTTGCCAGAAGTTTAGAGTTCTGGCGATGGTGCGGGTGTTGGTGCTGGTTCCGGTGACGGCGCGGGTTCCGGTTCCGGTTGCGGCGACGGTGCGGGTGTTGGGGCCGGTTCCGGTGTTGGTGCGGGAGTTGGAGCCGGTTGCGGCGACGGTGCGGGTGTTGGGGCCGGTTCCGGCGACGGTGCGGGTGTTGGTGCGGGTGTTGGTGCGGGTGTTGGGGACGGCGCGGGAGTTGGTTTGGGTGCGGGAGTTGGTGCGGGCGCCGGTTTGGGGGTCGGTTTGGGCGCTGGAGCCGGCGCTGGCGTCGGTTTTGGTGTCGGAGTTGGCGCTGGGCTTGGTTCTGGGCTTGGTTCCGGCAAAGGTTCTGGGTTCGGTTCCGGCAAAGGTTCTGGGTTCGGTTCCGGCAAAGGTTCTGGGCTTGGTTCCGGCAAAGGTTCTGGGCTTGGTTCTGGCAAAGGTTCTAGGGTTTGTTCCGGCAAAGGTTCTGGGGTTGGGGTTGGCAAAGGTTGCGGGGTTGGGGTTGGCAAAGGTAGCGGGTTTGGTATCGGAGTTAGTGTCGGCGTGGGATTTATGAGTGCTGGCGCTGTCGGAGTGGGTTTGGGGCGCGAATTGTTGAGAAATGAGCCGACTAAAGCCCAGGAACCGAAGCCCGTCAAGATTACTAAGCCCGCCAGCAGTCCGATCGCAGCAATGGGATTGTCCCAAAAAGTGTCGGCAGCAGGCTCAATTAACGGGTCTGGCTGGTTTTTTTGGGGGTGGGAACTCTGGGCGGCGGGCTCTGGCGGTCTGCCCACGGCCACCGTTGCTATTAGCGAAGGGTTTGTCGGCACAACTGCTGGCGGCGCGGGCGGTACAGTTGGCTGGCTAGGCTTAGGATTAGTTTGGGTGTCGAGTGCTTGGGCGACTTCACTGACAGATTGATATCGATCGCCCGGAGACCGGCTCAACATCCGATTCAGCACCAAAGCCAAACCCGTGCTCACTTGCACTTGCTGCTGCCAATTCCACTGCAGCGTTGTTTGATCGAGCAATTCCTGCGGTTCTTTGCCTGTCAGCAGGACGATCGCCGTTACGGCTAAAGCGTAGAGGTCGCTGCTGGCTGTTGCCCGCCCGCTTTGCAACTGTTCCATCGGCGCGTAGCCGATTTTACCGACAGTTGTCGCGTGGGCTGTTCCTTCGGGAGACTGGACTTTGGTGGCGAGTTCCTTCACCACTCCAAAGTCAATCAGCACAGGCATTTGGTCGTTTTCGCGCCGAATTATATTTTCTGGGGAGATGTCGCGGTGGATGATGCCGCGGGCGTGGATGTGAGCGAGTACCGGCAGCATTTGCCGGATAAATACCAAGACTTCGGCTTCAGTGAAGCTGCGACCCTTTGAAGTTCGATCGAGCATTAGTTCGCGGTAAGTCATTCCTTCCACGTAATCCTGCACTAAAAACAAACGCTGGTTCTCTTCAAATATTGCCCGAAACTGGGGAATTTGTGGGTGCCCAATTTGGTAAAGTATTGCCGCCTCTCTTTGAAACAATTCCTTCGATTTTTCCAAAACGTATGGCCCGCTTTGCACCGGAATCAATTCCTTCAGGGCGCAGCGTTCTTGAAACCGTCCCAAATCTTCTACTAAATAAGTCCGGCCAAATCCTCCTTGACCTAAAATATTCACCAAGCGGTAGCGGTTTTGTAGGAGAGTTCCAATAGCAATAGGTGGCTGCATAAGTTTAAGTAGAAACTGTTAAAAAATAGACGATCGCTCACAGACTTAGTAATGCTAGGTCTTTAATGCTCTTGAGCATACTTCACTATCTGTAGTCCCCAGTCCCGACCAAAGTTAGTATTTTACATTTTTTTGACATTCTTGGACGCCCGGATGGTCACAAACCGGGTTTTTTCACGAAAATACACAGGTTGCAACCCGCAGATCCGATCAAAAACCCGGTTTCTGCGTCAATATCTCAAGGGAGAAATGCACGATTTTTCGTAGAAACCGGGTTTTTTGACCTTAGCTCTAATAAATTGTCGCCCCTCGACCTCAGCCATACATCTCTATAAAGCTTGAGATGATTTATCGGAGATGTCTAATGCCAACTGTCTAATGCCAACTGTCAACTGACTACTGACTACTGACTACTGACTACTGACTACTGACTAAGCTTTGCTTTCACCATGTCTTGAATTCTGTTACCGTCTGCTTTGCCCTTAAGCTGCTGCATTGCCTTGCCCATCACCTTGCCCATATCTTTTGCAGAAGTAGCGCCAACCGAAGCAATCACTTCGTCAACGACTTGACTCACCTCTTCGTCTGACATCTGGGGTGGCAAATACTCTTCAACAATTGCTAACTCCGCCTCCTCTTGTGCCACTAAATCTTCGCGGCCACCTTTGCGGTATTGTTCGATCGAATCCCGGCGCTGTTTGGCTATTTGCATCAAAATTTCCATTTCTTGAGCTTCTGTCAGCGTCTCTTGGCCGGAGGGACGAAGGCTGACTTCTTTTTCGAGAATAAATTTCTTGATGCCGCGAACTGTTTCCAAGCGAACTTTGTCCTTGGACTTCATGGCTGCTTTGATTTCTTCGTCAATGCGTTCTCTTAAGCTCATCGATTTCTACCTTGCTTTGCCCGATATCAAAAATCTGGAGTATGCTCCGATTCTTAACTTTTTTTACAGTATTTTTCCAGTTTATTGCCTGTTGGTGGCTTTTTTATCGCATTGAACCCGGATGCCTTGGGCTTTCGACTGAATTTGGGGTGGCTGCACTTGCAGCCTCAGCCCCAAATTGACTCACGCCAGAATTTTTAGACGCAGGGACACAAGTGCGATCGTACTTCTGCCAGTACAGAGTTCGCTAGAACCCAGATTCCACACCCTGGGGGTGTCACACAGCATAATTACGCAGAAAACTCTATCTTTACAGTAATAAATTATGCCTTTAAAAAGTTTTTAATCCGTTAATGTACGGTATTCAAGTATAATTCATAGTTTTATTGGTGGATAAAAATAAGTAAAAACCGATTGTGACCGTTAAGGGAGCCGAATGTGGGGTAGAAACCCGATTTCTCGGACATATTTCTGCAAGTCCTATTCAATTCGCCTAACTTCACACTTGTGGCCGCCCCGAATGTTAAATCTCTTAAAAAATTGGCTGAATATTTCTAGTTTCAGATGGTAAGATAGCGATGGAATAAACGTCCTGCAAGAGGCCTGCTGTGATCCGTTCTGCTACTTTACCGCTTCCGCTTCCCGAGCCGCCGGTTTCCGCTCATGACCGTCTGCGGCTGTTCTCCGGTTCTGCTAATGTTCCCCTCGCCCAAGAGGTGGCTCGCTATCTGGGGATCGATTTGGGGCCGATGGTTCGCAAGCGGTTTGCTGATGGGGAACTCTACGTTCAAATTCAAGAATCGATTCGGGGTTGCGATGTTTACTTGATTCAGCCAACTTGCTGTCCGGTAAACGATCGCCTCATGGAATTGTTAATTATGATCGATGCTTGTCGCCGCGCTTCGGCCAGACAAATTACTGCCGTCATCCCCTATTACGGATATGCTAGGGCTGACCGCAAAACGGCCGGAAGAGAGTCGATTACTGCAAAATTAGTGGCTAATTTGATTACGGAAGCTGGGGCCGGTCGCATTTTGGCGATGGATTTGCACTCAGCTCAGATTCAAGGTTATTTTGACATTCCTTTCGATCACGTTTACGGTTCGCCGGTGCTTTTAGATTATCTGGCGAGCAAGCAATTGACGGATATTGTTGTGGTTTCGCCGGATGTTGGCGGAGTCGCTAGGGCGAGAGCTTTTGCCAAAAAGCTTGGTGATGCTCCCCTGGCAATTATTGACAAGCGCCGCCAAGCTCACAACGTGGCAGAAGTGATGAACCTTATCGGTGATGTCAGGGGCAAAACTGCTGTGTTGGTAGACGACATGATCGATACTGCGGGCACGATTTCTGAGGGCGCCCGATTGTTGCGCCGCGAGGGTGCGAGGCAGGTTTATGCTTGTGCTACTCATGCGGTGTTTTCGCCTCCGGCGATCGAGCGTTTGTCTAGCGGGGTTTTGGAAGAGGTAATTGTTACGAATACAATTCCTGTGCCTGAAGAGAACCGTTTTCAGCAGTTGACGGTGCTTTCGGTAGCCAATTTGCTCGGAGAAACTATTTGGCGGATTCACGAAGATAGTTCTGTTAGCAGTATGTTCCGCTAGAGGGCAAAGACAGTTTTTGAATTGTTTGTTTTAGGGTGCGTTAACCAGAGTGTAACGCACCGTTTTTTTTGTGAAGAGTGCGATCGTTTCCCGCAAGTAATCAGCCCAGTCTCATCTAACTTTTACTCTCAAGTCCCATCAAATTCTTGTGGAGTGGGCGTCGCGCCCGCCCGGAAAATACAATTTAGAGGTCGAACAGCTTATCAAGTTCCTCGGTAAAATAACGCTTATAACTTTGTAGGGAGGACTCAAGTCCTCATAAAATTCGCTCAGAGTTGAGTTTTCACTACGAACCAATGTGACGATCTGCGATCGATCGCACTTGGTACCACCGGAACAAGAGATGGTAAAATTCTATCTTGTTGTTGGAAGAGGGCGACTTTTTTATATTCTAGATAAGTCTCATCACCATAAGGAGCCAATAGGGAAAAATCATGAAACATTCACTTGTACGAACAGTGGCCGCACTGGCAGGTTCAGCAATTTTAACACTTGGGGCGATCGGTTCGGCTAAAGCATTTACTTTTGACGAAACCGACATTAACCAAGACCGAGTAATTGTCATCGCCCAACCCCGCCCTTTCGGCGGCTACCAATTGCTAATTCTAGAACAAGTCTCTGACACGCGAAAATGCTGGAGCGAAAGTGGTTCTAATCCCGTGAAAGTCGATCCCTTATTAGTTAGTTTTGATTTCACCGGTATTTGTGGTCGCGCAACAGACAGCAACGGCTTTTCAATTCGCATGGCAGGCACAGATTTAGCATTAAAATACACCCTAAGCTTGGAAATTGTTGATGGCAATGTTCTTCTAATGGGAACTCCGGTAGATTACCAAGGTAAATCGGTGATTATCGGTCGCACAAACGGCGATGTTAACGACTTCATGAAAATCACTCTCGATCCTGCTTGGCGATTGAGTAAAAGAGCTTATCAAGGCCGCACATTAGGTCACTTTTATTTCACTACCAATCAATCCGCACCGGAAGAAATTGGCAATACCGGAGGCAATACCGGAGGCAATACCGGAGGCAATACCGGAGGCAATACCGAAGCAATACCCCAGCCAATACCAATACCAATACCAATACCGCAGCCAATACCGCAGCCAATACCGCAGCCATCACCGCAGCCAATACCGCAGGAAATACCAATACCGCAGCCAATACCGCAGGAAATACCAATACCGTAGGCAATACTGGCTTTTCTACAACTCGGAGATAGCTACCGATGATATCTACGCTTCCGAAATTAAAGAAGCTGTGGGCTTTGGGTTTGTATCCCGGTTTTCTCAAAATAATACCTTTCGACTGCAACTTGCTGTTACCAGAGAGCAATTGGTATCTTTAGTATTGGAATCCTGGAAAGGAGTACAAGATGCTATATCACATTTCCTAGCAATGTTTCTATCCGTCCCTATAGCGATGTTGATATTTTCCGCTGGAGTGCCTGAAAAGTTCTATTTGCGCGAAAAAACAAGATAGTTAGCTACTATCAAGATGGAACTTTTAAACCTACGCAGTCCGTCACTCGCGCTGAATTGATGGCGATGCTCTGTCGAGCGGCGGAATTTGGTTTCTCTGCCCGGGGAATGAACCGGGATTTAATTGCTAAAAAACCGTCTAAAACTTTTTCATACACTCAGAATTATTGGGTTGCTTCTATTTTTACTCAAATGTTTTCTGATTGTTCTGTTGCTGCCGCTATTAACGAAATTGGCGATCGGTTTTCTCCGAATGATTCAGCAAAACCCAATTACGCGGAGGCCGCTACTTTGCGAATGCTGAAATGCGTTAAGGCTCAGTAGTAAAAAGTAGATACCCGACAACTTTTGCGAAGTCGGCTATCTGAGTATTTTGTTTTTTTTAGCTTGACATTTTACGCTACACCATAATCAGTATATGGCCGTTTGTATGGCGGTTGCAATCCCAAAATAATATCCTCTCTCGGTACTCCCATTGCAACTAATTCCTCCGCAGGATTTTCCTCGGTCAAATTTTGTTGGAGCCAGATTTTTCCATCTTTGATGTCAATGTGAATGAAGGTTTGATAAATCCGGGTTAAGTGTTCCCAGCCGACATTCATCCACTGATAATGATCTCGCTCTGTGTCTAAAATTAGTTGCACTTCGACTTCATGATCAGAAACATCTTCTTCGGCATAACGGGTGATTAATATCTGAACGTATTGACGATATTGAGCTAGTTTGTCCATTGTACAATTACTTCATTTGTTGGTTAATACTTATATGTTGTACTCTTGTTAATAACGGGCAAGATGCCCGTTTCACAATAAAATCAACTTTTGTGGAACGGGCATCTTGCCCGTTCCTAAACAAGTAATTGAGAAGGGTGCAAGATATCAGTTAATCTGGACTAAAGTCTTCAATACAAACCAGTTCGTAATCAGGAGTGTAGTGCTTATCATATCGTTTACTTGGGTTTCTTCTTAGATGGCTTTTTAGGAGTTTTCTGGACGGGGATTGTCTCTGATGCTTGCTGTGCGATGTCTGGGGTTACTTTACACAAGTCGTTCAAGAAAAGTTTTTGTTGCGATTCAAGTTCGTTTAGCAAGTTTGAAGCTGTTTCTAATATTTGTTTTCCCTGTCTGGCTTGAATAGTGGTTTTATTTTCTATCGCATCTAGCAACACAAAAATCGAGACTGTTTGCCAAATATCTAAATCGTCGCCGACGACATCGCAAGCAGAGACAATTTTGCCGTTTTGTGGGGCGTGAATTCCTAAGCCGGAATCTTGAATTAACGGCTGGATTTCTGCTAGACTTAAATTCGCAAGGTCGCTAATTTTATGTTCGAGCGAGACTAAATCGGCTAAATCTGGTAAGTTGACCGATTCTGCGGCTAAAGCATCGAATTTAAAGGTAAGAGTTTGATTCAGCGGATCGGAAATGGCGTAAATTGATTGAATTTGCGATCGACTAACTGCACCTTTCTCGAAAAAATCTCTGCCTTGCTGGGCGATCGCAATTTTTCCATTTTCAGCCACCTCCAAGCTTTCCAAACTAACCAGAGTCGCCGCCGTAGTCTTCACAAAAATCTCGTCCAACCCCAGCAAATCCGCCAATTCCTTCAAAGTTGGCGCAGGTTCAAACTCAACGCCCGCCCGCAAAATGAACTCTTCCAACACATTAAACTCGCGCGGTTCGCTAATCGCCACCTCCAGCGGAGTTTGCCGGATTGCAAAGCGGAATTGACGCGCCGCCAACACTGACAAACCCGGATTTTGTTGCTCAATCTGTTCGGCTAGCGAACTTAAATTCGAGTCTATTGGTTTAGTTGAGGACGCTAGAAACATCTACAAAACCTCCGCAGTGACGCACTGTTTTTGAAACTTCCTGATACATTTTTCCCACTGTACCTGTTTGTTGGGTAAATAAATCGTGGCACCCGACAACTACCAGCAATTCTTGAGCGCGGGAAAATGCCACATTCACCCGTTCCGGTTCCTTAGCAAATCCAATATCGCCCCTAACATTATTGCACACTGTGCTGACAATAATTACAGGCCTTTCCATGCCTTGAAATATGTCAACTGTACCAGTGCGGATGCTCAAAGCAGGGAATCTTTCGCCTTCGATTCTGTCTTTAATTGCATTTAATTGAGCAGCATAAAAAGTGATAATTCCGATTTCTTTTGGCGGTTCACCGTCAGCAACTTTGGACCGCCAAGCTATCTCCATTTGTTCGCACAAACGCTCGATCGCATCAATCTCCTTGACATTCAACCGCGAAGTACCCTGTTTTTCCTCTTCAAATCCTTGTCCAATGGGCGTTTTCACCCAGAGAATGTGATTATTTTCTTGAATGATTCTACCTGCGAGGTTGTGGGCGCGCTTGGTGTCAGCTTCCTGAATGCCACAGTTGAGTTTTTGCTGGTAAAACTGATTAATTGCGCCCATGATTTGTGGGTGCATTCGATACTGAGTTGTCAGCATTTTTTTGATGCTGTCGCTGGCATTTTCAAACAAAACTTTGAACAGCGATTCTTTGATAAAGCTAAGTTCGTCTCCGGTACAGCCGATGTCTTCGGCAATATCGTCGATCGTACTTTGATTAAACATCGGCGGCAATTGCCTGTGATCGCCCACTAATACTAACTTTCTGCCTTTCAAAGCGGGAATTAATAACTCTGGGGGAGTGCATTTGCTAACTTCGTCAATGATGACTGCATCAAAGCTGGGAAAGTTTTTAGTAAAATCGAAGCTAGCAGCCTGCACGCAAGTAATGCCGATAACGTTGGCATTGTCAATATAAATTTGCTTTAAATCGTTGCGGTCTTTTTCTGATGGATTGCGGAGTTTTTGAATCCAATCTGTCACAAAGTTTTGAGAGCGATTTAGTGCTGTTTCTTCTTGTTCTAATTTCCGTTCCCAAGTTTTGAATAAACGCTTAATTTTGTTTAAAAAAGCTACGGTGAATAATCCTGTATTCGGAACTTCTGGCTGATATTGAGGCGGGATAGTTTGCCATGCTGACTCCCACCACTTTCTCTCAACAAGTAATGCTGCTGTCGGTTGCTGCTGTTGCAGTTGAGCGGTAATTTCGCTCAATTCTGCTTGAAGTTCGGCGAGTTGCTGCTGCGAAGTTGCAGCCGCAATTTGCAGCGGGGATAAATCCTCGTCAAGAGTGTTTTTGATGGTTTCCAAAACCCCAAAAGGATCTAAGTCAGCAATGGATTTTTCAAGCTGAATCGTGCTTGCTTTCCAAGCCTCAACTTGCTTGACAAACTGCTGCGGTTGCTCCCAAATATTCGATTTTTGGGCGAGATATTGTTCGGATAAAATCCGCAATTTTGCAGGGACGTTTGGCTGTTGGACAATTGCTTGCAACAAATTAGTAACTTCGCTAATTTTTAAGTTTGCCTCTTGCTGCGCTGTTTCTACCTGAAGTTTAGCGGCGGATATTTGCTGCTGGTTTAAGGTTTGACCGATTTTATCTAATAATTGTTGCTGTTTGATAAGTTGCTGTTCGGTTTCGGTTTTCAGGGGAACCACGCACTGACGGGCATTTGCGAGGATACTGTGCAGCAATTCTTTGACTAGGCGATCGAAGGTAGCCTGGATATGATTTGGGTGCAATGATTCACTATAAAATTGTTGAATGCTGCCTAAGAAAGTGCGAGCTTTTTCGATGATAAATTTGCGCTGACTTTGGCTGACTTGGGAATAGCTGGCGAAGTCTTTGGCGAGTTGTTGCCACTGTGTACGATCGCCCGCAGAGAGCACGATCGGCGTTTGACTCAAATTTAAGTGCAGAAACTCGCTAAACCGGAACTGTTGCCCTTGTATGTCCTTAAAACCTGCGCTTTCTTCGTGGGATATCGCCTTTTGCAACCGATCCAAATCGGGCAAATTGATTTTGCATTTGGGCGGCACGATCGGCAATTTGAGCGATCGGGCAATTTTCAGCAATCCTGCCGGCAATTCTACCATATCATCCGTGAGCATTGCGCCCGTTTCCCAGCAAGTTTTCACGACTTCATAAAGTCCCGTATCTGCCGTCTCAATCCACTGTGCAACGGCGACGACAACGGCTGCAATTTCAGCTTTTCGCAGTTCCAAATTCTTGATTTTCTGTTCGAGATTGTGGCGGTGTGTCTGATTTTGCCGATCGCCCAATTCGAGTTGATTCAAAGCCTCAGACATCTGGCGGGAAACCCGCAACGACTCCGCAACCGCCGACATGGCGCGACAAACATCATCAGCGCGATCGAATGCTGTCTTAAATTCCGATATTTGCGCTGCTACATTTTCCTGCAGCCAAACCGCAATCCCAAACGCGCCGCAAGCAGGGCGATCGAAGCCTATTTGAGTAGCATAGCTGGCGGCAATGCGAACATTTGCCATAAAGTTTTCTACTAAAACATTGCCTTCCGAATATGGTTTTAGTCGGGGCATAAACTCGGCAACTTCTGGAGATTCCCAGTTGACATTCGGCGCATCCAGCAAATTTCCTAGCCCACTAACTAGAGATTCAATATCGCTTTTTTCGTTTAAAATCCGCTCATAATCTGCTGCTGGCTGGCTGCACTTTTCCTCAAGATTGGCTTTACTGTCGTGCAGATGTTTGAGTTCATTAAAAAAATCTCTCTCTGCGGCACAGTAGGCGGTAAATCGCTCGGATTCTGCGACCAACTGCCGCAAAGATTTGACGTTAGTCAGGCGCTGCGAGAGCTTTTCTTCGCAGTCTGTCGCCGTATTTTGCAGCCAAGTGCCGATCGCATTTTCCTCTAAAAACGGCTGCCCTTCTTCCTGCACCTTATGAGCTTTTCCCTTCCGCAAAGCCCGAATCGCCGGATTGTGCACTAACCGACTCAAAGCATTGTCTACAGCCAAATTTGCTTGCGAAGCAATGAGCGTTTTACCACCCTGACGGGCAATTTGATAGCAAATCTCCGCAATCACAGTCGTTTTGCCCGTTCCCGGCGGGCCTTGAATCAAAATTAAATCCCGCGCCGAAAGCACGGTTTCTACAGCGGCAAGTTGATCCTCATTAGCATTGCGATTTAATAAGTTTTCGCGATCCAATTTAATCAGTTTTTCGGGCATTCTCGCCTGAGAAGAGTCGAATAAAAACTCACTCAAATAGGGATTTTGAGCGCGACCATCTGTCAGCATTTTTAAAGCTTTTTTCTTGCGTTCGATCTGACTGATATCGCCCGCCGCCTCAAAATACAAGAATCCTTGTTTGGGCATTTGATATCTGCCACCCGCCATGCGAACTCCTAAATCAATATCTAACTTAATGCGTAATTTACCATGTTCAAAGTCAATTTCAGCGATGCTACCCAATGTCTCTCCATCGCGGCTGCTTCTGCTTCCGGGCGGCGAATCAAACAGGATAATCTCTTCATTTCTGGCTTTTTTTAGCCTGTCGCGAAAGTCGCCCAATTCTAAGGGATTTTCCTCGTAGCCGTCAAGAGTTGCGGAATTACGATCAATTTCAAAAGTGACTATTTTAAAGCCGGAACCGTAATTATGGCCGCGAAAAGGTACGCAAAATTGACGCGCTTCCGCGATGCGTTTTTCCACATTTAAAAAAGTGTGCCAAACTTTTAGTTGTTCGGTAGTTGGTATGTGTCTGTTGTCCCAAAATGGCATTTGTTGGACGCGGGCGATCGACTTTACAGGAATTGGCGACCGACTGTTAGCCAAAAGTCGCAACTGCACCGGCAAAGCATACCCATCTTTCCTTCCTCTGGGAACCGCCACCAAACCAGCATCCAGCAGTTTCAAACCGCCGATTCCGTCTTCACAGCGTACAGTTGCTAACAACCGCAAAGTGCGATCAGCTTTTTGCAACAATTGGGGTAATTCAAAATCATCTCCATCCGTAGCAAGCAGCAATTCCCAGATTTCTTCTTCCGAAAATCTCTCATTTACCTTTTGGCGACGCACGTAGAAAAGATTGTGGGATTTGCCAGCAATCTCCGACATCAGAATTTCCGCACGTTCTCTGCATTCCCAATCGCAATATTTCCCTAAAGCCGCTTCTCCTTCTATATCTCGAATAAACTTATTAATTGTGCGATCGCCACTAAATTTATATCCCCAATCTTCTGTTACTAAAGATGGCATATTTTGATGTTAGATTTTAGATTTTAGATTGGATTTAAGATTAGCACATCGGAACTTGTGCCGACAGAACAGCTACATCCCAAAAAAGATTAAGGTGTGCATTGCACACCCTAAGACCATCGCAAATTACCGTACAGGCGACGGGCGATATAATTAAACAGTTGAGAATCAAAAGGGCGAACGATGGGACTTGAACCCACGAATGGTGGTACCACAAACCACTGCCTTAACCACTTGGCTACGCTCGCCGTATCAGTTTTAACTATAGCATCAGATCTCAGCACAAGTCTAGGGGTAAGGCAAAAATATTTTGAAATATTTCTGAGCGTCCCTGAACCGGACAGATCCATTGTGCCTCAAGTTCCAAGCACAGTAAGACTATAGCACAATTTTCGCTCTTTGGAATCGGCCTGTGCGAGCCTCTTCGAGGGCTTCGCCAACGGCAATTATCTCGCCTCTAGCACTCATGCGGCGTGGGTTCGGCAGATCGGGCAGCGTCCCGATTCGATCCAGCGCATTAAAATAGCTTTATCAGCCCAGGCGCATCTACATTTTACAGTCCTGATTGATAAAACTCACCTCTGGCACCATTTTTAAGAACAGGCTTTCCGGCCTGTTCCACAAAGAATGAATTTCTTTTAGGGTGGGCTCTTCTAGCCCGCCCCTAAAAGCCTGATTGAGAATGGTGCAACATCTCAGATGAAATGCTTGTGGGGTGTCCCGCCCGCCCGAAAAATACAACGCCAGAAGCGGGACAGCTTATCCCACACAGCATGACTTATCCACCATCCCTTTTCTCTCTCTTCTCTTTTCCCTATTCCTTCGCGCCGCTTCGCGTCTTCGCGGTTCGTTTAAAAAAAAGTCTTGTCCGCAATCTAAAATCCCAAATCTAAAATCCCAAATCTAAAATCTAAAATCGATATGAGCTACTGTATCAACCCAGAATGTCAAAATCCTCAAAACTCCAACACCGCCAAATTTTGCTTAAACTGCGGCTTTAACCTGTTGCTGAGACAGCGATATCGCCCTATTCAACTCTTAGGTAGAGGCGGATTTGGTAAAACGTTCCTAGCAATTGATCAAGACATCCCCTCTGTACCCCGCTGTGCAGTCAAGCAATTTTATTTTTACGACCGCGACCCCGAAATTTTCAACAAAGCCGTTGAATTATTTCGCCAAGAAGCCGTCCGTTTAGACGAACTCGGAAAACACCCGCAAATCCCCACATTATTAGCCTGCTTTGAACAAGAAGGTCATATTTATTTAGTTCAAGAGTTTATAGATGGAGCGACTCTTAAACAAGAATTAGACAAGAGTGTCTACGATGAAAATCAAATTTGGCAAGTGCTGCAAGACTTATTGCCCGTGCTGCAATTTATCCACGACAAGCGCGTCATTCACCGCGACATCAAACCCGAAAATATTATCCGCCGACAGTCGGACAACAAACTCGTATTGATCGATTTCGGCATTGCAAAACTGCTGACTGATACAGCGATACTCCGTCCCGCAACGCTCATCGGCAGTCAAGATTATGTAGCTCCCGAACAAATGCGCGGCAAAGTATTTCCTGCTAGCGACCTTTACAGTTTAGGTGTTACTTGCATTCGCCTAATGACGCAAGTTCCTCCTTTGGATATGTACGACTGCAACAACGAGCGCTGGTGGTGGCGCGAGTTTCTCCCCAAAGCCACGAGTATTAGCGATGAGTTAGGCGAAATTTTAGATAAATTGTTGCAAACTCATCTCAATCAGCGGTACAGTTTTGCTGCGGAAGTTTTGGACGATATCCAAGCAGCTTTAGATATTCGCCATCAAAATTTGCTTTCGCCCGAAAAGCAGCTCATCGATCCTGCTCTTAATAATAGCGATAACTCAATCAATATCACCGCGCTACCAACTCCGGATTCTCCAATTTTACCGACCAATGCCGTCGCCAATTCCGCAGAAACTTTTTCCTTATCTGTTACTTCAAATATCGAACCAACCATAATTTCTGCACGGGGAGTTGATTATACCAAACTGCGTGATTTTTTGTCAAACAAAAAGTGGAAAGAAGCCGATCGCGAAACTTGGGGCTTGATGTGTCAATCTCTTTCCCAGCCACCGGGAACTCAGCTAGAAATTAGCCACATTTACCAGCTACCCTGCGAAGATTTGCAAACACTTGATCGCCTTTGGTTGCGCTACAGTCAAGGTCGGTTTGGCTTCAGCGTCCAAAAGCAGATTTATGAAAGCGTTAAGGGAGACTATATCAGATTTTGCGATCGGGTCAACTGGCAAACCTACAATTCTGCTACTACTTTAGGGCAGATTAAATTTAGTCAGCAAGCACCAATCGGACACCTCCCCTCTCGCAGTTGGGTTGGCGGCATTCAGTGGCTGCGGCATCTCGATGCCCTGTCAGCAAAATTAACCGAGTGCGACAATAATCCTGCTCCTAAATTGTAATTTTGTCTACCGACTCACTAAGTAAAATTTCATATTTAAACTCTACCTGAAAGCAGAGAAATTTGTCGAGCTAGATGTATCCATCGACCGAGGCTCGGTGCGATCGTTTGTCGCACAATGGATTCTGAAGGCGAACACAGATAAAGTCTGCAATCCTTCAGACTTTAACAACCGAACTAAAAAGAGGTACCGATCCATGTTTTTTCACAAAAAAGAATTAATGTCTGCGGTCAGAGTAGACGAAGCCAACCCCCGTTTTGCCCAATTACTGCTAGAACAGTTTGGCGGAGCAACAGGAGAACTCACAGCAGCTTTGCAATACTGGGTGCAGTCATTCCACTGTGAAAATGCAGGGATTAAGGATATGCTTCAAGATATTGCGCTCGAAGAATTCAGCCACTTAGAAATGGTGGGTAGACTAATCGAAATGCACACCAAAAATGTTGACCAAACAGAAGCTTATAAAAGCACCTTGTTTGCTGTGCGCGGTGTAGGCCCGCACTTGTTGGACAGCCAAGGTCAAGCTTGGACTGGTGCTTATGTCAACGAAGGTGGCGATGTGGTGCGCGATTTGCGTGCTAATATCGGTGCGGAAGCAGGAGCTCGCCAAACCTACGAAGAGTTGATTAAACTAGCACCGGATATGGGAACGAAAAAGACCCTGCAGTTTCTGCTGACTCGCGAAATTTCTCACACTGAAATGTTCATGAAAGCTCTGGAATCGCTGGGTAAACTCACCGATCCGATGTTCGGCAATATTCCGCCCGATTCCACTGTGGATCTCTACTTTAACTTGTCCACAAATGGCAAGGATGAACGCGGCCCTTGGAACTCAGAACCTACTTTCCAATACATTGCCGATCCCGCTCCTAAAGGTTAATTTGAGAGTTGTGTTACCTGCGTGGCGAGTTAAGATTTAAGCGCAGTGTTAAGTAATGTGTTAAGTAATTTTTAAGCCGCGCACCTTCTTTTGTAAGGTGCGCGGCTTAGAAGATTTAAGCCAGTATTAAGTAATTTTTAAGCCGGGTACCTTGGTTTAGTTGTTAGAGGTGCGTGACTCGCAAACTTCAGGTTGAGGGTTGAGTATTTTTCAAGTCACGCACCCAAGGGTGTTATAATTATTTGAAATTCGGCTCGAACATTAACATCAAATCCATATTGAAATTGCGATCATCGACCTATTTATTAGTTTCTCACGGCAGCCGTGACCCCAGACCGCAACTAGCTTTGGAAAACCTAGGTCAACTGCTGTCTCAAAATTGGGCTGACTCGTTCCCCGCAGTAGCAACCGCCACCTTAGAACTAGGGCCCGCACCGCTGCACGAACAAATTTGCAGTTTTGGCGAACGTACCCTGTCGCTGGGACTGACAGAATTGCAAATCCTGCCTGTATTTTTATTGCCGGGAGTTCACGTCGCCGAAGACATACCGGCAGAGGTGGAAATTGCCCAACAAACTTTTGGTGACAAGCTAAAAATTGCATTGCGCCCGCATTTAGGTTCCCAGGAAGCAGGCTTAACAAAATTGGTAAAAAGTCAGATGGAAGAGGTGACTTTTCTCCCCAATCTGCTATTGCCAAAATGGATTTTATTATCTCACGGCAGCCGTCGCCCCGGAGGTAACTCGACAGTTGAGGAAATCGCCAGTAAACTCGGTGTACAGACAGCTTATTGGTCGGTAAAGCCGAGTTTGGAAGAGCAAATTGAGAGTTTGGTTCGTGGTGGACAGCAGCAAATAGGAATTGTGCCATACTTCTTATTTAATGGAGGGATTACAGATGCGATCGCCAAAAATGTCGCACAGCTAAAGCAGCAATTTCCTGCGGCGGAACTTCATCTCGCAAATCCTCTAGGCGCCAGTGTACAATTAGCAGACTTAATTGGGAATTTAATTCAAAAATGAACCGCAGAGGCACAGAAGAGGTAAAGGAAGCAAGAAAAATGTCTTTAGGAAAAGTGTATTTAGTAGGTGCGGGGCCCGGAGATCCGGGTTTGATGACCTTGAAGGGAAAAGCTTTGTTAGAGTGCGCGGATGTGGTGATTTACGACGCTTTAGTCAGCCCTCAAATTTTGGCAGTAATCAACCCCCAAGCAGAACGAATTGATGCCGGAAAACGCAAAGGGCGTCACTCGTTAATGCAGGACGAAACCACTCAACTAATGATAGAAAAAGCTGGAGATAATGCGATCGTAGTTCGTCTCAAAGGCGGCGATCCGTTTATCTTCGGCCGCGGTGGCGAAGAAATGGAAGAGTTGGTAAAAGCTGGAGTGTCAGTAGAAGTAGTCCCCGGCGTAACTTCTGGGATTGCGGCCCCTGCTTATGCGGGAATTCCTTTAACACATCGATCGTACAGTTCCTCTGTCACCTTTGTCACCGGTCACGAATCAGCGGGAAAATATCGACCGGAAGTAAATTGGCAGGCGATCGCCCGTGGCTCCGAAACCATTGTAGTATACATGGGAATCCACAATTTGCCTTACATTATCGGCCAGTTAACAGATGCAGGATTGAGTGCAGAAACGCCCATAGCCTTAGTGCGCTGGGGAACGCGGCCGGAACAAGAAGAATTGATCGGGACTTTGGGTACAATTGTAGAGCAAGTTGAGGCGATCGGATTTGCAGCACCTGCGATCGCCGTAATCGGAAATGTCGTCAATTTGCATGAAACATTGTCTGGATGTCGGCCAGTTTCCCTGACTGTAGAATAAGCGCACCTTACTGCTAAATCTTCGTAGGGTGCGCACTGCGCACCTTACTGCTAAATCTTTTTTGGCGATTAGTTATGCTCGCCAACAACTAACAACCAACCACTAACTAATGACTCATGACTAATGACTAATGACTCATGACTCATGACTCATGACTAATGACTAATGACTAATGACTTAACGCGCCACCTGCCGCATATACTCCCCCCACAACTGAGCGGCATTTGCACTACCTCCGGCAGTCGGAGAATTATCATCATTTCCCAACCAAACTCCTGTCACCAGTTGCTGACTCGGAATATAACCGACAAACCACAAATCTCTATTATCATTAGTCGTGCCTGTTTTTCCAGCTTCTCCCAACCCCAAAGCAGCACTGCTGCCCGTACCTCCCCGCACCACACCTTGCAGCATATCTGTCATCGTATCCGCTACGCCTTCCGAAACTAACTGCCGATTGGCAATGCCATCTTTTTGATAGTCATAAATCACCCGACAACTGTTAAAATCATTTCTATCTTTGCAATCGCTGCTGTCAATAATTCGCTTGATTACGTGGGGACGATTTCCCAAACCCCGATTGGCCAAAACCCCGAAAGCACCCGTTAATTGCAACACATTAACTTCACTTTCACCTAATACTAAACCAGGATTAGAACGCAGTTCAGAAGTAATCCCCAAACGCCTAGCCATTTGCACTACATTGTCTAAACCGACATCTTGTTGTGCTATTCGCAAAGCAATTGCATTTTCCGACAATGCCAAGCCGCGATACATATCAGTATTACCGCTGGTTCTTTCGCAACCACTATAACTTTGTCCTCCCCAGGAAAGGGGAGCGCAAGAATAAGTTTTATCGGGTGAGATTCCCCGTTCCAGGGCGGCTGCATAGGTGAAAATCTTAAATGTAGAACCAGGCTGTCTCAAAGCTTGAGTAGCCCGATTAAACTGACTTTTCAAGTAATCTACGCCCCCAACTAAAGCTAAGACTTCCCCGGTTGTACTATTGAGAGTTACCACGGCTCCTTGAGAAAAGCCAGCACTTGCTCCGGCATTTTCAACAGCATTTCTGAGGGAAGCTTCAGCCACTTTTTGCAGGCCGGGATTCAAACCTGTTTCTACAATGAAATTGCCTTCTCTGGCTAACTGCTCCCCCAGCAAAAACTCCAATTCGTCAAATACATAACTGTAGAAATAAGGAGCGATCGTACTTTGAAGATATTGGCGTGCTTTGGGATTGATCTCAATTCGCGATCGCCTTGCGCGATCGGCTTCTTCCTGAGAAATCGTCCCCAGTGCCCGCATCCGTTCGATCACTCGATCGCGATACTGCACCGCCAACTGATAATTTTGAATCGGATTAAAACTGTTGGGAGCAGGCAAAATCCCTGCCAAAGTTGCCGCCTCTGACAAAGTTAAATCCCTCGCCGACTTCCCAAAATAAAACCGAGCCGCATCCTCAAAACCGTAAAGGTCAATCCCCAAAAACACCCGATTTAAATAAGTCAGCAACAGCTCATCTTTGCTGTAATAATTCTCCAGTTTCAAGGCAACTACAGCTTCCCGTAACTTGCGCCCTGCCGAATCTTGAGTTCCCACATAATCTCGAAACAAACTCCTCGCTAACTGCTGCGTCACAGTGCTGCCGCCTTCGCGAATTCCTCCCCCGCGAACATTGGTCAAAAGCGCGCGCAAAACTCCGATCGGATCTACCCCCAAATGCCAATTGTAGCGGCTGTCTTCCGAAGCAAGTACCGCCTTGGATAAATAAGGTGAAAAATCCTGTAATTGCTTTAATTCTAAGTGAGCGTTATTCTGAGGAGGACGCAGGGGAGTTTGCCCATCGCGCGCGTAAACAATCACGGGGCCATTGATACTTCTTGGCAGAGGCCGCACTTGAAACTTTGTCGATTCCATGCCTACCAACACGGCAATCAAAGCGGTGATTCCACTGACGCTGTAAAAGCTGTAACGCACAAGTTGCAAATACCAAGGCGGCGGATATACGTACTGAATCCTGACAGCGGCGGCTAGTTCCGGCGGCCCTAAAGTGAACACGTCTCCGTGACGCAGGGACATACTTTTAACTCGCCTTTTGCCATTGTAAATGCCGTTTGTGGAGTCTTCATCTTTGATGACAAAAGGAGTCCGCCGCCGAGTATCGCGCGACAGAGATAAGTGTACGTGACTGACAACGGGATTGCGAACTACTATATCTGAAGATTTGGACGATCGACCTAACAAATATCGATCGCCCAACAGCGGATAAACCTCAGCTTTAGCTGCACCCGCATCCTGTACCCACAGTTCGGGTACTTTGGCGTTTGGTTTCAGCGCTAGCTGGTTAAAATTAACCTTGGCAATAGTCTGGACTGCTTGGGTAATCGCACCCAAGACGGTTTGAGGTTTGCGGGGTGGCGGCGGTGGGGTCATATTTCGCTGTGCACTACGATCGAGCGATCGGCTCTTGCACCATTCTACTCGCAACTTTTGGCTAATTTCACGATCGGCTCACACTCTCTTAGTGATCGTCGGCTAATGGCGATCGATTTTGGGGTTATTGGTGAACCCGCAATGCCAGCAGTTGATTGAGCAAATCTCCACCCAACCACCAAAAATCCCCATCTGACAACGCCGGATTAAATTCTCATATCAACTCCGCTAGCATCGGAATTGTAAAATCGAATTAACAGTCAATACTCAACTATCATTCAGTTTTTCGACCCCGAGTTAACACTCAACAGTCAACAGTCAACAGTCAACAATAATTCCGGTGTCACCGGAACTTATATCATAAACTGGCCAAAAAATTCACACTATCGATAACAGTTATCCCCCATTTACCAACACAATTTGCATAATTAAAACCCCCCTTGAAAAAGGGGGGTTTTAAGCCGAAAATCAGCTTGATTCTTCTTACATCGAAGAACCCAAACCGGCATAAGCACCGTAGAAGAAAAGACTCACAATGCTGAGAACACCGAGGCCTGCAACAGTAGCTACCAGCCACAAAGGAATTCTGCCACTTTCACTAAACATAGCCATCACCTCACTAATTTACAGCTAAACAAATTCGACGATCGAACTATCGAAAGCAAACTCAGACACCAGTTAATTAAAGAAATAACTGGAAAACAAAATACCCAAAACAAAAATCAGCAACAAACCCAAATACAAAGAAGTCCGGTTTAACTCAACAGGCTGCTCGTTGGGATTAGGAACGCGCTCAGGCATTGTAAACTCCTATCGTTGAATAAATTGCATTGCTGCGATCGCGCCCAAAAAGAAAATTGTTGGGACACCTAAAGTATGAACTGCCAACCAGCGCACCGTAAAAATCGGATACGAAATTGGCTCATTATTTGGGGTTCTGCTCGTCATTTTTCCAAATCCTTGTTAAATTACTTGGCAATGAACTGATCTACTTGTTTCTTAGCTTCAAAGCGATCCGAAATAATCGGCACTTCTTCCCGCTGCGGTGTGAAATACTGGTTAGGGCGAGGAGTTCCGAAAGCATCGTAAGCCAAACCCGTTTGCACAAACAGCCATCCAGCAATAAACAAAGCCGGAATGGTGATGCTGTGAATTACCCAATAACGGATACTTGTAATAATGTCCCCAAACGGACGTTCTCCAGTTGTACCAGCCATTTAGAATCCTCCTTTCAACAACAAATTGACAGACAATCTCTATTACTATTCTACTATCAAGCAGCTTGCGCTGAACCTTGATATTTAAGTAGAGTACCGCTCGCGCCGATCACAAATCCGCGATCGGGGCCCATAAAGACAATCCTGTAAAAATTAGCGGGAACATCTTCTACTTCGCGGTCTTTTAGCCAAGTTTTCCCGCCGTCCAAACTGCACAGCAAATTGCCGCCGCCACCGGCTACCCAAACTTCATTATCAGTCCGGTAAGCCATGTCCAGCAAACCCCAACTCGCCTTGCGATCGGGAAAAAACGGTTTTCCCCAACCTTCAGGATTGGACGGGTCGCTAAACTGAATCTGACCGCCGCGGGCGAGCATCCACAAACGCCCATCCTTGGTAAAGCCCATATTTTGCAAGCGGCGAGAACTATTGCGGTTGTGAGGTTCCCAAGCTTCTTGTCCTGGTTTCCACACCGAGTAGAAATTGCCCTTTGAGGAAACCGCAACATACTGCCCGTTTTCAGAACGGTTGATATTGCGAACTACCCCAAAAGAATCCTGCACGACAGCTTTCCAATTTTTGCCGCCGTCAGAAGTCCGGTAAATCGCCCCGACATCGGTCGTCATCTCGGCAGAATTCGGGCCCAAAGCCGCGATCGTACTCGGAGAACCGGGCAACTGAGAGCTCAAAGCAATCCGCGTCCAAGACTTGCCCTCATCTTCTGTATGGAGCAAAACAGAAGGCTGGCCGACAATCCAGCCTTCGGAACCCGAAAAACTCACCGATGCAAAACGCGACCTCGGATCGTCGATATCCAGTGCTACAGGCTTCCAGCTAGTACCACCGTCGAGCGTTTCGAGCAGAGTCGCCTCAGAACCCACAACCCAGCCGTGCTGAGGATTGCCCGTAAAGGCAATATCCTGCAAATTAGCTTCCGTCGGCAAGGAAATCACTTGCCAGGGGTTGTAACTCACAGAACCGATGGTGCTGCAACTCGTACAGATGAGCGCAGCCGCCAATAACATTACAATTCGTTGCCAAAATCTCACAATCGTTTTACTGCAAACCATACATACTAAGTAACAACAAGAAACCAACGACCAAGCCGCCAAAAATCAGCAAACTTTTCTGACCTTCGGTCATGCCGTTGACACCGACACCGTAGCGCTGATTTGCCTTAAATCCCGATACCCCTTCCTGCTGACCGAGATTTTGAAACACCGACTTGCGCGCCCCGCAAACGGGACAGACCCAAGTTTGGGGCAAATCTTCAAAAGCCGTGCCAGGGGCAATGTCATTTTTAGGATTCCCTTTTTTCGGATCGTAGACGTAGCCGCAGGCGCGGCACTCGTGCCGATCGAGGGTTTTGGTTTCAGTGGCTCGATCGCTCATAGCTCAAAAAGAGTAGGTAAGCTAATCTTAAAATATACATTAAAAATTATTGCAGAAGATGGAGGATTAATCTCAACTAACTCGTAATTTTAGCTACCCAAAATCTATATAATGTAACAGACAAGTTACAGAACCCTTTCACCTAGGCAGTAATTATTCACCGTGTTTGCACTCAGCGGCTACGAGTATTTCTTAGGCTTCCTGTTAATTTCCAGCCTAGTCCCTATCCTCGCCCTCACGGCGTCTAAGGTACTGCGGCCCAAAAGTCGTCCCTACGACCGACGCACTACCTACGAATCCGGCGTCGAGCCGATCGGCGGAGCCTGGATTCAGTTCAACATCAGATATTATATGTTCGCGCTAGTCTTCGTCATCTTCGACGTAGAGACCGTCTTCCTCTATCCTTGGGCGGTTGCTTTCAACCAGCTAGGACTGTTGGCTTTCATCGAAGCCTTGTTTTTTATCACGATCCTCGTTATTGCTCTTGTCTATGCATGGCGCAAAGGAGCCTTGGAATGGTCTTAAGTTCTGACAAATCACAAAAACCTCTAATTGTCAACCCCGCTATTCGCCCAGAAGTCACATCCGAATTATCAGAGAACGTCATTCTAACTACGGTTGATGACCTCTACAATTGGGCGAGACTTTCGAGCCTGTGGCCGCTGCTTTACGGTACCGCTTGCTGCTTCATCGAATTTGCAGCTTTGATCGGATCGCGCTTCGACTTCGACAGATTCGGCTTAGTACCGCGATCGAGTCCCCGACAAGCCGACCTGATCATCACCGCCGGCACAATTACCATGAAGTACGCCCCCATCTTGGTGCGGCTGTACGAACAAATGCCGGAACCCAAATACGTCATCGCGATGGGTGCTTGCACCATCACCGGCGGAATGTTCAGCGTAGACTCCACGACAGCAGTCAGAGGCGTTGACAAACTGATTCCCGTAGACGTGTACATCCCCGGGTGTCCCCCCCGCCCAGAAGCGATTATTGACGCAATTATCAAACTGCGGAAAAAAATCGCCAACGATTCCATGCAAGAACGGGCTAATTTGCTGCCAACCCACCGCTACTACACCAGACCCCACAAAATGAAAGTAGTAGACGACATTTTGGACGGCAAATATTTGTCAGTTCCGGGCCGGATGGCGCCACCGAAAGAATTGACCGAAGCAATGGGAATGCCAGTACCGCCGGCTTTGCTTGCAGGACAAAAACAGGAGGTAAACCGTGGCTGAGACAGAAACCTCAATTGTTGAAGCCGGGAAGGTTTCCCAGTGGTTGACTCAGAATGGCTTTGAACACGAAGCTTTAGCGGCCGATAATTTGGGCGTGGAGATATTAAAGGTCGATCGAGACTTCTTAATTCCGATGTCAACAGCACTGTATGCCTACGGGTTTAATTATATGCAGTGCCAGTGCGCCTACGACCAAGGGCCGGGAGAAGATTTAGTCAGCGTCTACCACTTGGCTAAGTTGACAGATAATGCTTCGCATCCCGAAGAAGTGCGCGTCAAAGTATTCATTCCCCGCGAAGATCCCAGAGTACCATCAGTCTACTGGATTTGGAAAGCGGCCGACTTTCAAGAGCGGGAATCCTACGATATGTACGGCATTGTCTACGAAGGACATCCGAATCTGAAACGGATTTTGATGAACGAAGATTGGGTAGGCTGGCCACTGCGGAAAGATTACATTTCCCCTGATTTCTACGAATTGCAAGACGCTTATTAAGGGAGTTTTGCCAGGGCGGGTTTAGAGCATAAATTGAACTTTTGGGGTTAACTTTTATGCTAAACTCGCCCTCAGTTTTTTGGCTAATTTTGATTTTTTAGCTGGTTCCTAGGCTCTGCCTGGGAACCGATGTCCAAAAACTCTATTTTCAAAAAAGTATTAGTATGGTTTACGAAACGGCTGGTTTAATAGCTTTACTAAGTATCGTAATAGTTTACCTGCAACTTCGCAGGGGTAAGAACAAACCAGAGGATAACAGACCCGAAGCACAAACAGTTGAGCTTAGGCAAATAAACCAGCACTTACAACAAGCAAATAACCTATTTACCGCCTTTATAGTTCAAATCCTGGCAAGATTTAAGCAAAAAGAGGCAGAACTTAAGGCAGCTACTACTGAGAACAATTCTTTGAAGCAGACGGTTCAAAGCCTACAACAACAGTTAGCAAGCGTTGAGAGCGAAAGAGATGAATTAAGGAAAATTTCAACAAATCTTCGTATTGAAAATATTTACTTTGAACAAAAAATTGAAGAACTAGAAGCTCATAAAAAAGTTCTTATTCAAGAATTGGGTGGTTCTCTCAGTAGTCAAGATATAGAGTTTATAACGTGGGAATTTTTAATCGAGAAAGTTAAAGAGGTTACTAGCCAGCTTAATGAAGTCATAGCCCAAAATCAATCACTCATTAAAACAAATACGGATTTACAGCAAGAAATAGACGTTCTGAGAAGAGAGTTAAATCAAGTTAAAGATAATAATACTAGATTGACACAAGATAATCTACAACTCCGAGCTAGCCAAAACTCTTTAGAGTCAGAAATAAGACGAGAACTAGACCGAGTTCAACCTTTAGAGATAGATAATAACCAGCTAGAGCAAGAAAAAACCCAATTAGAAAGAAAGCTTTATGAGTTAAATTCATTAAACTCCAATTCACCTCAATTAGAAACAAAAGTTAAGCAACTAGAAGAGAATGCCAGAGAGCTAGAAAAAGCCAAAATAAGTTGAGAGCTACAGCTAGAAAGAAAGGTTTATGAGTTAAATTCATTAAACTCCAATTCACGTCAATTAGAAACAAAAGTTAAGCAACTAGAAGAGAATGCCAGAGAGCTAGAAAAAGCCAAAATAAGTTTAGAGCTACAGCTTAAGGACGAGAGAAATAAAGTTGCACTTCTTGAGGAAAAAATTAAGAGTTTGGAAATTGAAAATGGGGATGAGGAAATTAATCTGCTGCTTGCAAAAATAGATCAACTAAACGAGATAATAAAAAGACTTCGAGATGGTCATCATGATGAAATAAATTTATTAAAATATTATAATAATTTAGTTTATTTCGTTCAAACATCTTTAGGAACTTCAGGTATAGAGGAATTAGATGATTGGGGAAAAACAGAAGAGTTTTACATAGAACTTATCAGTAGACTTTGTTTTATCGATACGATACTCGTAACTAAAATTAGATCCTTGGAATATAAATTACATCCCGTTTATAAGGAATATATTGCTGTGGGTTTAGCTGATAGGTTTAGCTATCCCGGTAAATTTTTGTTTTGGAGTAATGGCGAAATGTGGTCGGAACTAAGTTATTTCTTCAATAGTAAGTTGTAATTAAGAGTTTATAAATCTAACCGATGAGTTCCAACGATCGCAAAACAAAACTAGAATACGGGATGTTCAGACACCGTATTATAATGTAGTGCCGGGAGGTAATAAGAGTGGCAAAGAATACAATTAAATTACTAGATGTCGTTGCATTGACAGTTGACCTTCCTGAATACAATCTGTGGTGCGGACAAGTAGGGACTGTGGTTGAACTGTTGGCTGATGGTGCAGCGTTTGAGGTGGAATTTAGCGATCGCAACGGACGCACTTATGAATCTGTCGGGCTGTATCCAGAGCAAATCATGGTGTTGTATTTTGAGCCAGCATCACCTGATATAAAACCCGAAATGGTTACAGCATAAGCGGCACAACAACTTGCGGACTTTATAAAAAATGGAAATTTGTAACCGCAGATGCACGCAGATAAACGCAGATAGATAGATAGAGATATAATTTATATTATCGGTAATTCTGAAAACCTATGACTCAAGCTTTACCCAAACTCGTAAACTTCGAGGAATTTGTGGAGTGGCTGCCTGAAAATTCGGCGGTACGCTACGAACTGCATAATGGAGATATTGTTGAGATGGCACAACCAGTAGGCGAACACGAGGAAGTTAAAGGCTTTCTTGGCATCGAAATTCCTTTTGAAATCAAACGTCTGGGATTGCCATACAGTATCCCAAACCAAGTGATAGTTAGACCTCCTGAAAAAGATTCGGGTTATTTCCCTGATTTGTTGGTGCTAAATCGTGGAAATCTGGTGAACGAAACTTTATGGCAAAAACAATCTATCCTCAGTTTGGGTGCATCGATACCTTTGGTAATTGAGGTTGTGTCAACCAATTGGCGCGATGATTACTATTTGAAATATGCTGATTATGAAGAGATGGGTATCCCTGAATATTGGATTGTGGATTATGCTGCGTTGGGCGGACGCAATTTTATTGGCAATCCTAAACAACCGACAATTTCTGTCTGTAACTTGGTTGAGGGTGAATATCAAATCCTCAAGTTTCGAGATAATGACCGGATTGTGTCCCAAACTTTTCCCGATTTGAACCTCACTGCAAATCAGATTTTTCAAGCTGGTTTAGTGTAAGCTAATATCTTGCAGATTGGGAATATTTAACCGCAGATGCACGCAGATAAACGCAGATGAGTACACAGGAATTACTCACCAAAAGCAAAGAAACCGGGTTTTTGACAGTTTCTGCGGGTGTAACGAAGTATTTCGCAAAAAAACCCGGTTTCTGACTACTCGTGCGTCAGCCTTATAAACGTAAAATATTGTTTACGGTTCTTGCTGAATGATTAAACCGCAAAAAACACAGAGGATACAAAGTCAGAGTCAGAGATTTAGAGAGATGAATAATTTCTCTGTCAATGGATTTGAGATCGGAACATTTGTTATAGCAATCCGCGATAGCGAATAAACACCAACAGCACCGCCCACGATCCTAATGCGACTTTGACTGCAACCAGGATATTGAGCAAGGGGAGAATGCCACCGCTGAAAAGTGTGCCTAACTCTCCGTGCGGTAACTCATATCCTGACAGAGTGATAACGGACAATACAATGAAAACAAGTACCGAAACTTTCTCCAAAGTCGCCGCGTGCCAGCGCTGGTAGATTTCTTGCATCCACTGCGGTGATGAGGTAATCGCCACCAAGCCGATCGCAGTTCCCCCCGCTACACCCGCTGCAAAACCACCGCCTGGACTTAAATGCCCGCGAATTGCTAGTTCGATACCCACCAAGGCAGCAATCGTCGCTCCCAATCGCGCCAAAATAATCGATGGTTGATCGGTAAACTGATATATGGCGCAGGACGGACTTTCATTGGCTAGCATAAAACTTGCACCCAAGATGGCGATCGTAAATACTACTACTTCAAAGATCGTGTCGTACAGCCGATTTCGCAAAATGATACCGGAAACCGCATTGGATACTCCACTATCTTGAACAACCAATTCGACGATCGAACTTTGCTGCGATAAGTCCATTGTGGGATTAGCGATTAGCAGCATTTTGACAAACAGCGCTATTCCTGATAAAAAGTAAACCCACTTCATCAATGCTTGTCCTCTGCGTCTGGTGTATTTACATAGGTTAGGGTTGTCCCTGGTGATGAAAGTTCGGTTTGCATGATGTCGTAGACACGCCGAACTCTGATTGCGGTGTTATAAAGTTGCGCTTCGCCGCTGTGTTCTAGTTGGCCTTCTGGGGAACAAGCTGCATGAACTTCTTTTTCCATCAGCGCCCGCTGCAATGCCTGTGCACTCGCATAGGGAACCAGTTCCAGGCGCATATGGCGTTTCTGAAAAACTGTGCGGATGTCATCTATCAGTTGCTTAAAATGACCTGCGGTTTTGTCATTTGGTATAGCATCGCCCTCTGTCCCCTCTTCGATTACACCCAGACGCAGCACGAGGGATGAACGCACCGTCACTGCATAAAGTGTAATCGCCAGCAGGGTGCCCATCAAGGCTTCGGTCAAGCCCACATCCCCCGCGCCTAAAATTGTATACACCAAGGCCGCGATCGCTCCCAATACCCCCCGCAGTACCAATGCGTGGTATGGATTGACCTGAAATACCACCATACCAGCAGCTAACGGTAGCAGAGCGACGAGGACATAAATGTAGCTATTATCGTTCATAGTTACTCCCTGTTTTGGAACAATAGGCCAACACATATCCCAGCATGGTGTTCCAGATTGCTAAGCAAATGATCGCCAGAATCAGCAGGGGCCATTTACTGGGTATTTGCAGTAGCAATCCGACGACGATCGCGATCGAACCCAGCGTATCTGATACCGAAAGACTGTGCAGTTTATATAAAACCGATCGCTTCCCAAGTAGGAAAGAAGTACCCCAAAACCAGAAAAAAATCCCTATACCGATGCAGGTATAGCTCAATACATCTATTACGATCATGCTTCAGTGATACGTTTGATTATTTGTGCCAACAACATCAATCCAGCATTACCCACACTGAGGATAATCGCCGCCACCACACCGATCATCCAATCATCGCGCCAGACGGATATGACGAGAGCGATGATTGCCGCCTTGCTCGAAATACTGGCAAAGGCCAACATTGTCTGCCAGATATCATGATCTTTCCATACCTCGTACATGGGTATGAGCAGAGCCAGAATCATGGCAATTAAAATCAAGTTGTTCAAGTTGTTCAATTGTGTTCACTCCTGATTTTTTCTTACTTAGCTCAATCAAAATTATTCATTTCTCTCTTCTCTTCTCTGACTCTGCCTCAATAGCGGTTAAATCCTCAGAAACAAAGTTTAGCTATGTGT
This sequence comes from Microcoleus sp. T3_A4, assembly GCF_036700465.1. Lineage (NCBI taxonomy): Bacteria > Bacillati > Cyanobacteriota > Cyanophyceae > Oscillatoriales > Microcoleaceae > Microcoleus > Microcoleus sp. T3_A4. The sequence continues at coordinate 59,834 of NZ_JAUBOY010000007.1, read as the reverse complement.
TTGATGTCCGTCGCACTCGGTGTACTTCGTAAAAACCCTCTTCGTGATATTTCACGACAATCGTCTTAGGAGTAAAAGTAATCAGGAAGACATCTAGGAATATCAGCAAGGGCGATCGATGGTTTGGCACTTTTTCCATGATCACATCTTCGTGTCTGTGGGGACGGAGGATGAGTTCAAACGCTTCTAAATAAGCTATAGGAATCGCCATGAAGATTTTACCCAACACCCCCAACCATTCCCTCAAAGGTTCCGGAGGTGCGTAGCTGCGCGGCAACAGGAAAGCAATGATGAAGCCGATCGCAATATTTGCCAAACTCAAATCGGCTGTCAGTAGAAACCAGATCGTCAGTCTTAATATTAGCTGTCCAATCATGTGGGTAATGCCATCCAGAATAGTAGGAGCGAAATTAAGCTCATAAAACCGACCAAATGATCGAATTCTTCAAGCATACGTGGCAGTTTGATTGCCGTGCGTTGAAAAATTAGAAAATAGGCTGACCAACCAACGCCGATGATGGCGATCGCCTTAAGCATATTTTCCAGCGTATAAGCCTGAAGATCAAAAGCATTGGCTCCAATCAGCCCAGCTAGTAACAGCAACACCGCAGGCCAAAAACCGGGTTTGGCTGCTGTTGGTCCGCCACGGGGTAGAAAGATGAATTTAGCAAAAGAGATTGCTGTTCCGACTGCTGCGACATTCATCGCGATCACTTGCCAGGAACCCAAATTCTTCACCGTCAACGCCTTTGCCCCAAAGCCAACTAACAAGGGAAAGCCAGAGATTGATAAGCTAGCTATGACTAAGGCAATCCAGATCTTGGTATCGATCGGCTTCTGTTTCAATTCTTTCAGATTACGACTCGGTAACGATCCTGCAATCAGAAACAGCGACGATTTGACCAAACCGTGGGCCAGCGCATAAAACCCACCCACGGACGGTGCAGCGAGGATAAAGCCCAACTGCGAAACCGTGTGAAAAGCCAACATCCGTTTGCTATCTTTTTCTAAAACGGCATAGAACACGCCCAGCAGCGCCGTCCCGACGCCAAAGATTTGGACGATGGGTGCCACCTCCTCCACCATCAGCGCACAGCGCACGAGGGGATATACCCCCGCTTTGACCACAATCCCTGACAGCAAAGCCGACACAGGCGTTTCTGCTTCCGAGTGAGTTAACGGTAGCCATAACCCCGATACAAACACACCTCCCTTAACCAAGAGTCCCATAAAGATCAGAGCGATCGCCTCTGGGGGTGCTGCGCCCAAGCCCGCAAAACTAAACGAATGACTTGCCTTATAAACCAGCACGGCACCGACTAGATAAAACAGCATTGCCGTGTTGCTAATAAATAGATAGCGCAAAGCCACCCAAATCGAGCGATCGGTGCGAGGATAGGCAATCAAGAGAAACGCCGCAATGCCGCTGACCTCTAACCCCACATATAAACTGATAAAGTCACTAGAGGCAAAGGCCGCATTCAGGCTGCCGTGTACCATCAGAATTTGTGCATAAAAAAATGCCGTCTTATCTGTGGGCCAACAGTAGATAATCACCGCTGCCGTGACTAAGGCATTGGTTAAGATGAAATAGCCGCTCAAGCGATCGACTAACAACGTGACACTGAAATTATCCAGTAACTCCAGCGTCACCGCTGACGGCATAACAAAAAGCTGGAACGCATAGGCAGCGGATGCGATCGCTCCGAATATTGCGAGATACTTGTCAAGCTTCGGAATCAAATAAATAGTAAACCCGACAAAAAACGGGAGTCCAATCCAGGCTAGCGTCAGGGTATTCATGGGGTATTATTCATCTCGATTTCGTTACTTTCTAATGTCGGATTATCTCGTGCCAGCTTCATCACACTGACCAGCATTAAAGCCTGAATCGAAAAGCCGATCACGATCGCCGTTAAGATCACCGCCTGGGGAACCGGATCGGCGTAATCGACGTTTTTGCCCTTTGAAATAATTGGTGTCAGCCAGCCTTCTCGCGATGCCACCACCACGTAATAGGCTATAACCCCTGTACTCATGACATCCATACAGACGATTTTCATGATCAGGTTCTTTTTGAAGATGATACCAAAAAATCCGCAAAATACTGTCGCCAATACCAATGCTTCTAACATGGAAATTGCCTGTTGGATAAGGGGTTTTTGTTATTATATTTGAAGAGACGTATATTATTTCTAATGAGACTTAGACATTTTCTAGCTGCTCAAAGACCTGAAAAGCTGTCTAGGTAAGGCAAAGAGTTTGATGCCCTGTCAGAGCTGAAACCCTTGTCAGCTCTGAACCGATCCCAATTCAACCTCAAACCCTTTACCTGTCAGCGTTTGCAGCCATTGTTGACGTGATTTTTGTTTAAGTCCCGTTAACGAATCTGTGGCCGACAACGAAGTCCGATCGTCCATCAAACTCGGTTTCAGACCACCCGTGCGTCCAGGAGTGTTCAATTTCACTGGGGCGAACGTCACTAAGTTCAATCATTCCGCAAAGCTGCGATCGGATCTAAGCGAGCCGCATTCCGAGCCGGCAATACTCCCGCCAATAAGCCTACAGTAAAAGATAGCCCAAAACCCGCCGCGATCGACCATACAGAAACCACAAACGGAAATTTGAACGCTGTCGAGGCCCCAAAGGCGATCGCAATTCCCAACCCAATACCCGCCGTTCCCCCCACCGTGGAAACTAAAATAGATTCGGCCATAAATTGAATGAGAATTGCTGCATTAGTAGCGCCTACCGCTTTGCGAATCCCGATTTCCTTAGTCCGTTCCACAACAGACACCAACATAATATTAGCAATACCGATACCGCCAACCACCAAAGAAATTCCGGCGATCGCGCCCACCATCACCGTAAATAAACCGATCACATTGCTGAAAGTATTAACTATCTCAGCTTGATTTACCACTCGAAAATCATCCGGTTGTGGCGGATAAATATTGTGGCGCAAGCGCATGATATTTTCCACTTGAAATTGAGCATCCGCTAAATCAGCTTCGCCCGCAGTTTCCAACCAAAAACCCGATATTGCAATCCCCGCTAAAGAATTTCTCCCCACAATCCGCGAAGACATATTTTTGAGGGGAATATACACTCGATCGTCCTGATCAGTTCCCCCTACAGACCCCTTAGTTTCCATCACTCCAATGACCTTGTAGCGGTTTCCCTGAATACGAATATCGGAGGATAGCGCATTAGCTCCGGCTCCAAAAAGTTCGTCTCGCACCTTAGAACCGAGGACAACTACAGGCTCAGCAGCATTCAATTCATCCTCGTTAAAAAACCGTCCTTCTTGGGGTTGAATGTTCTTCACATCGGGATAGTTTAAATCCGTCCCCAAAATCGAAGTAAATGAATTTTGTCCGCCGTAAACGACTTGCACTTGTCGCTGCAAATAAGCCGAAATTGCCTTAACTGCAGGAGCTTGTTTGCCGATCGCCTTAGCGTCATCCCAAGTCAGGGTACTAGCAGAACCGCTTCCCTGACTGACACCGCCCGATCGCGAAGCGCCGGATAAAACCAACAGCACATTTGTACCCAAAGCCTTTAACTGTTCTTCAGTTGATTTTTGTACTCCCTGTCCCACCGAAGTAATGGCAATTACCGAAGATATCCCAATAATTACGCCCAGCATAGTTAAACTGGTACGCAACTTATTATTCCACAGCGCCTCTGTCGCCATTAACGCGATTTGAACGTTAGAGATTTTGTTGGTACCGGGGCGAGTCTGTAATTTCATGTTGTTTGTTATTCATTATTTATTATTTGGTGGCAAATTCTAATAATTATGCCTAAATTGGTCTCTAATTTATCACCTGACGATGCAACCGGAAACGATATGATTTGTGGCACGATCCGCCGGGAGTTGAAACCCCCGTCTCATAGCTAAAGTCGGTTGAAACCGACTGAAAATTCGTCTGATGATGCAGCCGGAAACGATATGATTTGTGGCACGATCCGCCGGGGGTTGAAACCCCCGTCTCATAGCTAAAGTCGGTTGAAACCGACTGAAAATTCGTCTGAAACTGATGTAGATCAACTAACTCTTCAGTCCTCTTTCAGAGGACTTTCGCTATGAGACAGGGATTTCAATCCCTGGCGGACTCTACGACGAACCAACTAGCCCCGACTGCGCGGACTAACTAACGCAAGCGCGTTCCCCCACCCGGTTGCAAACCCGGAATCCCGCCCGGCGATGGATTTTGGGATCTAGGCCGCAATCCCGGAGGGAAACTAAGCAGCACTTTTTCATTTCCTTTCAAACCCGATCGCACTTCCGTCTTATCATCCACCGTCATACCAGTCTTAATCGGCATAAAAGCAGGTTTACCATCTTCTCCACCCGCAACAAAAACCCCCGTTTCCCTTTGTTGGCGGACAATTGCCGCAGTCGGAACTACCAAAACATTTTTAAGTTCACCAGCCTTAAACTCAACATTCACATTCATGCCCGATCGCAGGATTTGTTTATCATCATTAATAATTGCCGCTTTTACCTCAAAACTTGTCACATTTTGCTGGACGATCGACTGAGGCGAAATTTGAGTGATTTTACCTGTAAAAGTCTTTCCCGCAAAAGCATCGGCTTGAATAGACGCAGCCTGGCCCATCCGAATCTGAGAAATATTAGTTTCTGCTACGTTTGCTACTAATTGATTTTTGGAAGCTAAGGACAAAATCGAAGAAGAAGTCGCCGAAGAAACCGCACTACCTGCCGTCGTGGGAGTCACAAAAGCGCCCGGATCGGCGTACTTGCGGGTAACAGTGCCGGTGAAAGGAGCCCGCAGTACAGTGTCGTTAACCTGCGCTTGAACGCTTTGCAGGCTGCCTCTAGCGGCGAGAACTTGAGCGCGGGCTTGGGCGATGTCTTCCGGGCGAGAACCGGCTTCTAGTAGCGCCAAAGCTTGCTGTTTTTGCTCGACGGCGGCCTGCCCCCCAGCGATGTCTTCCGGCCGTGCGCCCGATCGCGCCAGGGCCAAAGCTTGCCGTTTTTGCTCCACAGCGGCCCGCCCCGCAGCGATTTCTTCCGGGCGTGCCCCCGATCGCGCCAGGGTCAAAGCTTGCCGTTTTTGCTCCACAGCAGCCCGCGCAGAAGCGATTTCTTCGGGGCGAGCACCCGCTTGCAGCAAAGCTACAGCTTGTTCGGCTTGCCTGACTTGCGTTTGAGATCGATCGCGCGCCGTGCGGGAGTTGTTGACAACTTGCAAAGCAATGGCTCCAGCATTATAGAGTTCCTGATTTCTCTGAAAGTCTTCCTCTGCTTGGTTTTTGGCGTATTCGGCATCTCTGAGTTGGGCGATCGCTTGTGCGATGTCTTCAGGGCGATTGCCCTTAAGCAATTTTTGTAAATTTGCCTGTTGTTCAGCTAGTTGTGCCTCAGCTACGGCAATATCTTGGGTTCGATTGCCGTTGAGCAATTTTTGCAACGTTGCCTGTTGTTCTGCTAACGCTGCCTCAGCTACAGCAATGTCTTGGGTGCGATTGCCGTTGACCAATTTTTCCAGACTTGCCTGTTGTTCTGCTAACACTGCCTTAGCCACAGCAATATCCTGCGATCGAGTGCCGTTGACCAATTTTTCCAGGTTTGCTTCTGCGGCTGCGAGTTGTCCGCGAGTTTGGGTAAGTTGGCCTTGGAGGTTGGAGTCATCCATGTAGGCGAGAATCTGCCCTTGTTCAACCTTATCTCCTTCCTTGACAAGCAAACTTTTGAGCATTCCTGAAGTTTTGGGGCTGACGTTAACGGAACGTTCGGGCACAATTGTGCCGTTTGCCGAAATTGTAATCGGCAGGTTCACCCTTTCGACAGCAACGGTTTTTTCCCTGCCTCTGGTTTCGCGGCTGGATTTGACTGTTAACTGGCTGTAAGCTGTGTAGCCGACTCCTGCAAGCAGGGATGTGGCCAGGAGTCCGCTAAGCCACGGAGTCAGCTCTTTTTTAATCTGAAAGTGCTTTACTAAGTACATATAAATTAGACCGATCGGGCGTCTGTTCAATTTAGACCCATCGGGAACCGAAAACGTTCAATTTAAGTCTCATCGAGTTTTTGCGTTTGTGGTGGCGCCAAGTCACTCACAGTCCTGGACGACTTAAACATGACTCTAGAGAAAGAACCTCACGCTAAAATTTATCCCACCTTTGGCACCAGCGAGCGTGTCACACCACGACTTTTGGGATGAGTGAGCATTTTGGGCTGGCGATCGCGAAGCATAAATAATTGTTAACAATACTTCGGACAGTTTTTGATTGCCAACCGTAGAATAAGGGTTTCAAGGCGATTCGGCGATCGAACTACCAACGGAAAATCGAGGGTTTCAGCCTAAGAACTAAAAACAGTCCGGACTATTGAAGCGATCGAGGTATAACAAATCATTGGAGCGGACAAACACCTATGATTTTAGTCAAGCTGAAGTTATCGGTGAGCGCAAAGCATAAATAATTGTTAAGCGATCGATGCCTAAAGAATCATTGGATCTGACAAACTCGCAATATTTGAGGTTTGAGTCAGAGGCGATCGTTTTCCGCTCAATTTAGGCGTTAGGTTGCAGTTATTTCAAGATACAGATGTTCCCTTAAAGTCATTGGGTAGTGATATATGGCTGAAATTAATAACAGAAATAAATTAAGTCAAAAATTTTCTAATTGCTTTGAAAACCAGCTTAAACCCATCGTGCAGTTCTTGATATATTTAAGAGTGCCTCTGACAGTTGCAATCGCAGCTTGGTATTTTTTTACCCAGATCGATCAAACCATTGAGGTCTATCGTGTAATTGCTTTCGATAAGAATGTATCTCAGGCAGTTTTTTCTACAGTATTTGTTGTTTTGCTTTCACTTGGTGTGTGGTTCGCGGCACGTTTACATGAGAAATGCTATGAAGCTCGTCTTCCTGAATTCTACAAGCCAAAATTCGATTGCTTCTACAAAAATGCACCTCGTTTGCTAGGTGCTATACCACTGGGTAGCCTTGCTTATGGCAATTGGGCTACCCAAAACACATTGCATAACTTATCAGATCCTACTCCCAAAAATTTTTTGCTAGTGTGGATGTTTAGCAATATAGTTTTATTAGTAATTTTATCTTATTTAATAATAAAACGTATTGAAATTTTAAAAGACTCAAAGTGCCTAGGTTCCTTTGCCTCTAATAAGAAGGGGGAAGGTCTATTTGGGCAAAAATTTGAAAATATCTTTGTTAATCTAGCCTGCTTTGTTTTTATTGTTTTATCTTTGCCTATGATCGTGGCAGCAAAAGATTCACAGTTGTCTTTTGGTTTAGTTGCGGTTTTTCTGTTGCTCGTATTTTTTAATGTGGCGCTGTTTTCTTGGCAACACACGGTAAAATCACGAATTACAGTTGTTAGGACTTGTTCAATTTCTCTGCTGGCCTCCCTCGCATTAGGGTTGATATTGCCTCCAACATTTCTTCCAGATCGGCTGGGTTCAATTAGTGTGGTGGCAATATCATTGGCGATTGTGGTGGTTGTTTTTTCAACAATTTACGACTGGGGTCTGCAAACCAAAATACCTGGGATTACGATTCTCATCGTGTTGATTGTTGTTTCTAGCAATTTTAATTTTAATGACAATCATCGCTTTCGACAGTTTAGCAAACCCGAAAAGTCAGTCCTTCCAGCTTTAGAATCTAGTTTTCAGCAATGGTTAGCTAATCGCCCCGATCTCGATCAATTCTCAAATAAACCCTATCCTGTCTATATCGCTGCGGCTCAAGGTGGGGGTATCTATGCCGCTTATCATGCAGCGACAGCCTTCACAAAGGTAACAGAATATTTTCCAAGTTTTCCTCAGCATATATTTGCAATCAGTAGTGTTTCTGGCGGTAGCTTGGGGGCTTCTGCCTTTTCAAGTTTGGTGAAATTTGGTGGAATTAGTGGTAAATCCCTTAGCCAAACGGCTAGCAAACTGTTTAGCAGTGACTTGCTTACGCCCCTCCTAACGATGGGGCTATTCCCTGACCTGATTCAACGATTTATCTTTTTCCCAATATACGATTGGGATCGGGGAAGAGGTCTGGAAGTTGCGTTTGAAAAAGCTTGGGATAAGCTGTCTCTTCCAAATCAAGATAATCCCTTGCGGCAGTCTTTTTACCAACACTGGCAGCCCCAGGGCATCGCCCCTGCACTGGTTCTCAACACAACTGTTGTCGAAACTGGCGATCGCCTGGTGATCAGCCCCTTTCAGATTAACTTGCCCAACAAAGAAAATATTGCCATTGATGAACCCGATCTAGATTTGAAACTGAGTACAGCGGCTGGCCTCAGTGCTCGTTTTCCCTACTTCACCCCTGTAGGGTGGTACCAACGCAGTAAGGACAAAAGTAAATTGCATTTGGCTGATGGCGGTTATTTTGATAATTCTGGTATTCCTACTGCTTTGGACATTGGGCGCAGCTTACAGCGACTTAAGGGTTACGGAACAACCTTTGAAATTGTCTACCTATCCTTAATTGATGGGCAATTTAACGAGCCTACAACTCAACTCAAGAGTGAAGGACTGAACGAGGCTTTATCGCCAGTTCGTGCCTTGTTTAGTGCGCGCAAGTCCCGCAGCCGTAGTGCTGTTGAGTTGTCTACATTCACGGTCAATGATGGGATTGATGATCCACTCAAATATAAATTCAGAACCTTGTTCCTGAAAAAGTCAGGTGATGGCGTTAAGTTGCCTCTGGGTTGGCTCATCTCTAAGCACTCAAGGGACTTTATCGATCAGCAGACACCTGACCCCAAAGCAAGACCCTGTGATATCAAAAAATTCCGACAAGCCATTGCAAACGGTCGGGTGGTTATGGATGACAATCATAACCTTTGTGTGATCACATCGATTGGCAACGATTTGAGTTAGATTAAGCTAATGTCTAGCCATCTACACCTACTGTCTATTTACCAAAGGCGGAGCGTGGAATCCTTAAGCTAACGGCGCAACCTAACAATTCGGTTGGAGTGGATTGTTGAAAGTTGCTGGTGGTGCTACGAGTGTTATTTGCAACAGCTCAACCGGAACTTTATACTACCAGCGAAAAGTCCGTTGAGCTTGTCGGTGTCAGTTCTAGATAAGGCAAGCAATAATAGTTGGCTTTGTTGTTAAGTTTGGAAAGGTTAAAAGCGATCGCAAAACACAAATAATTGTTAAGCAAAAAGTCTTTTTGTCTGCGATCGCATCGATCGAACTTTTCAAAAGTTCGATCGCCAATTGCCTACTCAACAAACAGCCACTACACCCAACTCTGTAATCGCCGCCTCCGGGCCCACCAAAGAAACATAGGGTTCTACAAAATATTTCTTAGCAGCATCCCGCGCTTCTGAAGCTGTCACCTGTGCAATTTCTTCTTGAAATTGCTGGTCAAATTTAATTCCCAATCCCAAAATTTCGTACCAACCTAAAACTTGGGCAATTTGCGAATTAGTTTGTTTTCCTAAAGCATATTGACCGAGCATTTTATTCTTGCAAGCTTGCAATTCTTCCTCGCTTAGTTCGGTGTTGGCGAGTCGATCGACTTCTGCACGCAATCCTTCAAAAGCAGTCGTTGTATTTTCCGGCGCAGTACCCATGTACACAACAAACTGAGCCGTGTCCAAGCGCGTCGCATACAGCGCGGAAACGTCGTAAGCCAAGCCCCGCTTTTCCCGCAATTCCACAAACAATCGGCTCGACAAACCGTTACCCAAATAAGTATTCAGCAACTTAATCGCTGCGTAATCGGGATTTCTGACCGAGGGTGCCAGGTAGCCCAGCATAATCACTGATTGCTGCGTATCTTGCGCCGTAACGACCGATTCAGGGGAGGGTGACAGGGGGGGGACGGTTAAAGTTGGCAGGGGTGTTAAAGGCGCTTTCCAGTCCCCAAAAGTTCGATCGATCAGGGCGATCGCATCTTCGGTGGATATTCTGCCGGCTACCGAAATAACTACATTATCGGGACGGAAATAGGTTTTGTGGAACTGTTCGAGCTCGTTTCTGGTGAGCTTTGACATGGTAGCTTCCGTGCCCAAGGGAGAAAAAGCATAGGGGTGTTCCTGGTACATAGCGTGCCGCAATTGCTCGAAGGCGATCGCAAATGGCTGTTCTTGTTGCGATCGAATTGCCGATATGGCAATGCGGCGTTCAAGTTCGACTTCAGCTTCCGGGAAATTGGGCGATCGGGTCAATTGCGCCGCTAACTCCAAAATCTCCTCAAAATCCGCAGAAACCGTCTTCAAACTCACTAAAAAATAGTCTGTAGTAGAGTCGGCACTCAACCTCGCTCCCACCGATTCTACACGCTCGGCAATTTCCAGCGAAGACAGTTGATCGGTTCCCTTAGTCATTACCGCCGACAGCAAGTGACACAATCCTGCTTGTTCCGGCTGCACGTAGCGACTGCCGGCCCGCAGGAATATCCTAGCTGCAATAATATCTGCTGCTGGATTTTCTGCTGCTAAGACAACAATACCGTTGTCTAAAACCGTGCGCTGGATTTCATTTTTCATTGAATTCTTTGTTAACTGTTGACTGTTGACTGTTGGCTGTTCGCTATTGGCTGTTGACTGTTCGCTGTTGATTGTTGACCACAGTAACAGATACATTTAACCCGGTAAATCTAGGAATCCACCTAAATCTACTTTGTATGACATATGCTTAATATGCTTAAAACGATGATGACTTAATGTAACCATCGCTCTTGCTATTTTAGCTGCAAGTCTTCTCTTACCTTTTTTCAATTAATCGTCAACCGTCAACCGTTATTAGATTGGTTTGAGTACCACGGCTGTATAGCGGCGGGGAGAAAGATATTGTTGAGCTAGGCGCTGAAGGTCTAATGGGCCAAATGCTTTAATCCTGGTGGGATAGCTAAGCGCTAATTCTGCAGTGGCGATCGTATTGTAATATCCGTAAAGACCGGCTAACTGTCCCGGCGTTTCGAGCGAGAAAGCAAAATCGTTGCACAGCAAACGCTTACAGCGAAGCAATTCTACCTCGGAAACCGGCTCAGACTGCAATTCCCAAAGTCGATCGCAAATCCGAGATTCCACCTCTTCAATATCCTTCGCGTCCAAGACTGCACTGATAGTAAATAAACTCGATTCCCGTTGCAACGAGAAAGTGCTCTCGATCGCCTCTACCAATTGTAATTCTTCCCGCAGTTCCCTGACTAAACGCGAAGTCCGCCCGTCTGCAAGCAACACCGACAGCAAATCCAAGCCGCAAGCACTTTGCAAGTGTTCAACTCCCGGGCCCGTCCAGGCCATCATCAGCCGCGCTTGTTCCAATCGGGGGAGACAGAGTTCCTGACGGCGAATTTCTATCAGTGGCGGTTCGGCTTCTGCGGTTAATTTGGGACAATCCCACCGATCCGAAAACTGCTCGAATGCTTTCCCCGTAATATCTCTGGCCTGTTGTTCATCAATTCCCCCGACTACCACCACAGTCATATTTTCCGGCTGATAGTGAGATCGGTGGAAACAGCGCATTTCGTAGGGAGTTCGGGACATCAGCAGTTCTTCCGTTCCCAGTACCGATCGCCTGTAGGGATGCCGCTGGTAAACTGTTTCCATCATGGCTTGGAAACCGAGCCAATCGGGATTGTCTTGAGCTTGGCGGATTTCTTCGAGCACAACATCTCGCTCGCGATCGAATTCCTGATCCGGAATCGAAGCCCGCAGCAGCAATTCTGCCAGTGGCTGCGCTGTTTCTGCTAAATAATCGGCCGCAGCGTTGACGAAAAAATGGGCGTAGTCGTGACTTGTAGCTGCGTTGGCGACACCACCGCGATTTTCGATTACCTGGTCAAATTCTCCAGGGGCGATCGAATCCGTCCCTTTAAATATCATGTGTTCTAAAAAATGAGCCATTCCTGACCAAGAATCCGGCTCCAGCGTAGCGCCAGCCCTCACCCACACGTCTAGCGCGACCACCGGTGTGGCCGAAATCCGCTGGTGAATGACCGTTAACCCATTATTCAGCTTCCAGACATTGGCTGGGAACTCTAAAGCAGTGAGCAGTTGAGACAAGCTAGTTATTCTTAAACTTTAGTTAACTTCGGCTGCAACTATGGTAGCGCTTTACAGCTCTGCGATCGGGATTAATTGATACAAAAGTCAGTTGTCAGTGGGCAGTGGGCAGTTGGCAGTTGGCAGTTGGCAGTGGACAGTGGGCAGTTATCAGTGGGCAGTTGTCACTTGGTAGTTGTCACTTAATAGTTGTCAGTGGTCAGTTGGCAGTTATTAAGGGTAATTTTTGCTTTTTTAAAAAACGACCTTAGCCTTAATTAACTATCATTTCTTGGTTTAAAAGTCAATAGGTTGCGCGGGATATTAATGAATCAGTCGGGAGAAAGAGGATGTTATCAGAATATATCAATAAATTAAGAGATGTAAGAACACTAAAGACATTGAGAGGAGAAACGACAGATGGTAGCTACCCTAGAAGATACCAAGCGCCAAGCGATCGCGATGAAATTAGCAGACATGAAAGCGCTGCAAAACCTGTTGATCGCCAACGAGCAATTGTTCATCAATTCCTGCAACGACTCCGAACTAGCCCAGCGCTTCCGGGATATGCTCGAAGACGATCGCAAAAACTTGGGCGTATTAGAAACTACGATCGTGCAATACGGCATTCAAGCCGAACCCAAAGAAACCAGCACAAAAATGATTGAAGAAGTTCAGAAACTCATGCAAGGTTCTGAACTCACATTGTTTGAAAAAGTCGCTCAGCACGAACTGCTCAAACACAAACAAACAATGGCTGGTTTGTTAATTCACAAAGCTGCTCAAGTAGTCGGCGCCGACATCGAAGCTGCTATTACCCCCCTCAACACAGTTAACTTTGAAAACCGCGCTCACCAAGAACAACTCAAAGGAGTTCTGGAAATTTTAGGAGTACGCGAACTGACCGGCAAAGACCCCGACCAAGGCGTTTGGGCCCGCGTACAAGATGCAATGGCAGCAATGACCGGCATCATCGGCGGTGCAGTTACCCGCACCAAAGATGAGATGAACATCACCGAAATCATCTCAATGGATCACCGCAAAGCCGATACCCTATTTATGGAAATCGCAAGCACCGACGATCCTCAAAAACTACAAGAATTCTTCGGTCAACTTTACAAAGACCTCAGCGTTCACGCCGAAGCCGAAGAACAAGTTGTTTACCCAGCAATTCGCAGCTACTACAGCAACACTCAAGAACTCTACGACGAGCAAGCAGAAATGAAGCAAATGCTCGCCAAGATTAAGTCAATGAGCCCGAGTTCTCCTGAGTTCAAAGCCCAAATCAAACAGCTCCAAACAGCGGTTCAGGATCACGTAAAAGAAGAAGAAAACGATATGTTCCCTCAAATTCGCCGCAACCTGAGCGAAGCACAAATGGAACAAATGGCTACTCAATTCAAAGCAGCCAAAAGCACGATGCAGCAAGAAATGGCTAACATGAGCTAATTCCGCAGCGAGCTAATTGTAGCTCTAGCTGGGTTCAAAACTAGCTAAACTGCAACCTATCAATCCCGCTACCCACGTAGCGGGATGACTGTTTTGTATAAACGTCACCAATGTTCACAAACTAATATCAAATCTGTTTTAGCAATGCTTGCAGGAGTCGTAAATTTTTTACCCCACCCCAACCCTCCCCGATGCCTTGGGGAGGGAGTAAGAAATTCACAAATGATTTAGGACTGCTATAGCATCGGAATTATTTATCTATCTATTCTCGACCTCTGCGTGAATCAGCGTCAATCCCTTGTCATCTGCGGTTCAGCAATTCTTTTTTTTTGCCGCAGATGAGGGCATATCAACACAGATTAACGCAGATTAATTGTATCAATTTCGTTTGCATCGTCCGTGATTGTTGACCCTTCGGCGAAGCTAAGTGGGCATCACTGTTGACTGTATGTTACACCCAATGATGCTAGCAGATTGAATATAACTAAAAAAATGAATAAACCCGCCCTAGGTAACGTGGTTGTGGGGGCGGGTTTATTTAGATTGTGAGTTATAGTCACAGGTTGTGGGTGAAAGTTCTCCGACAAAATGCGGTTATTTTTATATTAACTCGCGCCAAATCTACCCGTTAATCACAGATCCGCCGTTGGGATGCAAAATTTGACCCGTCATGTAAGACGAATCTTTTGAAGCTAAAAACACAAAACTAGGGGCAACTTCATCGGGTTGACCGGCGCGTCCCAAGGCCGTGTCTGCACCAAATTTCTCCACTTTTTCTTCAGAGAAAGTTGCAGGAATTAGAGGCGTCCAAATCGGGCCGGGGGCGACTCCGTTGACGCGAATTCCTTTCTCAGCTAAACTTTGAGACAAAGAGCGGGTAAAGGCAACAATTGCTCCTTTTGTGGAGGAGTAATCTAATAATTGTTGATTGCCTTTGTAGGCGGTGACAGAGGTAGTGTTGATAATTGCACTTCCCTCTTTGAGGTGTTTGAGAGCGGCTTTTGTGAGGTAAAACATTGAGAAAATGTTGGTGCGGAAGGTGCGCTCTAATTGTTCGGCGGTGATATCTTCAATGCTTTCTTGGGGATGCTGTTCGGCGGCGTTGTTGACAAGGATGTCGAGGTGTCCGAATTCTTTAACTGTTTGTTCTACAAGGTTTTGACAGACGTTTTCGTCGCCGATGTCGCCGGCGATCGCAATACAGCGCCGGCCTTGTTGTTCGATCGCCTCTTTGGTCTTTTTGGCATCATCATCTTCGTTGAGATAGCTGATGACCACGTTAGCGCCTTCTTTGGCAAAGGCAAGAGCCACTGCACGCCCGATACCGCTGTCTCCGCCGGTAATTAAGGCTACTTTGTCCCGCAATTTGTCGCTACCGCGATATCCCTCTGCAAAGGATTGGGGTTGCGGGGTCATTTGCGATTCAATACCGGGTTGCTGTTCTTGATGTTGAGCCGGATTGGTTTGTTGTTGAGTTGGCATAACATATTCCTCTACGTTCTACCTCTATAAATAAAGGTTTTCTGGAACTAGGGAATCGCTCTTTTTGCCGATCGTGCCCTACTACTAAAGACAGTTTGGGCGATCGAAACCGCTTGTTATTATTGTCACAACAGCAAAAAGCACGCCAAAAGATCATTTGACGTGCAGTTTAAACAAGCTAATTGCTAATTGCTGAGTCTCGAACTAGAAACCCAACTTAAGATTGAAACGGCAGAGGCACCAAATCAGTCTTAAAATCAGCGATCGCAAATAAGTTTTTGTCGAGATTATCAACACCTACAACCGGTGTAGTCACCGCACTCGCCGACTCTATTATCCAATTGTTGATGCCATCAAAGCTCATCATGGTCTTCTCCTCGACGAGCAAGCTATTGATGCTGTTGTCCGATACCAGAGCCGCCGCTGAACGGCCGGGGTTATTCAGAGGATCATCGGAGATGCTAGAACCAGTTACCACACCCGTGCCGCCAGTCAACGGATCGGTGCTAGCACCAGTTGAGCCTGGCGCCGACACGCCGATCGGCGTTACAAAAGTATTTGGCCCCGGCACCGAGAACGTAACAGGATTAGGCCCTGTCGGAATGGGGAATGGGTTGGCAACGCCCGGAGCGTTGAAAACTTCCAATAGGGAATAGTTGCCTGGAGCTAAATTGGTGAACAGAACCTCGCCCTGAGCATTACTCCTCACCAGAGGCTCGGTAGCAGGATCGTAGCGACCATTGTTGTTGAAATCCAAGGTGAACGGGATGCCCTCCAAAGGAGGTTCGCCCTCATCTCGAAGGCCGTTGCGGTTGTCGTCCCGGAATTTTCCTCCGAGATAGTTAAAGAACTGGCCGTTGCCCACCAAAGCACAAGTAAACGTTTGGTTTGCGCCCAAAACGATGTCCAGTGGTTGAGTAGTTTGGAAAGAATTGGAAGGCACCACTTCCCGGACTCGGTAAATACCGGGGGTCAAATTGCCAAACTCCCAGCGACCGAACTGATCGCTGACGGTACTTGCTTCTCCGGCATCAAGGGCGTCGTTACCGTTGCTGTCGAGGTAGATTGTGACCCCTGCGATCGGCGTTTCAAAGCCGTCTCGGTAGCCGTTGCCGTTCAAGTCTTGGAATTTGCACCCAGTGATGCGGCTGTTGGGGGTGTTGCCAAAGACAACGTTGGCATCTTGAGTGCTGATGTTGAACTGCACCCGATCCGGAGTAGTAGGACTAAAACCAGCTTGCGGCACTTCCCGAACCACATAATTGCCCGGTTCCAGGTTGGTGAAAGCACCGCGCCCGTTGGCATCAGTTACTAGCGACTGTTCCCCTGTGTCGAGGGCGCCGTTGTCGTTGGCATCAAGGTAGACCGTGATGCCGGGAATGCCCACTTCCTGTAGAGTGTTGGCCGGTTCGTAACGACCATTAGCGTTCTGATCGTTGTATTTGAAGACCGTGATGTTGGGGCGCGTATTCCCGACAGCACCGCTACCTGGATTTACCAAAATCGGGGTGAAGAAGACTGCAGGTTCCGGGTTGACCGGCGGGAACGGGGGCGGGAAGTTCGCCGCAACGATCCGCTGGCCGCCTGGAACACTATTATCTGCGACTATGAAAGGCAGCGTGCCCTGCTGCCGCGATTGGGGCCCGGGGGCTGTGACTTCTACCGGGTTCTGCGTAGTTGCAATTGGCGGCTGGTTGGGTATGAAGGTTTCAAAGGTTTCCAATACTGAGTAGCTGCCAGCTTTCAAATCTCTGAAGGTAGCCCTACCATCAGGCCCAGTTAACAGTCGCGGTTCGCCCGCGTCTGTCCTGCCGTTCCGGTTCAAATCGAGGATGAACGGGATGCCTTCGAGGGCAACTTCGCCGGAGTCTTGTATGCCGTTGGCGTTGTTGTCCCGGAATTTGAAGATCGGGATTTCGTACAGGGGAGTGTTGCCCACTTGAGCGCAGGCCCAGGTTTCGCCAGGGCCGAGGTTCACGTCAAGCAGGGGGGTGCTGCCGGGGGGAGTGCTTTGGGGAAAATCTCTTTCTAACGGTTCAGTGCCCGGCCCGTTGGCGCGCTCTTCCCGAATCCGGTACAGCCCAGCCGATAAACCAGTGAATCGGAACTCGCCGTTTCTATCGGTTAAGGTAGTGCGTTCCCCTGTATCTAGCTGACCGTTGTTGTTGGCATCGATATAGATTCTGACGTTTTCCATCGGGGGTTCACTCCCGTCTCGAAAGCCGTCGTTGTCTACGTCGAGGTATTTGCAGCCAATAATCTGACCTTCCGGGACGCGACCATTGCCGAACAACACTGTGGCATTAGTGCCCGCGAGGGTGACGACGACTGGGTTGGGAGTTGTCGGGCTGAAACCGGCTGGCGGGATTTCCCTGACTGTATAGGTGCCTGGAAGCAAGCCTGGAAATATGAAGTTTCCGCTGGGGTTTGTCAACGTCGAGGGTTCACCTGGATCGACAGTGGTGTTGTTATTGGTGTCAATAAAGATTTGGACGTTGGGGAGCCCCGGTTCGCCGGGCTCTCGAATGCCGTTGAGGTTCTGGTCGTTGAACTTGGTACCCTGGATACCCGCAGGAGCGTTGCCAAAATTGATGGTTGGCGGTAACACTACTGGAAATAATACAGGAGTTACCTGACTAGCACTTTTTTCTGCCATGATTTTCTGTTCCTTCACACCTAAATCTACGTAAGCTACAGGCTACTGTATCACTTTGTCAATCAGCAGTTAGCTGCTGCTAGCGACTGACGATCGCTACTCAATCATACATACGTCTACGTTGCTCGAAGGTTCCTCATCTAACATCAGGCTTACTCCAGCTTTGTCGCACGAGATTATATCAGGTTTTGAATAGCTGTGGCAATTTGAGCGCAATATCTTCAAGATTTGCGCCCGGAGTTCTTCTGCCCGTGGACACTTGCTGTTTTGAGCTGGAACAACGTTAAAACTCACTGCACCTCGGTGACTTGAGCGACCATGCCACGAGGGCGATCGCACTTGGGGAATTGTCTGATAATTCCTAAAAACAGGTATGATACTGTCTCTGAATCTTGCTCCTCATATACAAGCCAGCTTTGGGCTTCCCGGAACTCTGGCTTGGCTTTGGAGGTTGCCAACAATAGGGTATCACGCGATCGCCCTTTAACCTCTTCCTAATTTTTATCTGCGGTTTGGGATTCGGGGCGATCGAGCTTTGTCTCACCCTACTTAACCGGGAAATTCCTCACACCCATCGGCACAAACCAGTCAGCGATCACCCCATTATCTAATTCATTGATATTGACACAATTACCAACTTGTGAATTAGGCTCCAGACCGACATTCTGTTGCCCAAAGTTAGGAATATTGCCTAAATTTGCAAAAAATCCATCACTCAAAAATTTACTAATTTGATCACTATCACGACCCTGGCTCAAAAGCAAGCTATCCGCCCCCATATTACCCGCAGGTTCGGGTCTCGTATAGCTGTTGGCATCCGTTAACGGGTCGCCCTTCCAGGATTTAGCCGACCTACCCTCAGCCTCTCCAGTCACCAAATCGATGCTGCTAGCCCCAATCTCTGCCGAGACAACAACCACCGCAGGCGGAGTCGTTTGAATGAAACCGGGCGGCGGAACTTCGCGGACAACATAACTACCTACCGGAACATTGCGGAAACTGTAATTGCCTTGAAGGTCGCTTAAGGTACTCGCTTCGCCCGGATCTAAACTGCTGTTGTTGTTGAGGTCGATATAAATTTGAGTATTGGCGATTGGGGGTTCCCCAGGATCTAGGCGGCCGTTGGCGTTAAAATCGTTAAATTTCACACCGCTGATGGTGCCAGTCACCAATACATTGCCAAAGCTGAGATTAGTGGCATTTGTGCCGTTGCCCACGGTGATCGGAGTCGGATTGGGCGTGGTTTGTCGAAAACCGGGCTGCGGGACTTCCCTCGCCACATAGGTTCCTTGAGGTAAATTGATAAAAGAGAAATTACCTTCGGGGTTGGTTAAAGTCGAAGGTTCGCCCGGATCTAAACTGCCGTTGTTGTTGAAATCAAGGTAAATCGGCCAGTTGGCAACTCTCGGTTCCGTCGGTTCGTTGATACCGTTAGCGTTGAGGTCGTTGAACTTGAAGCCGCTGATGCTGCCGGTAGGAAAATTGTTGCCGAAATTGACGCCGACTGCGTTGGTATTGCCGATGATGTCGATCGGGCCTGGATTTGGCGTAGTCTGTACCCATCCCGGTTGCTGAACTTCCCTCACCAAATATCTGCCGGGAGAAACATTGGCAAAAGTGTAGTTGCCTTGGGGGTTTGTGATGGTATTGGGTTCGCCCGGATCAAAGCTGCTGTTGCCGTTGAGGTCGAGGTAAATTGGCCAGTTTGCCAGAGGCGGGTCTGTCGCGTCTCTGACGCTGTTGGCATTGAGGTCGTTGAACTTGACACCGCTGATGCTGCCGACAAAAAAGACATTGCCAAAATTGATGTTGTTGACAGTGGCGTTGGAAGTAACGTTAACCGGGCCGGGGTCAGGTGTGGTTTGGAGAAAACCCGGTTGCTGGACTTCTCTCACCAAATATGTATCGGCGGGAATATTGACAAAAGCGTAATTGCCTTCAACGTTTGTAAATGTAAAAGGTTCGTCGGCGTCGAGCCTGTTGTTGCGGTTGAGGTCGAGGTAAATTTGCCAGTTAGCTAGCCCTTGTTCCCCAGGATCTCGGCTGCTGTTGTTGTTGATGTCGTTGAATTTTGTGCCTGCGATCGTCCCTGCGTTAAAGTTGTTGCCAAAATTGATATTGCCAGCATTTGTGCCACTGGTAATCGTGATGGGTGCGGGATTTGGGGTAGTTTGGCGAAAGTTCGGCTGCTGGACTTCCCTAACTTGGTAAGTTCCCGGTGGCAGGTTGGCGAAGATGTAGTTGCCTTGCGCGTTTGTGACGGTGGAAGGTTCGTTAAATTCTGGCTGGCCGTTGTTGTTGAGGTCGAGGTAGATTTGCCAGTTGGGAATGGGGACTTCTCCGGGATCAGGGAGGCCGTTGGCGTTAAAATCGTTGTATTTAGTGCCGCTGATGCTGCCGACTTGGAAGTTCCCGATGTTGACGTTGCCGATGTCTATTTGGCTGGCAATTCTGGTGGGGGTGGATTCGGACATGGTGTTGCTGGGGCCCAATGAACGCGGTTCAATGTTTTCTGTAGGGCAATCTAGCAGTTTTTTTGCCAATTGCAGCTATTTGAGAGGATAAATTATTTTTAGGAAAGGGAAGGGGGGAAAAGTTGTGAGTTTTGAGTTAACTGGTTCGCAGACATAGCCAGGGAGTCAGTTAATGCCTTATGCCCAATTCCCTATGCCTAAATTCCCAATTTTTTCCAGATTTGATGTACGATCGCTACCAGTTTTGCAGAGGTCGAATTCCCAATGTCCCAAAACTTGACAGCAAGCTGGAATGAAGCCCGCGAGGTTCCGAGTTTGCTCTTCGGCTGGAGTTTGTGCGGTTTATTGGCAATGAGCTCGATCGCCCCTACTCCTGCTGTCGCACAGCTACCTACCTCCGAACAGAGTAACAGCAACAGCCCGATCGCTCAAACAGGTGCGATCGTCCGCCCCGCAATCAAATTGGGCAGCCGCGGCTCAGAAGTGATCGAACTCCAAGCTGCTCTTCAATTGTTGGGCTTTTACGCTGACACTGTAGACGGGATTTTCTCACAAAGCACCGCTAGATCTGTGTCTCAGTTCCAAGAAGCAGCAGGTCTGCCTCCCGACGGAATAGTCGGTCAAGATACTTGGAACCGGCTGTTTCCTGCGACTCCGAGCGCGATCGAAAACCCGATCGCTAACGATCCTGTAACTGCCGACAACTCAGAGATCAACCCCCAAGGGCAGCCAACAAATTTTCCGGTTTTGAGAAGACGAATGCGGGGGGCTGCAGTCAGAGATTTGCAAGAACGGCTGCGGGCCAAGGGATTTTTGCGGGTGAGTGCTGACGGCGTGTTTGGCCCGGAAACTCAAGCTGCTGTCAAGGCGGCTCAGCGACAATATCAACTGCCAGCAGACGGCATTGTCGGCCGCGCAACTTGGGAAGCTCTGCTGCGTTGACAGCAAGCGAAAACGGCCGGCTATGCACGTTGCGCGATCGAGCGATCGTACAAATTGTTAATAATCGCTTTTGGAAGTATTTCATCACATCAAAAAGTGTCAAGTTTGGTAAACAAAGTGTTTTTATGCGCGCAGTTGGTGTTAACTTAAAAACATGAGGGGCAAAACCAAGAAGCACAAAAAACTTGGATAAAAAACTTGGAATTAGAGTATTTGTCCCGCTCGGCTCTAGTCCGCAGGCAACGCCTGAACCGTGTAGTTTATTAGCAAAGAAAGGTTGACATTGGGATCGAGATTTGTTAAATAGCTTGAGGCTATTGGATTAATCAAAAGTTGCGATCGCACAATCAAACACAGAAGTCTGAATAGACTCCGCTGATAGCTAGCTCGTCTACAGAGTAGTTGCCAAAAAGTCCACCTTAGTTGTAGTTTGCTGAAACTCAGCAGAACTAAAAACCCACTTGAATCAACTTAATTTACAAACTTTTTAGGGTCTGGCATCCGATATGCTAGGCCCTAAAATTTTGAGATTTTTTTGAAGTAGTCAGCAGTCTTTGGCTGTCAACAGTCAAGAGTCAACAGTCAACCGTTAACTAATGACTAATGACCATTTCATTGAATTTCTTCAATTCGAGCATTCAAACCGTTAGCGCTGAGCATTTGTAGCAATTCCTCAGCTTTTTCGAGTTCCCGAAAAGCACCGGCTTGCATCACCGATCGCCCGCTGGAAAAAGAGCGAAAAGCACCGGGAACGAGAGATTGCATTTTTTGTCGATCGCGCCAACTGTCGGTATCCACCACAACTCGATACCGGAAACCCAAAGCTCTGGCTCGATCGAATGACGGCGAATTATCCTCGGCATCGGGCAAAGAATTCCCCCCTAAAAGTGCAGGTACATAGCCACCCCTTCCTATCGGAATGTTGCGACCCGGAACCGGCAATCTACCCTCGGAAGAAACCGAACTCGAACTATCAAAATTGGGAGGAATCATTGGTTGCTGTACCGAACTTTCCGAAATTGATCGATAATTCGGATCGGGCACGGGAATTGCGATCGCCCCTTGGGCTACCGATGAAGCAGCGGCATTCCTCGGAGAAAGTTCTTGTCGCAACTGGGCGCTTCGCGGTGCGGGTCGATTTTGCACCGGTCGCTGGGAAACGGGCGCAGGCGGGGGAAGTGGCGCTCTTTCTACTCTGGGACTTAGCCGCCCGGGAGTGTAAGCAGGGAGAGAAGTGTCTGGCCCACCGATGCTGGGGGGTCGATCGGTCGTTAGCTGCAAAGCGCTTCCCCCCATTGGCCCAGGGGTAAAAGTTCCCGCCACATCAACCGAGCCCGTCGTCCGGCTGCTCGACAATTGATTGCCGTAAGCTGGGATTACTTGACCTTTTGCCGCATTGTTGACATCGTACTGACCGTTGTTGCGAATGACATTGCCCCCCGGTTCGGCTGCAGTTCCCAAATCCGGCAGAGAGCTCGCGATCGCCACAATTCCGTCCCGGCGATTACTCTCGATATAATTGTTACGCAGCACAGGTCTAGCATTAGCTTGCACCACCACGCCATCTTTATTGCGAGTAATTTTGTTACCGATTAGCAGAGGCGAAGCGTTCTGCGCTACATTCACCCCAAATCCCGTGTTTTCAAACACATTATCTCGAACTTCCGGCTGGGAACTGCCAAAAATTGTAATGCCGTTAGCTCCATTCTTCGAGAAAACATTCCCGCCAATCGTCGGCCTGGAAGTACCCACTACCGAAATGCCGTCGTGAGTGCTGCCAGAAAAAGTATTGTTGACAACCGTCGGAGAACTCGATTCGATCCACAAAGCGTAACCGCGATAGTTGGTATTCGTCACCGTCACCCCGCTGAGGCCCGCCCCGTCTGCGCCTAAAATCGCAATATTTTGACCCGCCGAAGTCGGACTGATAAAGTATCCTCCGCCTTTGATGACAATATTCTGACCGCGAGTGTTGGGATTTCCCTGAACTGTCACGCTGGGTCTGAGCATTAATGGAAATTTTTCGCCGGTTTGCTCGCTGTAAGTACCGGGCGCTAGCAAAATCGCTGTCTTGGGTGGGGCGACGCTTAAGGCGTAGGTAAGGGTTTTGAACGGAGCTTGATCGCTGCCGTTGCCCCCCGTGTCGCTGCCTCCTGTCGAGCTGACGTACAGTATGTTGATGTCGCTCAGCAGCGTCTGAGAAAGTAGCTGCACTCCCGGTATCCCGGCAGCGATAACTGACGGTTGATGGTTGCAAAGGGCGGTGGTGGCAAAAACGAGCAAAAGGCAAGAACTCAAACAAGATTTTTGCGATCGCTTTTCTTTGCACTCGCTATATTGAGAGTTTGGGAGCATAAATAAACCCCACTGATTTGCGATCCGAGTTCCGCTTCCCGAGTTTGGTGTCGGGTTTTCGCGATCGAACTTTGATTTCACCCGCCTGCTGGGGTCTTCTTCTGTTAATCTTTTGTGTTGTTCTGCTAACCTCACGGCTCTCCTCCGAAGTGTGGTATGCAGTTTAACGATTCCACTCTCATCAAGTTTGATCTATTATGCTTTGTTTTCATGAAATTCAATAAAACTTAAAAAAATATTGTCGAATTTGCATTGGTTTATGCCAAAATTAAGCCGCCTGCTTTGCCACAATCTTGACGGCCTGTGACAATGTAGCGGTTTGACTGGTAGAATTAATTATAATTAGGGTGGTTGTGAATGACCGACAAACAAAACAGAACTTTACCGGCACAGCCAGCCCTCTGCCGGATTTTAGATGCAAATTTAGATCGATCGCGCGAAGGGTTGAGAATTATTGAAGAATGGTGCAGGTTTGGTCTCAATAACGCCGATTTAGCTGGCGAGTGCAAGCAACTGCGTCAAGAATTGGCTGCTTGGCACGTCGCAGAACTTCGCAGTGCTAGGGATACGCCGGCCGATCCGGGTACGGAGTTGACTCACCCGCAGGAAGAGCAGCGTTCGAGCATTCAGCAGCTACTGGAAGCGAATTTCTGTAGGGTGGAAGAAGCTCTGCGGGTACTCGAAGAGTATGGCAAAATTTACGATCGGAATATGGGCGCGGCTTTTAAGCAGATGCGCTATCGGGTTTATACTCTCGAAAGCGATTTGCTGGCTTACCGGCGCTACCAGCAGTTACTTCGATCGCAGTTATACCTCGTAACTTCGCCCAGAGACAACTTGATGGGAGTCGTGGAAGCTGCTTTGCAAGGCGGACTGACTTTGGTGCAGTACCGCGACAAAAGCTCAGACGACGGCGCAAAGCTGGCTAACGCGCGCCAGCTTTGCGAACTTTGTCACCGCTACGATGCTTTGCTGATTGTGAACGATCGCGTGGATTTGGCGATAGCAGCGGATGCCGACGGCGTACACTTAGGGCAGGGAGATTGGCCTGTGGCGGAAGCGCGCAAGTTGCTCGGCCCGGGACGGATCATCGGTCGTTCTACTACGAATGGCGAGGAAATGCAGCGAGCTATTGAAGAGGGAGCCGACTACATTGGAGTTGGGCCTGTTTATTCCACTCCTACTAAACCTGATAAACAGGCGGCGGGTTTGGACTATGTGCGGTATGCTGCTGATAAGTCGCCGATTCCGTGGTTTGCGATCGGCGGAATTGATATCAACAACCTCGATGAAATATTGAATGCCGGAGCTCAAAGGGTTGCCACAGTACGCGCGATTATGGAAGCAGAACAGCCTACTTTAGTCACGCAGTTTTTCATCTCGCAGTTGATTCGGATGCAGAATCTAAAAGCTCAAAAAGCTTTGCAGGGGAAAACCTAGGTTTATTTGCGATTTGTAGGGCGGGTTTAGCACAGGAAATCTGTGCATAAAATATAATTTTGTTACCAAACCCGCCCTACAAACAGATATTTTACTGATGATAAATCAAATTGCGCTGCAAGTTAACGGAGAAACCCGCAATTGTGCGATCGACACACCGTTACCAAAATTACTAGAACAATTGGGATTAAACCCGCGCTTGGTGGCTGTGGAGTACAACGGGGAAATTCTGCACAAACAATTTTGGGAAACTACACAGATGCAAGAGGGCGACATCTTAGAAGTTGTCACAATTGTCGGGGGAGGGTAGCGACAAATTCGTGACAAATTAAGCCTCTAGTCCGCCAGGGAATGAATTCCCTGGCTAATAGCTAAAGTCCTCTCAAGAGGACTAATGAGTTCTTCAGTCCTCTTCAGAGGACTTTAGCTTTGAGGCAGGGGTTTCAACCCCTGTCGGACTATCGGTTCTACGTTAAGTTATCAAGAATTAGCCGAACCTAGGAACGTAGAATTAAACTGCCACAGGTTCAGCCACAGGTGCTGCTACAACAGGATAAATGCTGACTTTCTTGCGAGTTTTGCCTTTTCTTTCAAAAGTCACCACACCGTCAATCATGGCAAACAGAGTATCATCTCTGCCGATACCAACATTATTACCAGGGTGAAATTTGGTGCCGCGTTGACGGATCAAAATGTTGCCAGCTCTGACAACTTGACCGCCGTACTTTTTGACACCCAGACGCTGAGAATTAGAGTCGCGTCCGTTACGTGTACTGCCTGTACCTTTCTTGTGGGCCATAATATCCTCAACTGTATTTACTATTTTTTATTCTGAATCAGTTTCGGCGGTTTGGGGGGTTTCAACAACTGCTGCTGTTAAGTCTCTGGCGGCCAAGACTGTACCGTTGACGCTAATCGAGTCAATCATAAAGCGAGTTGTTTCTTGACGGTGCCCTTTTTTCTTCCGAGTTTTCTTTTTCGGCTTCATCTTGTAGACGAGGACTTTGCGGCCCCGGAAATGCCGTAGAACCGTTCCTTCTACTGTGGCATTTTCTAGTAGAGGCTGGCCGATATGAACCTCGCCTTCGTGCTGGATCAGAAATACTTTGTCTATGGTGACTTTGGATTCAGCTTCAACGTGAAGCAGTTCGATGTCGTAGAAGCGGCCTGGTTCTACCCGAAATTGTTTGCCGCCGGTTTCAATGATTGCGTAAGTCATGGGATGGTGGTTGAAATTGCCGTACAGGTAGCTGATGAGTCATTGGTCATTGGTCGTTGTGGACTTTTGACTGCTGACTGCTCTCCAGCTTTTGGAATGTCTTAACCTGATCCGAGCCGGATTTAGACAGACAATCTACTATTATTGCTGACTAGGGTGTTTTTGTCAAGTTCGATCGCCCCGGAAATTTCTAATTAGGGATAAAAATAGAAGATGCTGTAACCTTTTTATCCCATTTCTCCAAAAGGGCGATCGGACTGGATTCAAGCCGTCGCAGAACATTTGCGCGATCGCAACAATTCCAAAGCTTGCTGTTTCACCCTACCCTCCATCACCTCTTTTTGCAAATTAATAAAAGCCTCAAAATCTTCTAAACCGTACTTAGTCATCTGCAACTGCTGTCGCAACTGTTCTTCGGCCTCAACCGTTAAGTAACCTGTTGCCAATGCTTTTCGGACAATTTTACTGATTAAAGTCATAGTAGATTTACCCTGAATACACCTACGTTAAAACACTGAAGTTTTGTCACCAGACTAACTCAGCTTTTAGTTTGTTTCATAATTACCCTTAAAATAGGTTAAATCTACCTTAAGGTCTATGTAAATAAAGTTATTTTTGATACATCGATGAAACTGTAGCTATTTTAAATGTAGAGTGCGATTAAATTGGTATCTTTAGTTTGTGTCAGACAACATTATCCTTCAACTACGTTAAATCTACCTTAAGGCAGAATTTAAACATAGCGATTTGTAACATTGCAAATTGTCTGGATTTTAAATGTAGAGTGCGATTAAATTGGTATATTTAGTTTCTGTCTAACAACAGCCGCCATTCTCTGACAGCAAAAGGAGGAACCAGCAATTCTGTTTCTTTTTGATTTTTCACGGGAAATTTCAACAGCAAAGGTCGATTACTTTCCACTTGTGTAATTATTGATTTGAAATCGTATTCTCCGACATTAATTGGCAAACCAGACTCGTTCCAAATATCATTAGCATTGCCAATTTCGCGCTGCCCCGCCACAACTTTCAGCGGAACCGGGTGCTGCAATTCTGTTCCGGGAAATCCTACTAATCTCAGATTTAAAGACTTTACTACTCCCGACTTGACTCGCTTGTACAAAACAACTTGCCATGCTTTGTCATCTGTATCACGCAGGCTTTGTACGGATCGGAACATTACTGTCTCGGCAGTTTCTGGATATTTGTGAATCGAGGCGAAAGCGGGCGCGCTGACAGCTAACATTAGATACACGCACAAGCTAATAACAGTTAAAGTTCTACGCCAACAATAATGTTTTTTCACCTTGCAATACCTCCGATAATTTACACTTTTTCACCAGAACATAGAAAAAATGATAGATTTTGTATTGAGATTATTAAGGAATGAACAATAGAAGATAAAAAGCAGGCAGGCTTTGTTTGTATAAATATTATTCATGGATGACCAAGTTAAGCGCTAAACCTGCTCTGACAATCTCCATAATCAGCTTTATTTCCAATCAGTTTCAGCTTGGGATAGCACATAAGCTGAAACATCGATAATTTGTTGTTCCGACAAACGCTCTTTGTAAGCTGGCATAATACCTTTGCCGTTGGTTACTAAGTTGGAAATGTTGGCGATGGAATCCATGCCGTATTTTTTTAAGGCTTTTTGTTTCAAGTTTTTGCCGCGCCTGATAATGTTGCTGCCGTTGATGTGACAGCCTGCACAGTTGGCGCTGAAGACTTCGGCTGCAGTTGTGGGATTTGTAGTTGTATCTGCGAGGGCGATTTGGGAATTAGTGGCGATTCCTACAAATGCCAGTGTCAGTATCAATAGAAAGGCGGTGATAATGTTTTTTAAGTTCTTTAGCGAAATCATCTATTTGCAATTTGAAAAATAGTGCTGGATTTAAGGATATCACTAAATACGGATTTTGGGGTTAACTCAGCGATTTATTCTTCCCAATCGAATGTGCGGGAAACTGCTTTTTTCCAAAAGCGATATTTTTGTTCGCGAAGTGCGATCGGCATTTTCGGTTCCCAAGTACAATCCACCGCCCAATTATCGCGCAATTCGGCTAGCTGACTCCAAAAACCCACCGCCAAACCAGCCGCGTAAGCCGCACCGAGTGCAGTAGTTTCTGCTACCACAGGCCGCACCACAGGCACTCCCAAAACATCACTCTGAAACTGCATCAGCGTGTGATTTCCCACCATACCTCCGTCTACTTTTAAAGACAAAAGCTGCACAGCAGAATCCTGATTCATAGCATCCAATATTTCCCGCGTTTGCCACGCTGTCGCTTCCAATACTGCGCGGGCAATGTGTGCCTTAGTCACGTAGCGAGTTAAACCTGCAATTACTCCGCGGGCGCTATCTTTCCAATAGGGTGCGTAGAGTCCAGAAAAAGCCGGGACAACGTAAACTCCGCCGCTATCTTCGACGGTATTTGCTAATGTTTCTACTTCCGCAGATGTGTTGATGATGCCCAAATTGTCGCGCAGCCACTGCACAAGAGCTCCGGCGATCGCAATACTGCCTTCCAAAGCATACACAGCGGGCGATTCCCCCATCTTGTAGGCGACTGTTGTTAGTAATCCTTGGTTTGAAGGGACGATCGTCTCACCAGTATTCAGCAGCATAAAACAGCCCGTACCGTAAGTATTTTTTGCCTCCCCCAGACTGAAACAAGTTTGCCCGACGAGGGCGGCCTGCTGATCGCCCAAAGCAGCAGCAATCGGAACACCTGCAAGCAATCCTTTTGCCGTTCCAAAAACTTGACTCGAAGGGCGAATTTCTGGCAGCATCTGGCGGGGAATTGCCATTATTTCCAAAGTTTCGGCATCCCAATCGAGAGTTTGCAAATCCATCAGCATCGTGCGGCTGGCGTTGGTAACATCGGTAATGTGCGCGCCGCCAGTCAGGTGCCAAATCAGAAAAGTATCGACATTGCCAAAAATTGCATCCCCTTGATTTGCAGCTTCCCGCAATCCTGGAATATTGTCCAACATCCACTTAATCTTCGGCCCGCTGAAATAAGTTGCCAGCGGCAAACCGCATCGTTTTTGAAATCGATCTTTGCCCTCAAACTCCGCTAATCTTTCGCAAATTTGGTGAGTGCGAGTATCTTGCCAAACAATCGCATTTCCATAAGATTTGCCCGTTTTTCTGTTCCAAACAATTGTAGTTTCGCGCTGGTTGGTAATACCGAGAGCAGCAATATCTTGCGGGTCGATATTGCCGATTTCAAGAGCATTTTTAATCACACTTTGGGTGCGCTGCCAAATTTCATCGGGATTGTGTTCAACCCATCCTGGTTGCGGATAAATTTGCTGGTGTTCTTGTTGGTTGCTGCAAATTATCTGTCCCCGGCGATCGAATATGATAAATCTGGTGCTGGTGGTTCCTTGGTCGATCGCTGCTACGTATTTTTTTGCCAATTGTCTAAAACCTTTTTAGTAATGAGCTATTTAACGTATATGATACTATGTAAAACACAACCTAATCTCAAAAACTTTAGTTTAGGGAACTCCACAAGTTGAAACTGGTAGATTTGCTCAGGCTCGATCGCACAATTAAGGTTATTGGCTTTGACGACGCTCCGTTTTCTCGTACAAGCGGCAGTCTGGTGTCGATCGCGGGCATAGTCTGCGGGGGAACTCGATTTGAAGGAATGGTGTGGGGACAAGTCCTCCCCGACGGATTAGATGCCACGGATGCCATTTCTGGGCTACTCATCGGAGGCAAATTTTTGCCGCAATTGCATCTGGTTTTGCTAGACGGAATTGCTTTCGGTGGCTTCAATATTATTGACCTTCCCCAGTTAGCATCGCGGCTGCAAATTCCGTGCGTTGCTGTCATGCGTCGCCAACCAGATTTAGCTGCTGTTGAAAAAGCCCTCGGTCATTTACCCGACTCGGAATATCGTTTAGAATTGTTGCGCCGCGCTGGTAAAATTCACGCTTTTGAACCTTTCTTTTTTCAAGTTTGTGGCGAAAAACCGGAAGTAATTGCGCTGGTGCTTCAGCGTTTGACAGACACTGGAAAAGTTCCTGAAGCTTTGCGTTTAGCTCATTTGATTGGTGCGGCGGTAATTAATGGAGTTAGCAGCAGTTCTGCTTGAATTATTGTTAAGAACGGGCAAGATGCCCATTCCACACAGACTAACTTTTCTGATTGGTGCCCCGGAGAACCCGTTAAGAACGGGCAAGATGCCCGTTCCACAAAGAGTAAATTTTCTTGTGGGGTGGGCATCCTGCCCGCCCATGACAGACTTATTGACAATGGTGCAATATCTCAGTTTCTAGTCTCTTACTTAGACAATCTCGCCCTCTAATTCACCAAATTCGATTTGAGTTCCCAACGCCAAAGTCAGGGTACTTTCAGGTTCTACCATTTTTATATCACCTTGAATGTCGGTAGCCCACCAAGCGCGATCGCACAAATTGGTCAATCCTAATGAAAGCTCGTTTCTCGATCGAGAAGTGACTATAGCTACAAGACCGTTAGATGCTGCGGCTGTTAAACTCGGTATGTCAGAGGTGAATAGTTGAGTTCCCGCACTCAGAGGAATAACTCGACTGCCTAATTTCAGAGAAAATTGCCTGCTGGTAAAAGAATTTACTGCGGGCTGATCTGATATAAAGGTAGGCGGAATATTTGCTGGTGTTGGGGCTGGCAAGTCAGAGTTTCCTACTGTAATTGTACAGTTGCCGATTTTCTTTTGGTCGCCCGATCGCAAATAACTCACCGCCCCGCTATCAACATTCTCGCAAACAATTTGACCTGCTTCTAATTGAAACCGCATTGCCAAGGGTGAAACATTAGGAATGCAGATAATAGACAAATTTTCATCACTGCCAAAAGTCACTGGTTCCGAACCCAGAGTGAGAGTGCGATTTGCTCCGGTATCGTAACTAATTACCAGCCAAGCTTTGTTGAACAAAGTTTCAGCTACAACTAGCATAATTCCAATCCAAAAACCGATCGCAGCACAGCCAGCTAAGCGGCCTGCTGTACCCGATAAATTGTAAGCAAACAGAATAAACAAACAGCCGCCCAAAACTCCTCCAACACCGCCGCCTCCAGTGCCGCGAAGCGCTCCCAAATTAGGAATCCGCTGTGCCAGTCCCAGTCCTAACAAACTGCCAGCTATTCCCCAGCAAATTACTCGTAATAATTCGTTGTTTCCGTCGCCAATTCCGCTGTAAATACCTTCTGCGATCGCCCCAGAAATCGCTCCTGCTATTAAACCAAACAAGCCGCCATTTTTTAAAGCCTGTTTAATTTGAGGTTTGCCTTTGATATAGTAATAATAGCCGAACATAATAGCAGTAGCAATGCCACCGCCTACCAATCCAAACCAGCGAGCGGTAGAAAATACACTGTCAAAAACAGATTCCGAACCAGTGAGACCCTGCATGAAAGGTTCGGTGATGAGATTGCCGACGAAACCGCCGACAGCACCGCTAATCCCAAACTGTAAAGCTTTTTTAATGGCTGATAGATTTCTTTTCACGGCGCACCAGATTTAAAGTGAGAGTCAAATCTAGCTACAAGCTCGAAACTTAGGATTTCCGATGATCTTATTATCTGGCATCGCGATCGAGAACAGGCAAGATGCCTGTTCCACAAACACAAAGAGTTGAGTTTTCTTATGAGTAGTAGAGGTTGGGCAGGAACCATTGGTGTCAACTTAAGCTTTTAGTCCGCCAGTCCTCCCGCTGACCCAGCAGTCCACCAGGGAATTCATTCCCTGTCTAGTAGCAAAAGTCCTCTCAAAGAGGACTGAATCATTCCTTAGTCCTCTTTGAGAGGACTTTCGCTTTGAGGCAGGGGTTTCAACCCCTGACGGACTATCGGTTTTACCTTAAGTGCACACCAATGGGTAAGAGATTCCGCCCGTCCAAGACTTATTCAGAATGGTGCAAGATGTGAGACGATCGCACCTCTCCCCGCCTGTCTCCCGCCTGTCTCCCCCCATCTCCCGCTTGTCTCCCTCTCAGGGAGAAGTCTTTGACCCTCGCGCGATCGCCCGTCATAATTCCCGCTCAATGCTCGATCGCCTGTAACCCTTGCTGCCCGATAATTTTAGCAATTTTTTAACTGTGAAATTTTAACGGAGAAGACCCCAGCGAGGGCCCCAATATGAAAAGGAATGTTACAAACTATTACAGTAACACTCAGAATGTGAACATAATGCCTCAAAATACTTGCGAGAGGTAGTTGTGTCAGAGAAGCAATATCCTTACTAACTGCCCGATAGTCACTCGATCGCCACTAAGTGGTCTGCTGCAATCTTTATCATAAATTAAAGATCGCATCAGTCATTTATGGTATTGTAAGCGACAGGCTTAGTGCGAGCACTCACAACCGCACCGGTGTGAAGAACAAGCGCCGTTAAGCACCGAAGGCAGTCAACCGCCAACAACTTCAACAGTTGCTGAGTGTGGAAAGTCCAGCCTTCCCCGTCAAAGCTCCTGCCTGAGCAGGAAAGATACGGGACACAAGCGCCCGCTTTCGCTAGCTCAGCGCAGAGCAGTTCATATAGCAAAATATCCAGCGGGTACACACAAGATGAGTATCGTCACCAAATCAATCGTCAACGCAGACGCCGAAGCTCGCTACTTGAGCCCAGGTGAATTAGATCGGATCAAAAGCTTCGTCACCTCTGGTGAACGCCGCGTCCGCATCGCCCAAATTTTGAGCGAATCCCGCGAACGCATCGTCAAGCAAGCAGGCGACCAACTTTTCCAAAAGCGCCCTGATATCGTTTCTCCCGGCGGCAACGCTTACGGCGAAGAAATGACCGCAACTTGCTTGCGCGACATGGACTACTACCTGCGTTTGATTACCTACGGAATCGTAGCTGGCGACATTACTCCGATCGAAGAAATCGGTATTGTCGGCGTCCGCGAAATGTACAAATCTCTCGGAACCCCGATTGAAGCCGTCGCCGAAGGCGTTCGCGCTATGAAAAATGCAGCAAGCTCGCTGCTGTCTGGAGAAGATGCTTCCGAAGCTTCCTCTTACTTCGACTACGTTATCGGTGCGATGCAGTAAGGAATTTTGATTTTAGGTTTTCGATTTTAGATTGAAAAATTGGGGGTTGCCGGCAACCAGTTAAAAGCTATTGCAAATAACCAGCCAGTTAAAAATCTCAAATCCCAAATCCCAAATTCCAAATTCTAGCTCCAAAATTGGACTGACTCAGCCACTTTCTAGGAAACAAGACAACCATGCAAGACGCAATTACCGCCGTTATCAATTCCTCTGACGTTCAAGGTAAGTACCTGGACATCAGCGCTCTAGACAAGCTCAAGAACTACTTTGCTTCTGGTGAACTGCGCGTCCGCGCCGCTACAGCCATCAGCGCCAATGCAGCCACAATCGTCAAAGAAGCAGTCGCTAAGTCTCTGTTGTACTCTGATGTAACTCGTCCCGGCGGCAATATGTACACCACTCGTCGTTATGCAGCTTGCATCCGCGACTTGGACTACTACCTCCGCTATGCCACCTACGCTATGCTAGCTGGCGACCCTTCCATCCTCGATGAGCGCGTGCTCAACGGTTTGAAAGAAACCTACAACTCCTTGGGCGTGCCCATCGGTTCTACCGTACAAGCAATCCAAGCAATGAAAGAAGTCACCGCCGGTTTGGTCGGTTCTGACGCTGGTAAAGAAATGGGCGTCTATTTCGACTACATCTGCTCTGGCTTGAGCTAAGACTCAGGAAGAAGGAAGAAGGAAGAAGGAAGTTCGGCAACGGATTCTGTAACGGATGTAACGGATGTAACGGATGTAACAGATTTCAGTCCGATGGAAGTCGGAAGAAGGAAGAAGATTTATTTCTTGCCTCTTTTAACTTTTCACTTTTTACTTTGGACTTGTTACCTTTGACTTTGAAAAGAGGTCAGGGAAGTTGAGAGTGATTGCTAGACCGTCAAAGGCTGGTCGAGAAAGCCCGACGAGTTTTAACGAGCTAGTTTTGACTCCTAACTCCCTGCCTTCAATCTTTAAAAAATCCATCTAATAATCTGTAAACCTACTCAGGAGTTAGTTTCCCATGAGAATGTTTAAGGTGACTGCTTGCGTCCCAAGTCAAACCCGCATCCGCACTCAGCGCGAATTGCAAAATACCTATTTTACTAAGCTCGTTCCTTACGACAACTGGTTCCGGGAACAGCAAAGAATTATGAAAATGGGCGGCAGAATTATTAAAGTGCAACTGGCTACCGGTAAGCCCGGAGCTAATACAGGTCTACTGTAAGAGCCGAAGCTGGATTAGTAGAGGGGTAAGAGGTCGCGATCGACCTCTTTTTTGTTTGTTATAGTTATAGCAGAAGAAAGAATGTCCAGCGTTGTTAATTTAATCATTGACAAATATTTTAATAAGCAGAAAGTATAACTGCGATTATCGCTAACAAAACAGCAAGCATTTGTGGTAACGTAATAGCCTCTTTCAAGAATAAAGACGATAATAATATAGTAATCAGCGGGTAGATAGACGTAACACTCACTACATTGGCAACTTCACCTTTGCCAAGGGCTATAAAAAATACTAATGATGCCACAGTGCCACAAACGCCAACTAACATGGCAAACAAAATTCCCCTAACATCTCCCTCAAAACTAAAATTATTAGTTTTGATAATAATAAATAAAGTAGTTAAAATAGCGCCAATTGCTTCATAAACAAAAGCAGTTTTGTAGTCAATATATTTAGTCGCTAAATTCCCAAAAAATCCCCACAAACCATATAATAGCGAACAGATTAATGCGTAAATTAACCAATCTGGTGCTTTAGCCATCTTTGTTAGAGTTTATTGAGATCGTTCTAAAATCCTATGGCTAATGACATTCGACGCTTGATTCCTTTTTTTGACCCCAGCGCGTCTCAATGGGCCGCTGAGGCTCGGTGGCTGAGGTGGCTAACTTTTCTGTGGCTGTTTGTCGGGCTGACAGCATTGTTTTCGGCTTCCTATCCCATTGCAAATTATGAATTTGGAGACGGCCTTTATTATTTTAAACGACAGCTAATCGCAGTGGCGATCGGGCTGGCCGGTTTTAACTTGATGGTATACTCCCCCCTGCGCTACCTGATGAAAACATCTCAGTTAGGCGTTTTGTTGCTGCTGGGATTGCTCTGGTTGACCTTAGTTCCGGGGGTGGGAACAACAATCAACGGGGCGACTCGCTGGATATCTCTGGGCCCGGTTCCGATTATTCAACCTTCTGAGTTGATCAAGCCGTTTTTTGTTCTCCAAAGCGCCCGCATTTTCGGCAACTGGTCCCGGTTGACGAATAAAGTTCGCTTAACTTGGCTGTTAATTTTCGGTGCAATGCTTTTGGGAATTTTGTTGCAGCCAAATTTAAGTACCACGGCTTTGTGCGGGATGACTTTGTGGTTGGTGGCTTTGGCGGCGGGCTTGCCTTACTTGCAGTTGGGCGCAACGGCTATGGGGGGAATGCTTTTAGCCGTTTTAAGTATTAGTTTTAGGGAATATCAGCGCCGCCGGATTATGTCTTTCCTCAATCCTTGGGCTGATCCGATGCAAGACGGCTATCAGTTGATTCAAAGTCTCCTGGCTGTGGGTTCTGGGGGCATTTGGGGTGTGGGTTTGGGGATGTCGCAGCAAAAGTTATTTTATTTGCCGATTCAGTACAGCGATTTTATTTTTGCTGTGTTTGCTGAGGAGTTTGGTTTGGTGGGAGGTTTCTCGCTGTTGCTGATGTTGGCGGCTTACTCTACTGTGGCTTTGAGGGTAGCGATGAAGGCCCGGAATATTGAGTCTCAGTTGGTGGCGATTGGGGTGATGGTGGTGATGGTGGGACAGTCGTTGCTGAATATTGGGGTGGCGACGGGGGTTTTGCCGACTACGGGTTTGCCGCTGCCGTTTTTTAGTTACGGGGGTTCTTCGATGTTGGCAAGTTTGTTGTTGTCGGGGTTGCTGATTCGGGTGGCTAGGGAGAGTTCTGAGGCTGATGTGGTTTCTTTAAACGGCCTCCGTGGAAAGTCGGGAAAGCCGAAGTTGCCATCGAACAACGGCACTCCACAACCCGAATAATTTGTCAAGTTATTTCCTAAACTCGCGGATGACTAGAAACCGGGTTTTTTAACCACAATATTTGGTTAAAACCTTCAATAAAAGTCAAAAAACCCGGTTTCTTTATCTTCTGCTGCGGTATCATTCCGAGCGATCGACTATTTCCGCCCGTCACCTTTATTTGGCGGTTCTTCTTGTTGTTCTTGAGGTTTAGCTGTGATCTCAGTTAATTCTTTTTTGTCTGGTTGCGGTGTTTCTTGAGTTGAGTTAGCCATTGAGTTTAGTCCTAAATAGATGCACCGCTTAATGATATCTTTTCCGGCTACAAATGTGTTGCTGTAGATAGGGGGAGGAAAATCAAGACAGACAATTCTCATGGAGTGGCATTTGAGCTTTAATAAGTGTTAGCAATATTTTGATGTGTCAAGCGGATATTCAAACCAGAGCTCTCTCAAAAGTTATGAAACTGCAAAAAATTGGATGGTCGGCACTGATCTCAATCTTAGCGGCGCTGACTGTAGGTGAGTTTCGGTTTATCCCTAATTCTCAATTTAAAATCATCAATTCTCAGGCCTTGGCTCAAACCCAAGCTGAGCGGAAAGCCGAAGCAGACCGACTGTTCAAGCAAGGGCTTCAGCAGTATCAGATTAGTCAATTTCAAGCTGCATTGCAGTCTTGGCAACAGGCACTAATAATTTATCGAGAAATAAAAGACCGCCAAAGCGAGGGGAAAGCTCTGGGAAATCTGGGACTTGCTTACGATTCCCTCGGCGACTACGCCAAAGCCATCGAGTACACTCAGCAGGTGTTGGCGATCGCGCGAGAAATTAAAGACCGCCAAAGCGAGGCGAGAGCTCTGGGTAATCTGGGAAGTGCTTACTTTTCCCTCGGCGACTACGCCAAAGGGATCGAGTACACTCAGCAGGTGTTGGCGATCGCGCGAGAAATTAAAGACCGCCAAGGCGAGGGGAAAGCTCTGGGAAGTCTCGGAAGTGCTTACCGTAACATCGGCGACTACGCCAAAGCGATCGAGTACGCTCAGCAGCATTTGGCGATCGCCCGAGAAATTAAACACCGCCAAAGTGAGGGGGGGCTCTGGGAAATCTGGGACTTGCTTACGATTCCCTCGGCGACTACGCCAAAGCGATCGAGTACGCTCAGCAGCATTTGGCGATCGCCCGAGAAATTAAACACCGCCAAAGT
>NZ_JAUBOY010000007.1:0-22487 GCF_036700465.1 Microcoleus sp. T3_A4 | reverse complement strand
GAGGGGAAAGCTCTGGGAAATCTGGGAAGTGCTTACCGTAACATCGGCGACTACGCCAAAGCGATCGATTACGCTCAGCAGTGGTTGGCGATCGCGCGAGAAATTAAAGACCGCGAAAGTGAGGGGAAAGCTCTGGGAAATCTGGGAAGTGCTTACCTTTCCCTCGGCGACTACGCCAAAGCGATCGAGTACACTCAGCAGTATTTGGCGATCGCCCGAGAAATTAAACACCGCAAAAGTGAGGGGGGGGCTCTGGGAAATCTGGGAACTGCTTACTTTTACCTCGACGACTACGCCAAAGCCATTGAGTACGCTCAGCAGGTATTGGCGATCGCGCGAGAAATTAAAGACCGCGAAAGCGAGGGGGGGGCTCTGGGAAATCTGGGAAGTGCTTACTTTTACCTCGGCGACTACGCCAAAGCGATCGAGTACGCTCAGCAGCAGTTGGCGATCGCGCGCGAAATTAAACACCGCCAAAGCGAGGGGGCGGCTCTCAACAATCTAGCACTTGCTCTCTCCAAATCTGGCAATCTCCCAGCAGCAGAGAAAACCCTACTTGATAGTATTAAAGTTTTGGAATCTCTCCGTGCTGGATTAGACGATGCCAATAAAGTGTCAATATTTGAAACCCAAACTAGCCCCTACGTCACTTTACAAAAAATCTTCATTGCTCAGAAAAAAACTAATGACGCTTTAGAAATTGCCGAACGGGGTAGAGCCCGAGCTTTTGTGGAGTTATTGGCATCTCGCCTTGTCGCATCTGCCTCTGTCACACCTACTATCAACCCGCCCAATATCCAGCAAATTCAACAAATTGCTAAAGAGCAAAACGCTACCCTCGTCGAGTATTCAACTATTTGGAATGAAGCCCTTTATATTTGGGTCATCAAGCCGACTGGTGAAATTACATTTCGCTCAGTTGACCTCAAAACTCTGAACATCAATTTACCCGAAGCCACCGAACAGACAAGAGTATCTGCTGCTACCGGGAGGAGAGGATTAAACGAGCCAGATACAGCCTTAGCTGAGATGATTCGCGGCACTCGCGATCCTCTGGGTGTATGGGGGGACGTTGCCAATAAACAAACAGCTAATCCCCCTGCTTCTACCCATGCTAATTCTCGGATAATCTACCGCAAATTACAGCAAAGTTATCAACTACTGATTCAACCCATTGCCGATCTTTTACCTACTGACCCGAATGCTCCGGTCATCTTCATTCCCCATCAATCCCTGTTTTTAGTTCCCTTTGTCGCCTTACAAGATCCGACAGGTCAATATCTGATTGAAAAACATACCATCCTCACTGCTCCCGCCATTCAAATTTTGCAGTTAACCCGCCAATCACGGCAAAAAGTCCGACAACTTTCTCTGCAAAATAACCTCGTCGTCGGCAATCCAATTATGCCCAAAATTGGCAACCCGCCGCGCCAATTAGATCCCTTACCGGGCAGTGAACAAGAAGCAATTACAATTGCCCAACTTCTGAATACTAAACCGATTACAGGCACTCAAGCAACTAAAGCATCGATTGTTCAACAGATGCTAAAAGCCCGGATTATTCATCTGGCAACTCACGGATTACTCAATGAAGTGAAGAGGCGAGATTTGCCAGGAGCGATCGCCCTT
Organism: Microcoleus sp. T3_A4; assembly: GCF_036700465.1. Classification (NCBI taxonomy): domain Bacteria; kingdom Bacillati; phylum Cyanobacteriota; class Cyanophyceae; order Oscillatoriales; family Microcoleaceae; genus Microcoleus; species Microcoleus sp. T3_A4. Next base: position 20,858 of record NZ_JAUBOY010000007.1, on the reverse strand, counting down.
GCTCCATCAGGAAATGATGACGGATTGCTGACTTCGAGCGAAATCTTGGATTTAAAATTAAATGCTGAATTAGTGGTATTAAGTGCTTGCAATACTGGCAGAGGAAAACTGACAGGCGATGGTGTGCTTGGGTTATCTCGTGCTTTAATTAGTGCTGGTGTTTCCAGTATAATCGTTTCTCTGTGGTTTGTGCCCGATGAGCCGACAGCGGAATTAATGGCAGAATTCTATCGCCAGTTACAGCTAAACCCGAATAAAGCTCAAGCTTTGCGGCAAGCGATGCTGATGACAATGAAGATGCACCCAAATCCGCAAGATTGGGCCGCGTTTACGCTGATTGGCGAAGCAGAATAAGATTTTTTTCGGCGCTTGCTACACAGCTTGAGGGTTGCAGCCAAACAAATCGGACGTGGAGGCAAAAACATCTTTGTTAAGAATTAAATGCCGATCGCCATCTCGACTGATTAACCCTTGCTGCTGCAATTTTCCCAGCATTCGAGTTACTGTTACCCGCGTCGTGCAAATCGCATTAGCAATATCTTGATGTGTCAAGCGGATATTCAAACGAGTTCCCTCAACCACAGGCTGACCGAATTCCTGTTGCAATAATAGCAGTAGCTGATACAAACGGTCATCTACCCGCCGCTGTCCGGCGATCGCTAAAATTGCTTCCATTTGCCGCAGCCGCCGTACCATTTGAGGCAGCAACTCGTGAGCCAATTGAGGAGAAGCTTCGATTTCCACCATAGAATACCACATCAAATAAATATCTGATGTCGCCGTAGCTCGGTAAGTTTGCAAGCTTGTCAACCACAAACCGAAGCACATCGAAGGCCCAACCCAACCCAAAAGTCCTTCTTCCCCGTTTGGATAAAGCGTACTCAGTTGTGCTAGACCTTGACAGACTCGCCAAAGACCATGCGACATCATAGGAATGGTTTCGCCCTTGGCATAAAAATGCAAGTTTCGAGTCGCTCCTGTGTTATGCTGGATTTCCGCTAAAAGTGCTTTGGATGTTGGTGGCATATCCCTTATTTCCAGCTAAAAAACATTTGTCTGAGACCTACGCCTCTGACTCTAACCGACCAAGGTAAAGGTTTGGTAATCGTCTGGTTAGCGCCAAGATAAGCTTTAGTCATTAGTCATTAGTTGTTAGTTGTTATAAAATAATGACTGACTATCCGCTGGCTTAAAGACAATAAATGTACTCGTTATTCGGGCTTTTTCAAATAAATATTTAATTTGAAAAAATCCGCAGAATATTTGTTAATAAATATTCTGTTAATTAACGTTAAATAGAAAACCGAGGCGAGTTCTGAAGTTCGATCGCACATCCAGACCCGCTGAGTCAACTGCTGCTCTCTGCTGCCACAACCTTCAAGAACTTATAAAATAGTTCAAGAAGGTATCAAAAGACAAAGTAAGGTTTTTCATGGCCGATCAATTAATTCGCGCTACAGCCGCAGAGGGCGGAATTCGCGCTGTAGGCGTCATTTCCACCCGCCTCACCGAAGAAGCAAGACAGCGGCACAAGCTCTCCTACGTGGCTACAGCCGCCCTCGGCCGCACGATGTCGGCGGGGCTGTTACTCGCCTCCAGCATGAAGCGGCCCGAATCGAGAGTCAACATTCGAATCAAAGGAGATGGGCCGCTCGGCGGGCTTCTGATTGATGCGGGACTCGATGGAACAGTTCGAGGTTATGTGGAGAATCCCGAAGTGGAACTGCCGCCCAATGCTAAAGGCAAACTCGATGTCGGCGGGGCAATAGGTGACGGTTATTTGTACGTGGTGCGGGACGTTGGATATGGCTTCCCTTATTCAAGTACGGTGGAATTGGTTTCCGGCGAAATTGGCGACGATCTGACTCACTATTTGGCAACCTCGGAGCAAACGCCTTCGGCTCTGGTTTTGGGGGTGTTTGTGGGGGCGGGCGGGGTAGAAGCGTCTGGAGGTGTGCTGTTGCAGGTTCTGCCGAAGGCGGCAACGGACGAAAAATTGGTGCAAACTTTAGAATCTAGAGTTGCTGAATTGTCGGGCTTTACGCCGCTGCTGCGATCGGGCAAAACGCTGCACCAGATTCTCGAAGAGTTACTGGGAGATATGGGCCTGGAAATTTTCCCGGAAACTCAGATGGTGCGCTTTGACTGTGGCTGTTCGTTCGATCGAGTTTTGGGAGCTTTGAAAATGTTGGGCGAAGCGGAACTCCAAGACATGATTGAAAAAGATGGGGGGGCTGAGGCTACGTGCCATTTCTGCAACGAGGTTTACCAAGCTAATAGCGACCAACTTGCGGAACTGATCGGCGATTTGCGCTCAAACTCCGGTTCTTGAGACGATAATGTGTAATTGGCTGTATTGAGTGCGAGTTAGGGATGATGGCCTTGACCAATTGCCAATTACGCATTATCAATTACCTAATCACAAAATTTTGATTTTGGCGGTTTGGCGATCGGCTCTTGCAGTCTGGGGCCGACGGGAGTATGTAAAAGTGATGAATACATTTTATAGAGCAGTTGATAGCAGCGCTCGCAGTTTTTAAATAACTAACGCTGGCTGGTTGCTGTTTGTGGTGAGGATATGAGTCAAGATCGCAAAATACCAGGCCGTTGGTCTGCATCAGAATCCTTGGAGTCAACAAAGGATACTTCGTCGCTGGTGCGCTTACCAGCAAGGAAAAACCGGGCTGAACGACTTAAAGAGCTCCGAGAGTTGGTTACTTCGGGAAAACTGCCGGGAGGGCATCTGGAACTACCGCCGAATTTGTCTGGGGAAAACTCGCAGCCGCCGGGGGAACACAATCCGTTTTGGCGGAACTGGTCGAATAAGTGGCAGTTTTGGCTGGCGCTGAGTTTGATGCTATCGGTGGGTATGGGGTTTGTGGCAATTGCGTCTTTACTCAACCTGACCTCGCAGTCGAATTGCTCAAAGATTTTTTGGCCGACGGCTTCTGCTAACGATCGCTTTTTTTGTGCTCAAGAAGCAGCAAGCAAGCGGACGGCGGATGATTTGCTCAGGGCGATCGAATTAGTGAATGCTTTGCCACAAAACCATCCGCTGCGGCCGAGAATTAACACTCAAATCGATCGGTGGTCGGAGGATATTCTCAGGCTGGGAAATGCTAGTTTCCAAGAAGGAAAGCTGGAGGCGGCGATTGCGATAGCGAACAAGGTTCCTAAAAACGTTCCCGCTTACCCGAAGGTGGAAAAGCAGATTGAAACGTGGCAGTCGATATGGAGCGATGCAGAGAAAATTTACCGCACGGCGGAAGACCACTTGCGTCAGGAAGAGTGGCCGCTGGCTTTCCGCCAAGCGACTCTGCTTTTGGATTTGGGAAATACTTTCTGGGAATCGGCTAAGTACGAGGAATTGACTAAGCTAATTCAGACGACTCGGGCTGAGGGCAATAAGTTGGTAAAAGCCCGGAATACAGCCTCCGAGGGAGGTCTCGACAATCTGGTGACGGGGATTAAGCTGGCTCAGGGCATTGGTCAAAACAGTTATTTGTATCAAGCTGCCAATAAGGCGATCGCGGAATTTAGCAAGAAAATTTTGGATATCGCCCAAAAACGATTGCAGGCAGGGGATTGGCAGGAGGCGATGGCGATCGCTAACAAGATTCCAGAGTCGGCAAATTTAAGGGAACAAGTACAAGATTTTAATGAGTTGGCGAATGCTACTTCTCAGGCTTTGACTGGCTCTGTTGAGGGTTTCTCCAAGGCGATCGAGATTGCTCAAAAGTTGAAGTCCGGCCGCCCTTTATACAAACAAGCTCAAGATTTAGTCGGCCGCTGGCAACAAGAAATGGCTGATGTGAAAGTTTTGGATTTGGCAAGCAGGCTGGCGGCGCCGGGTGGGGTAAATGATTTGAGGGCTGCAATCGCGCAATTGCAAACAGTCCCGGAATCCAATCCCCGCGCTTCGGAAGCTCGCAGTCAAATTAGCCGCTTGAGCCGTCAAATCGAGCTGCTGGAAGACAGTCCGTATTTGCAAAGAGCGAACGATTTGGCGAGTACGGGGGATCCGAATTCTCTGGAAGCCGCCGTTGCTCAAGCTTCTCGGATAGCTAGAGGTAGGGCGCTTTACGTGGAAGCTCAAGCCAAAATTCAAGCTTGGATCGACAGGAGACAGCGGCTTGTTGACCAGCCGTTTTTGGATAGAGCTCAGCAGCTAGCGGCGAGCGGCAATTTGGCGGGGGCAATTGAGATGGCCCGCCGGATTCGATCGGGACGGGTGCTTTATGAGGAAGCTCGATCGAACATTCGGACTTGGGAGGCTCAATTTCAGGGCGAGCAAGGTTTGCAGAACGCCCGTCAGACGGCCCGAGCCGGGACTGCTGAGGCTTTGCAAACGGCTATTGCGCTGGCAAGTCAGGTTCCCGAGTCGAGTTCGCTCCGGTGGCAGGCGAGTGAGGCGATTGATGAGTGGAGCCAGCGGATTTTGGCGCTTGGTGTGGAACAGTCGTCGTCGGATCTGGCTGGGGCGATCGCGACTTTGAAGAAAATTCCCTCGGGGACTCGGGCTTTTGAGCAAGCTCGATCGCAAATCAAAGTTTGGGAGGAGTCGCTGAATCCTCCTGAGTCTGAATCTCCCCCTCCTGAACCGCCGGAAATTGAGCCTCCGACCAGCTCTGGCAATCGTTAGGTTAACTGGTTTGCCCGACATTGGGCGGGGGTTTAAAGTCTGAGAATTAGTGCTTGATTTGAGTTTTAACTCAAATCAACCATCATTCTCAATCAACTTCTAGGGGTGGGTTTACGAATAATCCTCACATTGCCAACAAATTAAATAAAGCCACCCCCACCACGCGATAAAACTCAGAGAATCTCTATTTAACGAACCGCGAAGACGCAAAGGGCGCGTTCGGCGAAGCCGTTCCCGTTCCCCGCAGGGGTTCCCGAAGGGTAGGGTAGGAAGAAAAGGAAGAGAAGAGAGACAAGAGAAAGACTTCACAATTGATACGAGGCTTGCTATAGCAGTTTTCTATTGGGTGAGGTACATCTTAGCAATTACCTTTTTCCCAATGATCAATTACCAATTACCTGTAATTTTAGATCAATTAAACATCCGCCGGATTCAGGTGCATCATTGCCCAAGTGGTGTAAGTGCCGATCGGACTCCAAAGTATGTAAGGTAGCAATAACAGGGCGGCCGGCTCCGAAACTTGCAAGACACTTAAAGCTAGCATTACGCTTAAAATAGCGCCAGTTCCGCCGATTATTGTGCCGACTTTTAGGCTCCTAACTTTGCACATAACCGAGGTGTAAGACATAGTTACTATTTCTAAAAGCAGGTACAAACCCATTCTCAGCCAAGTCTCCTGAGTTCCTGGTTCTTTTTCCCAAACAATCACTGCTGACCAAGCTGCACAAATAAAAATTACTGTCCAAATTAGGGGAATTGCTTTTTCAAATACTAGCCATCTGGGACGCTGTAAGCGGTTGAACCATTGGATGTCGCTGGGCGCGATTATGTTAGCAGCTAAAGCTACTACAAAGGCGACTCCTCCAATTACCATCCAGGATTTAATCATTTTGTTACCTTGGGCGAGGTTGACGGGTTCGATTCAGCAGATATTATCTCGGATTTTGGCGATCGCGCAATCTGTGCCTAGTTATATTAGATTGGGCCCAGTTGCGAAACCCCAACATCAGTTGACAACTAATTTAGACTTCTGGGAAACCTCAATTTATTTTTTTCTATTCCGTTTCATAATATAAAAAATGTGACTCTTGCTTCCTCCCCTTGACAAGGGGAGGGATCGAGTCTGCTTTTTAGTAAAATTTACCAGTAAATTGAACAAAAAGTCTCTTAGTCTTTCAAAAAAATCGGCTACTAGCCGAGGCGGTGATGTTGTTCTAATTCTAAACTAGAGTCATCCTCTTTTTTCGGAACCAGAAGCGTATTTTCGCTGCTCGGTTGCAACACGGCTTTAATCACTTGGAGAAAACGGTTAGGCTTTTTGGTTTGACCGTTGAGAGTGCGCCGGTCTTGCACTTTTTTAGAAAGGTGCCTCATCACAGATAAATCGAGTTCATCGATGAAATGGTCTGCTATACGTTCTCCCATTAAATCAATAGCTTCAGCATACTGATCGGTTAGCGTTTCTATGGCATCGTATGCTTCGTCAGCAACTTGACTTGCTACTGTTTTATTTTGGTCGCCCGGTGTCTGGGAATGGCTGCGGCGCCGATCTAAAAGACTTTGGTAATCCGCAATGCTCATTCCCAAATTGTAGAGATGGTGGTGAGCGTGATCCATCAAATCTACTTCACTGGGATAGAAGAAACCACGAGTGCTGTTGATGCCGTGCAGTTTTGCCCAACGCCGCAGAGTTGTTTCATCTTGCAGTTGGTATCGCTCCAACATTTGAGCTGTGTTCAGCTCTACTTCTGGCGTAACTTTGAAATCGCTCATCGGTAAATCCTCGCTGGTGAGTAAATAAATAAAATTGAAACTTAGAATGTGTGATTGGCGTACAGTCTGAAAATGATGATCAATCCTGTGACGGCATTGAGGGAAGTCTTGCGGGCATTTGCTAACCGTCGATCGTGCGATCGTGCGATCGAGTCAGAAGATTTCAGGGTAGCGTACTTTTGGGCTTTGTCTCGATCGCATCCGGGAGCAAGCACACAGGGTTAATAATATAGCTGATTTATGGTTTCAACAACCGTTAAAAATAGTAAAGTTTGATTGTTGGGCTTGAATTCTTAGTAATGTTGAGCTATAATATTCTCAATAACCGTGCAATTAGTAATTTTAGTAGTTGCAAACGAGATTCTTAGTATGCCTGTATACGATTATTTGTGTCCCGAAAACAACCAGCAGTTAGAAGTTTGGCACAGCATGAACCTGGAAGTTTCGACTTGGGCCCAACTGTGCGAGTTGGCTAAGTGCGAGCCCGGTGACACTCCCCCAGATGCTCCGGTACGCCGACTGCTGAGCGCTCCGAGGTTGATGAAGCCGACATCCGACACCGATTATAAAAATTCGGGTTTCAGCAAGTACGTGAAGCGGGATGAAGGGGTTTATGAAAATGTCACGGCTAAGGATGGTGAAAGCCGTATTGTCAATCGAGATGGTAAGCCGATTAAAGACTGAGAATCCATAATTATCAAGTTTTCAGTTGAGTGAATTACAGATATTATGTAGGGACACGGCAGCGCAGTGTCCTTTATTTGATCTATTAAAAACAGCTTATTATTCAGATTATATTAGTCTGATGCCGACACCACAAAACGCTCAACCGGACATAATATTATTGACCAAACCAATCTTTCATTTTTTGTTTGGCTTGTTCTTTAGTATCAGCATTAATGTAAACTGAAACAGTAGCTATTGCCGCCAGTAACACTCCCAAATCATCTGTAAATCCAACACCGACTAATATATCGGGAATGGCATCAACAGGAGATATAAAATAGGTCAAAGCTCCAACTACAACTCCTTTTGCCCAAGCAGGCACGTTTGGGTTCTGAGCCGTATAGTAGAGAATCAAAGCTTTTTCAACTACTTCTCTTCCTGCGGTTAAAGCAAAGTTTTTAAGTTTAGTCCAAAAACTTTCATCTGAATAGTTAATTTTGGGGTTGCTGAGGTTGGTTGTGGTTCCTTTTCGGTCGATTAAATCGAGAGGAATGCCCTTATTTTTAAGCTGAGAAACAGCAGAATTGAAGGATGCTGATGCCTGATTTTTATTGGGCGCGGCCTCTCGTATTTGTTTCAGGTCTGCGATAAATTCCTGCATGGCTTGGATTTGCAAGTCAGAAACCGCCAGCAGTTTTTTGGCGGATTGGATCGCCTCGCTTTCTGCAGGATGCAGCGTCTTATTTGCCCCAACAATGTTAATTAAAAAATACATGACTCCCAAACGCAGCGCTTCTTCTGACTTGCTGAGTGTTTGCAAACAGTCGCTGAGTGATGGGGGACTGGCTGTGTAGGATTGGATTTGAGCCTTTGCAGAGTCAGAAAATTTGTCTAAATTTATGGTTTTAAATAACAAATCTAGTTCATCAATATCAATGGAACCATCGGCGGCTGCGATCGCAAACAAAGAACCATAAAAAGCTAAAAGTTCGCTTTCTGAGGATGTGGCAAAAATATCTCTTTCGGACATGATGCTACTCCGATTGATAAGGACGCTTTGCATTTTACCACAAAACTCAGCGCGCCATGATTTCAGAAACCGGCAATAATTTTAGAGAGGATGACACAATGGAGAATTTTTTATGAAAGTTGCGATCGTCGGCTGCGGCTATGTGGGGACTGCGACAGCCAAACATTTACGCGGCAAATCTGATTGTACCGTGACGGCGACAACTACCACGGCGACGCGAGTAGTTGAGTTGGAGGGGGTCGCGCAGCGGGTAGCCGTGCTCAAAGGAAGTGACAAAGATGCCATGACGGCTGTATTGCAAGAACAAGATGCTGTTATGCTGTGCGTGGGTGCTCCAAATTCTCAGGCTTATCGGGAAAGTTATTTAGATACTGCGACAACTTTAGTATCGGTTTTAAAGCAGATACCGACAATCAAGCAGGTAATTTATACGGGTACTTATTCTGTGTATGGCGATCGCCAAGGTGAATTGGTAAATGAAGAATCACCCGTCGCAGCGGCTAATCCAAATGGTGAAATTCTCGCAGAAACAGAACGGGTTTTATTAGCAGCATCTAGCCCCAATCTTCAAGTCTGCATTCTCCGTTTGGGAGGAATTTATGGGCCTGGGCGAGAATTAGTTAAAATCTTTGGAGGCTGGGCTGGTAGCACTCGTCCCGGTAGGGGGGAAGATGCTACTAATTGGGTGCATCGGGATGATATTGTTGGGGGGTTAACCTTTGCTTTGGAAAATCGATTGCAGGGAATTTACAATTTAGTCGGGGATGTGTCGCTATCCAGTGGTGAATTGCTCGATCGCATTTTTGAAGCTAATAATTTGCCTAAAGTTTCTTGGGATGGAAGCCCTAGCGTGCGGCCTTATAATGCTAGGGTGTCGAATCAAAAGATTAAGGCGGCTGGTTATCAATTTGTTCATCCTGAGATTAGGGAGTTTTAGTTTGGCTATCGCTCTTTTGTTAAACCGCATCTTTTTCACAGGCGGGACGCCCGTGCCACAATGAACGCGGATGGACGAAAGGGCGATATTCACCGCTTTAGATTTTTTCCCTAACCCAAATTCTAAATGATTTCAGTAATGCAATTTCTCCCATTGTTTTAGTCTGCTCAAAAAAACTACTCATTTCTGTTGATGATAAAAAGGGAAAAGCAATACTGAAATTGCATTCAACATACTCCTCGGAAGCTAACTGATAAAATTTTAAAACTCGCCCGTTATATCTCCAGAGCTCGGGTACGCCAAGTGCCGAGTAAATTCCTGACTTATTAATTGAACTGCTGGTAATATCTATTTCAATTGCCAAGTCGGGCGGTGGGGCAGTTTCTAAGTCTAGTTCTTGCCTGCCTCTGACTGCTGGTTCACTTTGAATATAATAACAATTGTCAGGTTCTATACCCTTTTTAGCCTGTTCTTGCTTGAGAGTCATTGAGCCAGCACTTTTGATTTCAATGCCGAGTTCTTCTGCTAAAATGAAAATGAAGCGATCAGACTGAATCTTGGGATTTTCATGTTCGTATAAAGGACTCATAATTTCCAACATCCCGTTATCATAAGCTATGCGATAACCTCGCTTATCGCCTATTTCTTTGAGCAACGTTTCAAAGGTTGACCAGCTAATGTTTTCTAGCAGTGTTCTCTGTTCGGCTAAACTTGAAGTAGTAGCAATCATCTCAAAATCTCCTTGAGCTGAGAAAACTCTAGTTTTATTTTACCACAGGCCCAGATACTATCAAAAAGGTTTTTTTTTGAACCGCAGATGTCGGCGGTTCAAAAAAAAGCCATTTCAATCACTAATTAACTTACCCCATAATCCCACCAAAAAAGTCGATCGTCTCTTTCAACGCTTTCACAAACACATCAATCTCCTCGCGAGTATTGTAAAAATACAAACTCGCCCGCGCCGTAGATGAAATGTTCAAATAGCGGTGCAAAGCTTGCGTGCAGTGATGCCCGGAACGAATCGCGACTCCCTCCTGATCTAACATGGTAGACAAGTCTTGAGGGTGAATTTCTCCCGCAGTAAATGCCGCCAAAGCTGCCCTACCTTCGCCGTTGCTGTCTGGTTGTGGCCCGTAAATTTTGATTTCTGGAATTTGCCGCAATTGTTGGAACATATAAGCAGTCAATTCTGCTTCGCAAGCGTGAATCTTATCCATGCCAATGTTACTAAGATAATCGATTGCTGCACCAAGGGCGATCGCCTCGCCGATTGCAGGCGTGCCGGCCTCAAATTTGTGCGGCAAATCGGCATAAGTGGAATAATCGAGAAACACGTCAGCAATCATCTCGCCGCCGCCGAAAAACGGAGGCATTTCTCTCAGCAAGTCCAGCTTACCGTACAGAAAACCGATACCCGTCGGAGCGCACATTTTGTGACCGGAAGCAACCAGCCAATCACAATCTATTGCTTGCACATCTACTATCATGTGCGGCACGCTTTGACAAGCATCTATTAAAACTTTCGCGCCGAAACTGTGGGCTATTTCGCAGATTTCTTTTACTGGACTGATGCAGCCTAAAGTATTAGAAACGTGAACGGTTGACACCAATTTTGTTTTATGGGAAATCAGGGTTTTAAACTGTTCCAAATCAAACTCGTTAGTTTCCGTTAACTCGACAAACTTCAGCACCGCACCGGTTCTTTGAGCAATCATTTGCCAGGGAACGAGATTGCTGTGGTGTTCCATCACCGACAGGATAATTTCGTCTCCGGCTTGCAGATTGCTCAAACCCCAAGAATAAGCAACCAAATTAATCGCTTCGGTGGCGTTGCGAGTGTAAACAATTTCTTGCCGCGATGCCGCATTTACAAACGCCGCAACTTTGTCTCTAGCACCTTCGTAAGCATCAGTGGCTTTGGCGCTGAGAGTGTGAGCGCCGCGGTGCACGTTTGCATTATATTGTCCGTAGTAATCACGCCAAGCGTTGAGTACAGCTAGGGGTTTTTGAGAGGTAGCTGCATTGTCTAAATAAACTAGCGGTTTACCATTTACTTTTTCATTCAAAATTGGGAAGTCGCCACGAACTTTTGAGGCAAGTGTTTTTTCTTGAATAAGTGTCATATTTTTTGAAGTTAGTGATTTGTCGTTGGGTGGGGGCGGGTTTACGAGATTGTTGGTTTTAGGCAATTATTATTCGTGAAACCCGCCCCTACAGGCTGTTATAAATGGTGCAAGATGTTGTAGGGACACAGCACTGCTGTGTCCTCATCTTTATGAGTTATCCTTGGATAGCCACACAGGTAGAAAGCATTTTTGCCACGCCCAGAATCGGTAATTGATTGAGCATTTCCGCCGCGAAAGCATCGATTAGCAAATAGCGACTTCTTTCTAAATCCAAACCGCGACTTTGCAAGTAGAAAAGTTCATCATCTTCTAATTGACTGACAGTTGCACCGTGGGAACATTTAACGTTGTCGGCGACAATTTCCAACTGCGGTTTGGTATCTACGCGAGCCCTCGGCGACAGCAGCAAATTCCGGCTCAACTGTCCGGCATCTGTCAATTGTGCGGCTTTGCGAACGAAAACTTTGCCGTTAAATACAGCGCGAGCTTTGTTACCGATAATGCACTTGTGCAATTGGCGGCTTGTACCGTGGGGGTGATTGAAATCGATTACACTGTGAGTGTCTGATAACTGTTCGCCAAAGGCTACGGTTAAGCCGTTTAAAGTTGTTTCAGTGGCTTCGCCGCGCTGAAAAACTTCTAAATTGTGGCGCGATATTTTGCCTCCCAAGCTGATAGCATGGCAAGTGTAACGGCTATTACGAGATTGCTCGATCGCACTTTTGCCGATATGAACAACTTCCCCACCTTCCCGCTGCAGCCGAACGTGATTCACAGTAGCATTTTCGCCGACCATAACATCGGTTACAGCATTCGTAAATGCAGCGACATTTCCGATAGTTGTGTAATCCTCAACCAGCGTCACATTGCTTCCAGGCTCAGCTATGACCAAGCAGTGTGGCTGGGACATCGTGGGAGATGCACCTGGTGCTGTCAGGAACAGCAAGTGAATCGGAAGGTCGATCGACATATTGGCCGGCACGAACACCACCGCAGAATCCGCCAAACCCGCAGTATTCAGCGCCGTAAACACCTCGGTTTGCTGTCTGTGCTTGCTCAAAACATCGCTGATGCGCCCTTGATATTTTTCGGGTACATTGGATAGATTACCTGCGTAAAAGTCGATCCTCTTCGAGGGCTCCGCTAACGGCAAATTCGGCAAATTCACCGTTGATAAATCCGGTGCATAAAAACCGTTGACAAATACCAATCTTAATGGTAAATCATCCCGATTTTTCACTGGCATAATGATATCAGCCAGCTTAACTTTTGACTGATTGCTCTGGGGTATATGAAAAGGAATTTGCAACACCGACGACAAATCAGTAAAGCGCCATTCCTCATCCCTCACCGTCGGAAAACTCGAAGCAAGGACGTATTCAGTCGCCGCATCCCGCAAATCCTGCAACCCGTAGGCCGCACTTTTGCTATTAGCAGCCTCCAACTTGCCGCACTGATTCACCAAATCAGTCAAAAACATTTCCCTGCTAGCAACTTGCGTATTCATCATCGCGCGCCTACTCCTGCTGCTTCCTCTTCCACAACCCAGTCATAACCGCGCTCTTCCAATTCCAGCGCCAACTCTTTCGGGCCAGTCAAGATAATTCGGCCGGCTTCCATGACGTGAATAAAATCAGGAATAATGTAATTCAACAACCGCTGATAGTGAGTAATCACCAACATCGAATTTTCAGCATTTGACAAATGATTCACACCGCCGGCGACAATCTTGAGAGCATCGATATCCAAACCCGAATCAGTCTCGTCCAAAATAGCTAATTTCGGTTCCAACAACGCCATTTGTAAAATTTCATTCCGCTTTTTCTCGCCACCGGAAAAACCCTCATTTACGCTGCGGCCTAAAAAAGAATCATTCATCTTGACAATATCTAGCTTTTCCTCGATTAAATCTTGGAAATCAAAAGCGTCCAATTCTTCCAAGCCGCGATGTTTGCGGTGAGAATTGTAAGCCACGCGCAAGAAATCCAGATTGCTAACGCCGGGAATTTCTAAAGGATATTGGAAAGCTAGGAATACGCCCGCCAAAGAGCGTTCTTCCGGCGCTAATTCCAGCAAGTTTTGACCCAAAAAAGTAACTTCTCCACCCGTTACCGTATAAGCAGGATGGCCGGCTAATATCTTGGATAAAGTGCTTTTACCCGAACCGTTGGGGCCCATAATCGCGTGAATTTCACCCGATTTAATTTCCAGATTCAAACCCTTAAGGATTTGGGTATCTTCCACATTCGCAGTTAAATCGCGGACGGATAGCACCACTTGACTATTTTCTACAATCATCTATTTTTGTCCTCATTCCTCAATGCACTTTACAGTTTTTTCTTCTCGTTCTTCTCGTTCCTAGGCTCTGTCCATTGGTGACAATTTAACGTGAAACCGATAGTCCGCCAGGGAATGAATTCCCTGTCTCAAAGCTTAAGTCCTCTGAAGAGGACTGAGAAGAAAATTTTTAAACTCATTAGTCCTCTTTAGAGGACTTTAGCTATTAGCCAGGGAATTCATTCCCTGGCGGACGGTGGGCTTAAGTTGTCACCAATGGACTCGGCCTGGAAGGGTTTCTTGCCCGCGAAAATTATCCGACACTTCCTTCGAGTTTCAAACTCAACAGCTTATCAGCTTCCGCCGCAAATTCCATCGGTAACTGATTGAAAACATCTTTACAGAAACCGCTAATCATCATCGAAATAGCATTTTCTGCGGAAATTCCCCGCTGTGCGAAGAAGAACAATTGCTCTTCCCCAATCTTAGAAGTAGAAGCTTCGTGTTCCACTTTAGCAGTATGGTTCTGCACTTGAATATAAGGGAAAGTATTCGCTTGAGCGTTATCCCCAATCAGCATGGAATCGCACTGAGAGTAATTACGAGAGCCTTTAGAGTTAGGCCCCATTTTCACCAAACCGCGATAGCTGTTCGATGAATTTCCCGCAGAAATTCCCTTAGAAATAATCGTGCTGCGAGTGTTTTTACCGACGTGGATCATTTTGGTGCCGGTGTCAGCTTGCTGTTTGTTGTTTGTCAGCGCTACTGAGTAGAATTCGCCCACCGAGTTGTCGCCGACTAACACGCAACTGGGATATTTCCAAGTAATCGCGGAACCAGTTTCTACTTGTGTCCAAGAAATCTTAGAATTTACTCCCTGACACAAACCGCGCTTAGTCACGAAGTTGTAAATGCCGCCTTTGCCGTTGGCGTCGCCAGCGTACCAGTTTTGCACTGTGGAATATTTGATGTCGGCATTGTCCATTGTTACCAATTCCACGACGGCGGCGTGCAGTTGGTTGGTGTCAAACATGGGGGCGGTACAGCCTTCGAGGTAAGACACAGAACTGTTTTCTTCTGCGACAATTAAGGTGCGCTCGAACTGGCCGGAATCTCCGTTGTTGATGCGGAAATAGGTGGACAATTCCATCGGACATTTGACGCCTTTGGGAATGTAAACGAAGGAACCGTCGCTGAATACGGCGGAGTTGAGGGCTGCGAAAAAGTTATCGCCGACTGGTACGACGCTGCCGAGATATTTTTCTATTAATTCGGGATAATCTTTGACGGCTTCTGAAATGGAACAGAAAATAACGCCATCTTTGGCTAACTTTTCTCTAAATGTTGTGGCAATTGAAACGCTGTCGAAAACGGCATCGACGGCGACATTTCCCAGCCGTTTTTGTTCGGAGAGGGGAATGCCGAGTTTCTCGAAGGTTTCTAGGAGTGTCGGGTCAACTTCGTCCAAACTGTTGAGCTTTTTGGGCTTTTGTTTGGGCGCGGAATAGTAGATAATTTGTTGGTAGTCGATCGCGGGATAGTTGACGTGGGGCCAGGTGGGCTCGGTCATTGTCAGCCACTTCCGGTATGCTTTGAGGCGGAATTGCAGCATGAATTCCGGTTCGTTTTTCTTGGCGGAAATCAGGCGGACTACATCTTCGCTCAAGCCGCGGGGGATGGTGTCTGATTCGATGTCGGTGACGAAACCGTATTTGTAGGGCTGGTTGACTAGGGTTTTGACTGTGGTAGAACTCATTATTTTGCGTGTTCAGTGTTCTAGATAATGCTCTCTGGATGGCAGACGGGGCAATGCCTGTCTGGGCTTGAGCGAGTTCTGCTGGACTGCTCTGGGAAGTTAAACAACAATTTTGTTGCTTTACTATATTTTAAGCTACATTAACAATAGTGATATTGTCAAAGTCAAATTAATAATTTTTTGTGAAGATGATGGAGACTACTCAGCAGACTTCCACGAAACAAGACATCCTGCAATATTTGCTCAAGGTGGGGCAGGGGACGGCTATTGAGTTGGCGGAGTCTTTGGATATCAGCCCGCAGGCAATTCGCCGTCACTTGAAGGATTTGGAAGCGGAGGGGCTGATTCAGTATCAGTCGGTTCAGGCTGGGATGGGGCGGCCGCAGCACATTTATGAGCTTACCAGTTTGGGGCGCGATCGATTCCCGAATCGTTACGGCGATTTTGCAGTCTCTTTCTTGGATACTTTGGCGGAAACCGTCGGCCGCGAGCAAGTGATTACTATCCTGCGAAAACAGTGGCAGCGCAAGGCGACGGAGTATCGGCGGCTGGTGGGTGCGGGTTCGCTGGAAGAGCGGGTGACTAAGCTAATGGAACTCCGCAGGGCTGAAGGTTATATGGCTGAGTGTTATCCTGTAGAATCGGTAGAGGTTGGGATGTGCGATCGCGCTGGTTTGGGTGATCGATTTGTGTTGATGGAACACAACTGCGCGATTTCTAATGTTGCTGAAACTTTTCCGAGTGTCTGCGGTAATGAGTTGGAAATGTTTGCAGCGGTTTTGCCGGATTGCATTGTGGAGCGGACTCACTGGATTATTGATGGGGAACACCGCTGCGGTTATTTGATTGCAAAGAAGAATGAAGAAGTTCGGCAACGGATTTTCTAACGGATGTCACGGATGTCACGGATGAAAGTTCGGCAACGGATGAGTGTAACGGATGTCACGGATGTCAGGGATTACCAATTACCGATTAGCAATTACCAATTTTTAATATATGGAACCGCTAGCAGATTTTTTAAAGCCGGAAGAGTGTGCCGAAGTTGATATGGCGCTGCTGTCGTCGAAGGAGAAGTTTTCGGCACGGCTGGCAATTTATGCTTTGAGGGTGCTCAAGCAAATTTCTGAGGAGAGGGGTTTGCCGGTGGCTGAGGTGACTAATGGGCAGGTGATGGATTGGATTAAGAATGATGAGAGTATTAAAGGGTCGATCGAACTTGATGCGAGTTTTGAAAACTTTTTTACGAATTTGGTAATTGCGTCTTTGCGGCCTTTGAGGCAAATTGCGACAGAATCGGGAGGGGCGATCGAACAATTAACAGTTAAGCAGGTCGTGGCGTGGTTTGAGAAGGACGGGAAAATTCGCAGAGAACAGGGAACCGAGGCGGCGTTTTTGGATTTGTGAGTAAAAGGTCGATCGACCGCGCACCCAAACCCGGCCTCAAACCCAGATAATCCAAGCGGTTTCGGGCGATCGAAAAAAAGTTTTGATAAAGGGGTTGACAGACAGGGGGAAACTTGATAAGGTAATTAAGTCGAGCGAAAGAGATGCAGCGCATCAAACAAAACGCAGACACAGGATTAAAAGTTTTCAAAGCTTTCCTGGTGCTTATGATGTAATGGAACCACTCCGATCCATCCCGAACTCGGTTGTTAAACGTTGCTATGGCGAAGATACTCGGCGGGTCACTGCCCGGTAAAATAGCTCAGTGCCAGGTTAATAATAAATTAAAGCTCTTTTCCCGCAACAACGGAAAAGGGCTTTAGTTTTTTGGTGAATTATTACTCATCTACACAAAAGCTCGTCTTGGGTCTGCTGGATGCTTAACCCCTATTTCCCACAAGAATTGTTGAAGATGTCTTTGGTGTCAGTTTTGTAGAAATCTCAATATTTGCAACCAGCAGCAGATTTTGGGTCGATCGAACTTGATGCGAGTTTTGAAAACTTGTTGACGAATTTGGTAATTGCGTCTTTGCGGCATGAGAGGCAATTGCGATAGAAGCTGAAAGCGCGATCGAACAATTAACAGTTAAGCAGGTCGTGGCGTGGTTTGAGAAGGACGGGAAAATTCGCAGAGAACAGGGAACCGAGGCGGCGTTTTTGGATTTGTGAGTAAAAGGTCGATCGACCGCGCACCCAAACCCGGCCTCAAACCCAGATAATCCAAGCGGTTTCGGGCGATCGAAAAAACTTTTGACCAAGGGGTTGACAGACCGGGGAAAACTTGATAAGGTAATTAAGTCGAGCGAAAGAGATGCAGCGCATCAAGCTTAGCATTAAGCAGAACGCAGACACAGGATTAAAAGTTTTCAAAGCTTTCCTGGTGCTTATGATGTAATGGAACCACTCCGATCCATCCCGAACTCGGTTGTTAAACGTTGCTATGGCGAAGATACTCGGCGGGTCACTGCCCGGTAAAATAGCTCAGTGCCAGGTTAATAATAAATTAAAGCTCTTTTCCCGCAACAACGGAAAAGGGCTTTAATTTTTTGGTGAATTATTACTCATCTACACAAAAGCTGGTCTTGGGCCCTTTGTAGAAATCTCAATATTCTGGGTCAGCAGCAGATTTGTGGTCGATCAAACTTGATGCGAGTTTTGAAAACTTTTTTACGAATTTGGTAATTGCGTCTTTGCAGCCGTTGAGGCAAATTGCGACAGAATCGGGAGGGTCGAGCGAACAATTAACAGTTAAGCAGGTTGTGGCGTGGTTTGTGAAGGACGGGAAGATTCCCAGAGAGCAGGGTGTCGATGCAGCGTTTTTGGATTTGTGAGTTAAAGGTCGATCGCTCCCACTGGCAAATAATAAGTCAAACTCGGCGATTGGGGGCTGTTTCAGGCGATCGAAAAAAAGTTTTGACCAAGGGGTTGACAGCCTGGGGAAAACTTGATACAGTAATTAAGTCGAGCGAAAGAGATGCAGCGCATCAAGCTTAGAATTAAGCTAAACGCAGACACAAAATTAAAAGTTTTCAAAGCTTTCCTGGTGCTTATGATGTAATGGAACCACTCCGATCCATCCCGAACTCGGTTGTTAAACGTTGCTATGGCGAAGATACTCGGCGGGTCACTGCCCGGTAAAATAGCTCAGTGCCAGGTTAATAATAAATTAAAGCTCTTTTCCCGCAACAACGGAAAAGAGCTTTAGTTTTTTGGGGATTTACAGATGTTTGTAATATCAATAGTCCGGACTGTTTTTAGTTCTTAGGCTGAAACCCTCGATTTTCCGTTGGTAGTTCGATCGCCGAATCGCCTTGAAACCCTTATTCTACGGTTGGCAATCAAAAACTGTCCGAAGTATTGTAATATGACAAATGCGTAAGTCCAGAACAAAATCTGGTGTAGTTGGGAAAACAAGGGTGAAATGCGTGTTATCAGCCGAAAAATCCTGCGAGATTTCTGTGAAAGCCATGCCGATTCCTGCGATGCACTTTATGACTTAGAGTTTCAAGTAAAGCGGAATGGCAGAACCTAATTGATGTTCAGCAGATTTATCCAAAAGCTGAGTCAGTCAGAAATTGTACCGTATTTAATGTTAAGGGAAATCGCTATCGGCTGATTGTTGATTTGGTTTATGTTTCTCAAAGAATCTACATCAAATATGTTCTGACTCACGCTGAGTATGATAAGGATGAGTGGAAAAATGATCCGTACTTTTGATGCAAAATCTTATACAGATTTACTTGTTCGGTATCAACCAAAACCGATCGCAAATGAAGCAGAAAACGAGGCCGCGATCGCTCTCGCTTGCGAACTGGAACACCGCCCTATGCGATCGCTGGAGGAAGAGCTATTTCTGGAGCTTTTGATAACGCTGATTGAAAAATTTGAATCTGAAAATTATCCAATTCCTGCAGGAAATGCTGCTTCAATGTTGCAACATTTAATGGATGCGAGAAATTTGGACAAATTTGATTTGATTCCTGTTTTGGGAACGGAAACTGAGGTTGAGAAAATTTTTGTTAGTGGAAGGGCGATCGAAATAGATGAAGCCAGAAAATTAGCCGATTTTTTCCACGTAGATATTAGTTTGTTTATCTAATCGCGATCGGTAACTCGTATCCAAAATCAAAATGGATTTCTACAACTTTTCCATAGATTTGAGCGTTATCACGAATAGTCATATACGATTGCAACTTCCTGTCCATTTCTACCAATATTTATCTGCGAACCACCACACATTTTGTCAAATGATCATGTAAGCATTGTTGCTTTTTGGATGTAAAAAAAGTAAAAAAAGGTATTGCAAATACCAAGATGCCTATACCGCCTAATAAATTCCACAATTGTGAAAACCACCCAATCAACCATAGTGAAAACAACCAAATTAAGCATCTCAATATCGCTCTAGGGAGTGAAATCCGACTACTATCTAAATCAGTAACAACAATTCCCATAGTCCATTTTCCTACCGTAGCTTTAAGAGGAGAAAGTTCCATGAGTGTGTAGTATCCTATGAATGGAATAAAAGCCAATATATTAAACTGATAACTCTTATAATTAAATATAAAAACAGGACCTTTACCGCCGACCAAATTAAAAACATCAAGAAAAATTACGCTTAACAAGGCTATCCCGCAAGATGATATAACTCCATCTATTAAAAATGCAGTAATTCTACGCCAAAAACCTGCATATCGTAAGACATGATTAGGTTTTAATTCACGTGCTTGTGCTTCCGGCTCTCCTGACTGACTTTGATGCTGAGAAGGGTTTTCTCTCCGATGCTGAGGCTGTACTTGGGGTGGAGCAGTTGCTGAAGATTGGGCAGAACTTGATTGAGACACATCAGGCTTAGGTTCCTCTTTGTGTGGAATGATTCTCTGTTCAATTGGAGTAATGTCTTTGTCTTCTAAGCCCAAGACTTCTTGAAACCGCTTTAACTCACTGCGCGTATAGGCACTCAAGGGATTTTCTCGTTGCGCCACTTTGATAAATACCTGCTCATACTGCTCCAACTTCTTCTTGTAATCCTGGTAAGGTTTCAGAACTTGAGCTTCAATTTCTGTTGCTTCTGCTGAGGACAAACCTAACTGCCTTTGTAGAGCGTCTAGCGTATAGCGACCGATGTCGGAAATTTCACCCCGACTGGCAAAGCGTTCAACCTCTCGGCGATACCGCAGTTTGGGATCGCCCACTGGCGCTTTAGCAATTTGAATCTTAAACCCTTCCTCTACAGCATAGATTTTGGGCTTCATGGCAGGTGCAGCTTCCTGAACCTTCTTGCAGGTATATTCATGTAGGTTATCAATTGAAATCATGCCGTTGCTGTCTAGGTCGGCAGCACCTGTCTCAATGCCTTCCACAATATAGCGAGTGTAGACCGATAGATCTGATCCCTGTTGCTCAAACGAGTATTGCGTAGAGGTTGAGGACGTAAGAACCGCCCGTCCTTCACCTCCTAACTGAGTTTGAACATCGACTACCCCATCATCTTTGGCAGTCATGCCTTGTGCAAAAGCACCACTGAAGCAGCAGTCAAGAATCACCACTTGTCGCTTACAGCGGGAATTAATCATTATATCTTGGACAAAGCTGGCAGGAACCGCCGTCGCTTTCACCAGCTCACCTTTAACAATACTCCGGACAGTTTTTAAGCAGCCAGAGTACCATAAGACAAGACTGAAGGAAGGTTAGGGTGATTTAAAATC
>NZ_JAUBOY010000074.1:0-21361 GCF_036700465.1 Microcoleus sp. T3_A4 | reverse complement strand
TAATGAACCCTAAACATTTAAGAAATTGGTTTGCTAATTGCTGCTACTGTACCTCATAACAGCGGGAAACGCTGTAGCAGGGTGATTCGGGAGAATTTTGACTGCGGTGTGCCGGAGTTAAATCAGGAGCTCAAAAAATACGCCCGACAAAATCAAAGAAAAGGCATTGCTAAAACTTGGGTGGCAATTCCTCAAGGCGGTGACGGTCAAGTAGCAGGCTATTATTCAATAAGTATGGCTGAATTACAACGAGAGTTACTGCCTGAAAATTACAGGAGAGGGTTGCCGCGCTATCCTCTTCCAGTCATGCGGATCGGCAAACTGGCGGTAACTCAATCAATGCAGGGTAGAAGACTAGGTGAGACACTGTTAATCGATGCTTTTAACAGAGTGATTCGTTTGTCGGAAGATATAGGAGTATTGGGAGTGATAGTTGACGCTTTCAACGAACAAGCTAAGGAATTTTATTTGCAATACGGGTTTATTGCCTTAGAAGGTGATGAACTTTCACTTTTTATTCCCATGACTAGGATATTAGAAGCTTTTACATAGGTAAAAGACAAAAGTTGGTCTTAGCTTAGAAAAGACGATCTCCCTTCTGAAACCAAGTGCGATCGCCCTTATTCCTCGCCGCTTTCTTCTGGCTCATTCTCCGCCTCAAAATCCACCTTCTCATAGACATCTGCCAGCGGCACTTCAACTTGAAAGAAATTAAAAACTAGCGCCACATCCTCTTCATCGTACTGACTATACGACCACCGCTTATTTTCCAACTTACAATACTGTTCTATATAAACCTGAGATTGATCGATCAGAATATACTCTTGAAATGTCGGCAGCGTTTGATAAAACTTAAACTTATCACTGCGATCGTAAGCTTTCGTAGATTTCGATAAAACTTCCACAATCACTTGAGGATTCATCACCGTATCCTGGCGATTATTGAAATACTCAGGTTTACCCGGAACTACCATCACATCGGGATAAGTATAAGTTCGCTTTTTCGGCAGCCACAGACGCACGTCACCGAAGAAAACTCGATAGTCTTGTTTTTTGAGGCCAAGACTTAATGCGATATAAATATTTCCAGCGATTTGATTGTGATTCGTAGTTGCACCTGTCATTGGAATAATTACTCCGTCGCGATATTCACTTTTGTACTCTGCTGCTTCTTCCAGGGCTAAATATTCTTCTGGAGTGAAGTAGCTTTGTGCTGTTGGCTGTTCTGTTGCTTGTAGAATAGCTGTCACGGTTTTTTCCCCAACTCAATTGATATTTTGCGTCCAGTTTAACATTGCCCGAAAGTCCGATCGCCCTCCTCAAACCAAGGGCGATCGCACGCTTATCAACTCACAACCAAAATTAATCGATCGGATCGAAAACTAAGGTCAATCTCGCAGCGGGAAGCAGTTGTTTGAGAACTCGCAAATGACCCTCTGCATCAGACCAACTGCGAAAGCGACCGACAACGACCCTTTGTAGATTCGGAAGCAAACGAACCACAATCCAGGGTCTGAGACGTTTCTCATACGGCATAATAGGTGTATCTCCTTTGTTAATTGGAGCCATAGCCAGTCCTGAGCCCTCGGAAAGCATCGGACTGGCTTTTGACTGAGTCTTGATGGGATTAGACGAATTGTAACATAATAAGCCCAAATATGTGTCAGTAGATTTTTAACAATAGGGTAACAACACGATCGGGAGCGTAAGCTTGTACCATTAAGAGCGTTGGCAAACAAACAAACATTTACATTGAGCAAGCGCGTTCACGTTACCTTTCCTGATTACGTATATGAAGCTTTGGATCGATGGGCTGACAAGCAAGGCAGATCCACGGCTAACCTGATAGCCTTTCTCGTGGAAACGGCTTTATTGGAAGCCCAACAAAGGGGAGAAGTACCCTCGGGGCCTGAAGATCCCAAAAGCGACACGTAAAGACTTCCCTCGTGGGTTACGGGGGCGTGTCGCGCGATCGCACTTATCGAAATTGATGAAAACTAGCATCAGCGCCCGCAGTTGGCGCCCAATATTTAAAATAATTCTCTGCTTTGTCCTCGCGATCGCGTATTAGTACATAAGTCCTCTCAGCAATCGAAAGTGCCAGTTTTTTAATTGTCCGTCGGCTAGTCAGGTGCAGGGAAACTCACAGAAAAATATCATTCTCAGTAACGATATTTCGACTATACATTCAATCCTATTGTGGGGCGGGCTTCTAGCCTGCCCCTAAAAGCTTATTGAGAATAGTACCCCATCTCAGGGGAAACGGAAATTGCATCCAAGGATTTCCTCCTTGAGGCCAATTGTGAAAACTGTACTGTTCGATCGCCCTCATCAATCCAACTTACCTAGATTAGACGCATCAACATATTTTAAACGAATGACTTATGAACTTCACAGCAAGACTCACACAAACCAGCTTACTCGGTTTAATGCTATTTGCCAGCAATCCAGCAGCAACCTTGGCTATAGGACAATCGAACACAAGCACTGCACCAACAGCGTCTCGCACTCAGTCTCCGATTGAAACCATACAAATAGCTAATGTATCCACTCCCCAAAAACTGGTGAGGGATTTTTGTGCTCGCAAAAGACAGAAAGTGGAAAACTATTTCGAGACTAGCAACTTTCGGATTTATCTGTGCTACAACCACGCCAATCAACTATATTACTACGGCGTTAAAAAGAGTAACGGCAGCACAATTGCCCTGCGTGCTCGAACTGAAGAGGGGACTGGTTATGTGGCAAAAAATGGCACCTACGATTACATCGTTACAGGAGCCAGCCTTAGTATTTATAACAAAGGCAAACGCATTCTCGAACAACGAGTGATTCGCTCCCTTTAGTATTTAAATGCGATCGCTCTTTCAAGCCCCGACTTCTTCAAAAAGCCGGGGATCTAAGAGAATATCTGGCTTTTCTGCTGAGGCAGACAAAAGTTTGTGTAATTTAACCTCGAACTCAAATGACCGGCGCTTCGCCACATTTGAGTTTGAGGTTAATATCGTTTCCGGTTGCATCGGAATAATAAAATCGACTCAACAGTTAACACTCAACCATTCAGTTTTTCTACTCACAGTCAACAGTCAACAGTCAACAGTCAACAGTCAACGATAATTCCGGTGCAACCGGAATTGATATAACAGGTTTCAAGCGCCGAATAATCTCAAAATAAAAAAACCCTCCCCAACAAGGAGAAGGGAGGGTGAAAAGACAGTGAGAAATTTAATTTTTTGCAGAATTAACAATAAGGAGTTACATCTTCGCCACACTCGTCAGCCAAATAACATAAAGCACGAAAGCGCAGCCCTACCACTTGCTCGTAAAGCGGATTTAACTTGCACAGCGGCGGAATGGACAATAAAGTGCGATCGCCAATTTTGACTTCTCGCTCAAACGGACACTGGCTGGGAATAAACTTACACAGCAACCGAGCCAACTTTTGACTTTTAATTGCAGTGTTATCAAGCCATTGTTTTAGCGGATGCAAGGGGTCAAAGTGTGGCTTTTGACCGTAAGGTTGAGAATTTGTAGCGACATTAACGGCTGTTTCTTGTTTGCCAAATCCTACCCAATTTGGCAGAGTTCGGTAGGAGACTGTATGCTCAAATACGTTCATTTTGCTCTCTTCCTCTTTTATAACGAGGTGCCAATAACTCTTTGTAGAGCTTGTGCCATATTATCTACAATCAGTATCTACAGCATCTCGTTTGGCTTTACCGGATTGAACTTCTTAAATTAATGACTTAGGGCGAGAAAAGTAGTTCCTGATTTTTTTTAAAGACGGTGTTCGCTCTAAAAACTGTCCTCATTTCAAGCCCAACAATTGATTGATAGGGTAAAAATTCTGTCTTCTACGTTCTAGCTTCAACCTTCGGTTGACTCTCCTTTTGTAGTTCAATTACAATTGTGACGCATTCAGGTGAATTATCCTATACGTGAAAATGCGGAACTTTTAATAAAACTTATAATATTTCTAAATAAGCTCTGCTGCAAAAAACCGTGAAACCTCGACCCCACAATCTTTGCTCGCGATCGCCCAGAAACTTCTACAATGAGAAAAAATCGGTATCACCGCCCTCACCACCCATGAGTAACCCAGAAACCAAAGCTATCACCCGCGAATTGCAAAGCCACGCCGCCATTCTCGGTGGCTTCGTCTCCCTCCTCTGGATTATCGAAATTGTCGATGTATTCCTGTTCCGAGGCAGGCTGAATGCCTACGGAGTCCGCCCCCGCAGCCTCGACGGACTTGAAGGCATCCTGTTCATGCCTTTTCTGCATGGCAGTTTTGCTCACTTAGCCGCCAATACCCTCCCTTTTGTGACATTGGGTTGGTTGATTATGCTGCGAGAAATTAGCGACTTTTTTATCGTGAGTGCCGTCACTGTGCTAGTCAGTGGATTAGGAGTTTGGCTGACTGGCGCGCCTAACTCCGTTCACATTGGTGCCAGCGGATTAATCTTTGGTTACTTCGGCTTCTTGCTGCTGCGGGGCTATTTTGAACGCAGCTTTACATCTATTTTTTTATCTTTAATTGTCGGTTTCTTCTACGGCAGTTTAATTTGGGGAGTTTGGCCCTCGCAGCCGGTAGTTTCCTGGCAAGCGCATTTCTTTGGCTTTGTCGGCGGCGTATTAACAGCTCAACTTTTGGGTCGCCAGAAACGGCGAATTAACTAGAATAAGACTGAGGCTGCATCCTATCATCACCTTGGTTTATTGCTCATAAATTATCTAAAAGCGTAGGTTTTTTGTCAATAAACCTGGTTTCTTGTGTAACAATTGCGTCCCGGATAGCAAGACTAACTGCTGACCAATAATTCAACGCGGGCCGGCAAGCACACAGTAAAAACCGAACCGCAACCTAACTCGCTTTCGACGTGCATATCGCCACCCATCATCACGCAAAAGTGACGGCTAATAGTCAATCCCAAACCGGTGCCGCCATACTTGCGCGTAGTTGAGGCGTCGCCCTGCATAAATGCTTGAAATAAATGCTGCAATTGTTCGGGGGGAATCCCAATACCCGTATCAGCTACGCGAAAAATTATTGAGTCGGAAGGTTCTGCTATTTCTGGAGTTGTTAAGCTGTCATGTTTAACTCTTTCAATGCAGAGGGTAATAGTGCCACCTTCCGTAAATTTGGCTGCATTGCTCAGCAGGTTGAGCAATATTTGACGAGTTTTGGTAATGTCAGCATACATCATGCCCAAATCGTCAGCACAATCAACTTCAAACTTATTAGAATTTTTATCTACCAAGGGTTTGACAGTAGAAACTACCTCGTCAATTAAATTGACCGGGTTGAAAGTTTCTAGGTAAAGTTCCATCCGCCCCGCTTCAATCTTAGAAATATCTAGAATGTCGCTAATTAAAGATAGCAAGTGTTTGCCCGCTGTTTGAATTTTTTCCAAGTCGGGGATAAAATCTTCGCAGCCTAAATCCTCAGCGTCTTCTTTGAGCATATCGCTGTAACCAATAATCGCGTTGAGGGGAGTTCGCAATTCGTGGCTCATGTTAGCTAAAAAGGCGCTTTTGGCTTGGTTTGCAGCTTGAGCGGTTTGGGCTACTTTTTGGAATTCTTCTGCTAATTTGCGCTGGGTAATATCTTCGGCAATACCCACGATGCGGTAAATTTCTCCGGTTTGGCTGCGGACTGGAAAAGCCCGATCGCGCACCCAGCAAACTGAACCGTCGGATCGCACTACCCGATACTCCTCATCATAATCGCCCCGCACCTGTTTCGCAAAAGCAGCCTTGACGCGATCGAGATCCTCCGGGTGAATAGCATCCCAAAAAGCCTCCGGTTCTGACTGCAAACTCTGACAGCTCAAATTCCATATTTTTTCGCAAGCAGGGCTCACATAAACTAGCTGCTTTTGATTGGGTTCTCTAATCCAAAATACCTCATGAATATTTTCTGCCAACTGGCGAAACCGCTCCTCACTAGCCCGTAACTTCTCCACAGCACTGTGAAATTCAGTCACATCCTGAATCAGCGATGCCACCCCAATGATGCTGCCGTCAGCATCAACCAAAGTCGTATTGTACCACTCGCAAAGAATAATTTTGCCGTCTTTTCTGAGGTTCTCGTTAAGACTGGTAACTCCTCCTTTATTAGTGAGCAAAGTTATAGATAGTTGCCTGACATACTCCTTAGCACTTTCAGGAACTATGAGATCGACTCCGTGGCGTCCCATAGCTTCCAAGCGGTTGTATCCAAAAATTCTTTCCGCTGACAAATTCCATTCCGCTACTTCAAAGTTGAGATCCCATTCAATCGCTCCCAAAGGAGTTTGGTGAAGATGGAGAGCCAGTTTTTGCTGCGAGTTTTTCAGAGAAATAATTAATTGATTTTTGTCGGCGATCGCAGATTCTACCCGATCTTCGAGAGTAGTAAACGACTCTTCCAATTGATCTGCCATCATATTAAAGGAGCGAGCCAGGACACCCACCTCATCCTCCCGCTCTACAGACGCCATCAAGCGGGAATCTACCGCCATCCCGTCCCATTCTCCCCGTGACAAAGCCTCCGCAGCCTTGCTCAAACGCCGAATCGGTACAACAATCCACCTAGAAGTTAGAGCGCCAATCGCCGTTGCCAGCACCAAAGCACCCAGACACATCACCACAGTATACCGAGTGTTGGCATTAATCCTTTCCATAAAATCGGCTTCAGGAACCGTCACCACAATCAACCAGTCGAGACCCCTGCTGTCTGAGAGTGGCGTCACCTGTAGAAATTGCCGTTGACCGTCGATCGTAAAATCTAACTGGCGAGATCTGTCAATTTTGTGCAAATCCCCGAAGCGTTCTGTCAAATAGCGGGCACTCGATCGAATTAGAACATTCTTGCTGCTGGTTGCCACAATCCGTTTCGCAACACCATTGCTAACAATAAATGGCGGTTCCAGAGTAGAATTTGCCACCAATTGCCCAGACCTTTCTACAATAAAAGTCTGTCCTGATTTGCCAATTTTTAGAGTTTCCAAGAATTGATTGAGCTTGGAAAGTGCCAAGTCAGAACCCAGGATGCCAATCAGTTTACCATCCTCGCCATAAACTGGTTGAGCAGCCGTAATCGCTAGTTTGGGAGCGTCAAAATAATTATAGATTTTACTCCAAGTCGGTTGGCCTGCGCGCACCGGAGCTATGTACCAAGGTCGGACACGGGGGTCGTAGTTGAGAGTAGTTTTTAACAGCTTGGTTGGTTCCTCCAACTCTGACAGCCCGTAGCCCTGCAAATTATAGCCAGTAGATTGATTAGAAATCTGAATTTGCAACTTGCCGTCGTCGAGGCGTTCAACTCCAATAAAATCTTTTTCTTCGGATGCGAATTGAATGTAGCTAATTTTATCAAAAATTTGGATTTGTTTGTAGAAGTAGCGTTGCAAACTATCACTATCCCGCACGTTCACAATGCCGAGACGGATGGCATCGAGATTGAGCTGATTGATTTGGTGTGGCGTTTCAATATAACTATTAATATGTTGCTGGATACGCGATGTGACTTCTGTTCGCAGTTGTGCGGCAACATCGTTGACGGCTATGCGCCCGTTCCGCAGCGACAGCCACCCCGTCAACCCTACCGCAGCGAAAGTCTGAAGGGCAAAAGGCACAACAAGGACGATGCGAATTGGCACTTTGCCCGACATTTTTAAAATCGGGTCGGTTAGATATTTGATTGGCATGGTAAAGCAGAACTATTATTAACCCACAACATTCGGGTCAAGTACAAATTGATGAGCGCAGGTTTTGAAGTTGAGATGGTTTTAGTAGGCAAAGTGCTGTTAATAACTCGGAATCTGCCGCTGGCAACTGAATTTTTAACGACTGCCACCGCCATCTTAGCGCGATCGCGAGCTTTGGGAACATTGGCATCGAGATGAATGCAGTATCAATCTTGGACGTACTCTACACGCTCATATTATTATAGATTTTGAGATTAAAGAATTAAATAATTGGGAAAAAGAGATTCTGTAAGGGTTTAGAACTTGCCTGCTGTTCCATTCTTTTTTTAGACTGGTATCTAAAACCTGGTGTTTTTAGCGTGGCGGCGGGCTGCAACGAACTATTTTCGTGAAAAACAACCGATGGATAGCCGCCCGTGCGTCCAGCACTAACTATTTTTCCCATCCTGACGGGGGCTAATCAAACCAATCGAGTTTTTGGTTGACTCATGCCTGAAATGAGGTATTTTGGCGTTTCAACCTGGTTGCTGCGTCAGTTCTATTTGACCGATAGCGCGATCGAAAATTATAAGTTTTCACAGCAACTGCAATTGATATCTCCACAAGCAGCTACTTTTGATAGAGTGCAACTTAATTGCGACTAGGTAAAATAAGCATAGTAGGATGCAACTAGCGGAGGCATGGATGATGAACGCAGTTATTGCTACTCTTGGCACTGCTCTCGGACTGAGCTCAATTTTTATCGGTTTGACCCCGGCGGTTCTCGCCCAACAAAGACTGCAACCAACGCCCCAATATTCGGAAACGACTTTATCTGGGGACTCGTTGAGGACTGTGGAGGACAGAACCTTAGACTCGGACTACCAAAACTTGATTGGTGAACCAGAAACGGCGGCTAATTCTGCTAGAAGGGAAAGAAGCTTGGGCGACAGATTTCGCCTCAAAATCGAGGGTCCATTGGAATTTATTACTACTCCTTCTGACGCCCAGCGTCAAGGAAATCCTTTACCTCCAAAACAAACCGACAGCGGTACAGAAGCGGGAGTTCAGCTTCAACTAGGACTTTAGCAATTTTAAATGAATTCATTTAAAGGAAGCGAGCGATCGCGGAACCGAATTTTTGATTCTCGGAGTTATTGTGACTGCGATCGCTTTTTTATCAGAGTTTTATCACAAGTTTTGTGCGGTTTCGATCACACAAGGTTCTCTATTGTGAACCTAGAATTAGACCAATTAAACTTCCGATACAGACCCATTAGATACATATCTTTACAATAGCGCATAAAACTGGCGGTGAAGGTGATGAGAAAGGCTCAACTGATCGATTATTTGCGGGGAGAGTTGGCAATATCGAATTCTGCGATCGCCGTTGCTCTCCGACACGGTGAACAAGATGCCAGCGAACTGCCGATGGTTCTGTGGCAGTACGGGTTAGTTACACTGGAACAGTTAAACCTAATTTTTGATTGGTTGCAAGCTCAGCCGGCTTAGAAATTTAAAATCCTGAGTTAAAAAATATGGATATCGGATTGCAATTTTTTGACACATAAAGCTTGCACAAACGGTCGTCGAAAAGTATAGGGTTGAGTGTTTAGGTTGAGGGAGTGTCAATTTGTCCCAATTAGAAAAATACAAATATACAGTAGGGACACAGCAGTGCTGTGTCCTCATTTTTGTTGCCGCCTAAAATAAACTGCTTTCAATCTGTCGAAGAGGCGATCGCACTCGGCATCAAATAGAAGCTATAAAACAAACCCCAGCAACTTTTAGGCTGCCGGGGCTTGTCTTGTTTAATTTGGTGGCGGGAAGTGGATTTGAACCACTGACCTTCGGGTTATGAGCCCGACGAGCTACCAGGCTGCTCTATCCCGCGTCGTTTTATCTCTCTCTAGTGGTTTCCAAAAACAAAACCCTGAAACCTTAACGATTACAGGGTTCGCTTGAATTTGGTGGCGGGAAGTGGATTTGAACCACTGACCTTCGGGTTATGAGCCCGACGAGCTACCAGGCTGCTCTATCCCGCGTCGTTTTTTGTCTCTTTACTAATATAAACATATCTTTCTGAAAATTGCAACCCCTAAATCAAAAAAACTTTTTAGATTATGGGAGGGGTTGCTGAAATCGGCGAGCGAGTCTCGATCGCCCTAAAGCATCGAAACTTCCCCAATTACCTCCAAGCGCTTGAACTCGCTGAGAGTTAGGTAAGTCTCCGCCAGAGTTTCGGCGATCGTCGGAGTAATCCACCCCAACTGCTTGAGCAAGTGAATCGCCACAGCAAATTGAGCGCGCTTTCCTCCATCCGTCACCTTAATTGCCAAGCC
The DNA here is from genome assembly GCF_036700465.1 of Microcoleus sp. T3_A4. Taxonomy (NCBI): domain Bacteria; kingdom Bacillati; phylum Cyanobacteriota; class Cyanophyceae; order Oscillatoriales; family Microcoleaceae; genus Microcoleus; species Microcoleus sp. T3_A4. Next base: position 11,352 of record NZ_JAUBOY010000074.1, on the reverse strand, counting down.
CATGCCTTCGCCAACGCGGCCAATGCACTGCACCCCTTCGGCGCCGGACTTGCTCACCAATTCCCCTTGAGTCAAGCGCATCAGTTCCGTGTCAAATTTGCCCTCACCGGCAACCATCATCGGGTGATGAGTCATAGCGCGGACAATCCGCTCCATCTCCACATTGTCGCCGGAAGCCAACTTAGCGTACAAAGAGGCCATTTGCCCCAACTGCAACAAATAGGTAGGAGCGCCGCAGTCGTCACGAGCGCTGATAAACTCTTCGGCAGGCATTGCCAGCAACTCAGCCACTTTGCCCAAAATAAGCTGCTGGACAGGATGTTTGCGGCGTAAATAAGTGTCCAAGGGCCAGTGCAGTTGCTGGCAGACAGCCAGCATTCCGGCGTGTTTGCCGGAGCAGTTGTATTGCAGGGCGCTCTTTTTGCCTTCGGGAATGGGGCATTGAAGTTTAGAGGGGTCAATGTCGCAGCGCCACAGGACGTTAAATACCTGGCGCGATTGCTCGATCGTACCTTGATGGGAACTGCAAATAATCGCTAAATCTCGATCGGTCAATTCGTAGCGTTCTAAAGTGCCAGTCGCCGTCACCGCCAAAGCTTGAAAAGGCTTGAGTGAAGAACGGACAAATGTGGCCGTTTCCGAGTTACCGGCAACAGACAGAACGCGCCCGCGCTTGTCGCAGACAGCGGCCTGGGCGCGGTGCCTCGATTCCACAATACCTTCGCGCAGCAGTGTGACTTCCAGTTCGGGAGCTTGGGTTCGTTTTCCCCTTGTCATATCAATTTTAGATTTTAGATTTTAGATTTTAGATTGGGGCCGATGGAAGTTATGAGTTGCGAGCTGCCAGTTAAGAGTTATAAAGTTAATCTTTCTGCGATCGTTTCTCACTCATGCACTCCGTGTGCGTTGTTGGCTGTGGGCGGCAATCTCAAAACTCAAAACTCCCTTCCATTCCCGATTACAAACAACTCCAAGTTAGTCCCCCGGCAACCAGCAACACTGTCAAACCATAAAATGTTTGCCGCAGACGCCTGAGAATTGGTTCTAGTTGGTAGTTGACAATCAACTGATCTTGAAGCAAAACTTCGGGAGTTTTAGGCCAAGATTGACAATCGTACCAGCCAGACTCTTCGTAGACGACCGTGGGATTTGAAAGGCGCGATCGCACGTAGAACCAACCCAAGTAGAGTCGCAGCAAAGCTAATCCTAGAATAAAACCGGCACCTGCGGCACCGCACAGGACAAACTGAGCTGGATACTTGAGGGGAGCAAAGCTAGAAGCAGCTATCGGCCCCGATACCAAGCAACTCCAAGCCCACACCCAAGCTAGTTTGGCCAGGTATCCGGGCCAATTGAGTGTTACCCAGCTAAAAAACCAGGATTCTTTAAGTTCTTGGTATTCATTGATCGGTCGCTGTTCTTGCGGAACGGGACAAATAGAAGCAGAAACGTTTTTCACATTAGCAATCCTCACGGCGTGGGGGAAAAGTCAATGCGTTCGGCGTGTCCCCAGAACGCTTCTAAATTGTAGAACTCCCGCTCTTGAGGCTTCAAAATATGAATGATCGCGTCGCCGTAGTCCATGACGACCCAACTAGCGTCTGATAGGCCTTGTGTACGTAGTGGCAAGCGTTGCCACTCTTCTTCAACTTGGTCTGCTATCGCTTGGGAGATGGCTCGTACCTGCACGTTGGAAAATCCGGTGATGATCGCAAAGTAGTCTGCCAAATAGCATACTTCTGCCACCCGGAGCAATACAATATCTACTGCTTTGCGGTCATCGGCTGCTTGGGCAACGGTCATGATCATGCCACGGGCTTCGTCTGAGGAGGTGCCGCCCGTTGCTGTAGACTGGGCCCTGGAATATTCGAGTTGAGTTAGATCTGACATTCAGTGTTTAATTTCCTAATTGATAGGGTAAGGGGGAATCGGTGAGCTATTCGCTTTCGATTGTTGGCAGTTTGAGACGGGAAATAGGAGTTAGGTTGAAGCCAAAAGTAAGGACAGAATTTCTGGTAAATTTTACTTTTAACTTGTGATTTGTTCGATCGACTGCTTCGTCGAATTTCCTGTTTCCGGCGATCGAGCCATTTGCAGCGCCCAATTGCGGGTAAGTACGGTGCGGGGGTGGATGTAGCAGCGAGTTTCTAGCAAATATTTAACAGAATAATCGCTAGTTTGCCACACGGCTGCATAAAGATTTTGCCAGCTTGCCTCGCGCAGTGCTTCTAGTTGGGCTGTGTTGCCGCGGCTTGGCTCTATGGTATCTGCTATGAATACGGTACAACTGAGCTGGCTCATGTTTGGTCTGCCGAGGGTGTGATGGGCGATGGCGTCCAAAATTTCTCGATCGACCACCCCGAATTCGTCTCTGGCGACGATCGCGCTGGCGTCTGCGTGCAGCAAATGCGGGTGTGCTTCCAACACTGAGTCTAACTCTAAACCTTCCTTCTGGGCCATGTGCAGCAGCAGTTGAGGTTTGAAGTATTTTGCCAAATCGTGCAACAAACCGGCAGTTCGGGCTTTTGCTTCGTCGAGGCCGTAATGGCGAGCCAAGTCACCTGCTGTCTGTTCGACTCCCAGAATATGTTTGATACGGGCAGCAGGAACTCTGTCTGACAGCCAAGCTAGGACGTTTTCGCGCGCGGGTACAAGTGTCAAATATTAACTCCTCCATTGTAGGATCTACTATTTTAGCGTTTTGTTTTGATCGGCTGCTGTGTCGGGCACACAGCGGTGTGGTGATATCTGGGATGGGGAGGAGTGAAGGGGGCGAAGGGGGTGAAGGGGGCGATCGGCTGTTTGGCAGATACGTTATCTTTTCTGGTAACTCCTGGAATCTTCAAAACAGTCCCTACCTGAACAATTAGTCTAATGGGCTTGCTATTTTTGGTAATTATCTCATTTTTTCTATTTTTAGTCCGTGCCATCCAAGGTTATTTTGTCGTTTAGCCGCTGCTTGCTTCTCTGGGAATTTTTATGATTATTTTGTTAATTCAACATAAAAAATTCCCTAAAAACTTTAATCAACATGGTTGTAACGGGAAGTCAAAAGTCTTTTTCAGTAATCTGTATTTTACTTTTAATCGGGGTAGTCAGGGCTTTCTGGATGGCGGAGGAGACAGTTCTCATTCTCGTAGATAGGGGACTTAAATCGCTCAAACATCAGTCTTTAATTTTTTTGGTATTTACGTTAAAGAACGTTATTTTTGTACTGCTAGGAACATTTTGTGAGACTCTAACTAGGCACGGTTCCAATCGCTTATATTATTTGGGCAAAGGCGCCAATATTTTCTCAGCATGACTCGCTGCCACCGCCGCAAATAAAGCTTCATAATGATTCAAAGCTTCCTCAAATCCATAATTCTCCACAGCATAATTTCTGCCTTGCTCGCCCAACGCATCCACCTTAGCAGGGTGCAGGTACAAATCCTCAACCGCCTCAGCCAAAGCCTGCGGATCTTCCGGCGCTACCACCACCCCGCCACCGCTCTGCTGCACTGCTTTCTGGGCCGTACCAGTTTCAGGAACCGAAGCCAAAATTGCCCGACCGCTGGCGAGAATTACTTGAATTTTTGAAGGCATATTGAAGTTAGTAACGCGGCGCTTTTGTACGACTAAACTAACATCAGCAGCAGCTAACAATTCGGGCAATTTTTCTCGCGGTTCAAATGGTAGCAGCATTACATTATTAGCTTTGTAAGTTTCGCAATCTTGTTGCAAGCGCGCCAAGGCTGTTGATTCCCCCACAATTACAAAAGCGATTTCGGTTAGGTGTTTCAAACGAGCGGCTGCTTGGACAACTGTTTGCAAGCCTTGAGTGAGGGCAATATTGCCCGCGTAGAGAACGACAAATTTGCCCTTGAGTTTGTGAGTTTCTCGAAATGAGTTACTTTCCTTGGGTAAGGGGCGAATAAAATTGACATCAACCCAATTGGGCACGCACACTATTTTTTCCGGGGGTACTCCCTGAGAGTGCAATTTGGTGATAAAACCGCTGTCGATGACGCTGACTTGGCTGGCTGTGCTGTAGGCCAATTTTTCCAAAGCGTCAGCAATGCGAACTAGCAGTCCGTTTTTTTTGACCAAGCCGACGCGCACGGCTGCTTCTGAGACGATATCCTGAACGTTGAGGACGATCGGGCAAGCGCGAATCCAGCCGTAAAAGGCGACTGGGACGCAAATCGGTAAAGGGGGCATTGTCGAGAAAATCACGTCGGGACGCCAGCCTCTGAAAGCTTGGACGGCGCTGGAGACAACAAAACTGCCGTCTAGCACAAGTCGGTCTAGGAGGCTGGGGTGGGGGCCGTTGACGCGCAGATAGCTGCGCTGAATTGTGACACCGTTGTGTTCTTCTGTAAGGTAAAATTTGCCCTCATATTGCGGATAAATCCGGCGCTGCGGATAGTTGGGCATTCCTGTGACGACTCGGACTTGGTGGCCGCGCTTGACTAAGCCTTGCGCTAGTTCTGTCATCAGGGGGGCAATGCCGATCGGCTCTGGATAGTAGTTATATGAATAAATTAGAATACGCATAATATTTATTTTGAAGCAAATTGTCCTCCAGCCGCGTGCATCGAGCCTGTACCCGCAGAATTGCCGAGGATGTGGTTGGGTTCCGGGTAGGACAATAGGGGAGCGAGGGGATCTTCCACTCCTTGCGAAAGAAGCCGCCCTGACCGGGCGGGTATCACGCCCTCAGGTAATGTTTTTTCGCATTACCAGGCAGTTTCGGCGATCGTCGGTACGGATATACCGAAGGTCGTCTGTGAGCTTGTACATGAACACCAGTCCCCTTTCTCCCTCTCTGTCCAAAGGATCGCGCTGCTCTTGCATGATTGAGTGCAGCTTTGCTTCTAAGTTGAAGGGTTGACCCCTGTCCCAAATCCTAATTTCTAAGTAATCGGCAAACACTTTTACCTCAATGTCGATGGGTGTCGTGGGGGGCAAGTTCTGGTGAGCGTGTCGGACAGCGTTTGTAAAGCCTTCGTTGATTATCAGCCGGCACTGCCACCAGAAATCCGCTGGTATCATGGGCAAAACGATATTCTCCAACCATTCCAAAACGGATGTTAAAGCATTCAGGTCTGTTTCAACCTGCAGGTGCCACTCGGCCTTTGGTTGCTTGTCTTTCATCTTTCTTCCCCCTGGTCGGCCCCCACCACCGCTGTACTCAGCGCCGGAGGGAGAGAAAAAGGAGGGCAAGGTCTTGGCAACATATTAGTTAAGTCAAGCTTGAGTTGAAGAAGCCCGTTTTGCCTCAAGGTGAGCATTCCTTTCGCACCATTTACTCGCACAGCAAATGAGAGACTTCCGATACTGTAATCCGCCTCGGTAGGGCGTTTAAATAGGGAAAATTCCCGAGTCAGCTTGCGAGGAAGTGATTTAAGCTTCGACCGTGTTAGCAGTCGCTACTTTTCTAAACACAGGTGAGTTCTTCTCGTCCTCGAAAATCATGCTGGGATCATTTGAGTATGACCTCGAACTCGCCAATTGCTAATTATTAATGCTCTGATTGCAGAGCTGGCAACTAGCTGTGCATTTTCTGGGCGTGTGAATTTTAACACTTAATGCTAACGTAGGTACCGCTAGCGATCGTCTGCTTGACTAAGTATCGAGTTCGAGTTCCCGCCCCCCTCGTTGGCAACAGCACCTCAAAGTTCAGTGGTGGGTTGTTGAGGGTTCCTAAACAGCGCCACTATTTTTGTTAAACAGGACTGTTACAGTTTTGACAATTAGTTTGAGGTCATACACCAGGCTCCAGTTTTGTTGGTATTTTAAATCTAAACGGATGACATCTTCAAAATCGCGGACTTGAGAGCGACCGTTGACTTGCCATTCCCCTGTCATCCCGGGTTTGACATCCAAACGCTGCCACTGAGGGACTTCGTAACGCTCAACTTCGTCTGGGGTAGGCGGTCTAGTGCCGACTAGACTCATTTCGCCTTTGAGCACGTTCCAAAACTGCGGCAGTTCGTCGAGGCTGGTTTTGCGTAAGATGCGCCCGACCTTGGTAATCCGCGGGTCGTTGTCATTTTTGAAAAATGCGCCAGAAGCCTGATTTTTGATTTGGGCTTTCATGGCTTCGGCGTTGGTACACATCGATCGAAATTTCCAAATCCGAAATTGTCTGCCCATCCAGCCACAGCGGGTTTGACCGAAAAATATCGGGCCTGGATCGTTGATAGTGATGGCTGCAGCTATGGGTACGAGCAAAATTCCTGTAATTATCAAACCGACTATTGCCCCAACAATGTCTATCAGCCGCTTCACCCACGATTGCACTGAGGGGTGGGTCATCGGTAGCTGATTGTCCGAGGGCTTGGTCTCTGTGGGAGTTGAGGTTGCAGAGGGCTGCTCGATCGTTAGCACTTGATCTAGGCTGGTGAGAGCAAATACTGCCATCACCTGCGGCTTGAGGCTTCGGAGCACCAAGTCGCTACCACGCTGTTTGGCAAATTTCAGATTGCTGACTAAAGCACCGATCCCGCTACTGTCGATGAATGTCGTCTGACTGAAGTCTAGGACAATCTTGCTGGGAACGGTGGTGCTTTCCGAAAAAAGTTGCTGGCAGGTTGTCTTGAAGTTTACAGCTTCAAGTACGCTCAAGCGCACGGGTATGTGAACTGAGGGAATCTCGTCCGAGTACGTTACCCGAAAATCTGCCTCTGGGGTTTGACTGACCATGAAGTCCTGGTTTCAAATTTCAAGCTTATGTCTTTAGCCTATTCTGTCCTAGCAGCTCCACCTTTACCAAATATTATGGTTAACAAAAGGCTAGCTTTATACAAACTTTACAAAAACGCCTGCAAACTCGCCCGCCGAGAATGATATCAAAGGCAAAAATAGACTTAAGTCTACCAGTGCCAGTTTTGGCCCAAAGATTTTTGAACGCAGTCGCGGCCAAACTTTAACATCGGAATCAAGATTTTTGTGGATTCAGGCCGATTAATCTTGTCGTTAATCATTTTGGTGCCTGTCTTGCACCGGATAGCCATCGCAGTTAACAGTTAACAGCTAACCCACAAGTCAACAGTTAACGGTTAACTGGAAAACCCCCGTAACCAGCGTCGGGGGATGAGGTTAAGAATTGTAGACGTTTTCTGACTGGGAGGTTTCGCGGGTGATGGGTTTGACTTTGGCTTTGGCTTTGGCTGCGTTGCGTTTGAGGGCCTGGAGACGAGCTTCGTATTTAGCCCGCTGCTGTTTTTTGGAGGTTTGCTCAATTAAGGTTTTTAAGGCGCTGCCGAGGCTTTTGTAGGCGTTTGGGAGAGTGTAGCCGAAGCGGGTGGCCAGGGCCAGGGCTTTTTCGTCGGCGTCTATTGCTTCTTTTAAACTTTTCTCTCCGTTGTTTTTTTGGAAAAGTCTCCAGCCGGAGACGCCACACAGGGATAGGGCCAGTAGCAGCAGCAAGCCGTCTTGCACCCAAAGTTCGCCGACGGCGCCGCCTAAACCAATGGCGAGGGCTGCCATTTCCCAACCGTCTCTGGGGATGGTGTCGTTTTGGATTCTGGCGACTTCGTGCCAAAATAGGAGGTTGCGCTGATCCATTGCTAGCTGTTCCCAGCGGATCAGGTCTATTTGGATTTCTACCTGGTCTTTGCCTATTTCTTCGCTGCGGATCAGGGTAGGATTAACTTCTATTGTTTTTTCTACTGTTACCCAACTTTGGAGTTCTGGGGGCAGTATGTTTTTCAAGCGCCGGATCTCACTCATCTCGGCTCTTGCTGTAGAGGTTGCATAGGATGTCATAGCTCCGGCCTATTGATTTTCCAAAGGTTAATATGTGTCTGTTTCTGGAGTATAGCAAACCTTGAATCCAAATATAGTCGAGTAACGGGGGTCGATCGACCAATACTTGCAATTTTAGTTAATTTTAGTCTCAGGGGGCGATCGCCACTGCCGATTCGATCCTTGACTTTCGATTATTTCATCAACGGTTCGATTCCTTGCCCCAATTTCGACCAAGCCGACCAAGCTTCCTGCTTAGAAGTTAGGCCTTTTTGAACTAAAACAACTCCGTCAAATAATTCAGCAATTCCGTACAAGACTCGCCGTAGATCTTCATCGCTAAAACGCACTCCCGCCCGAAATCTACCCTGTCAATCGGAGCTTTTAAATTCTTCTGCTGTAAATGCCACAAGTCATAATCGACCGCTAATTTTTTAAAAATGGCGACAACTAAATCCCTGTAATATGAGTCTAAAGCCTTGTTTTATCGTCGCTTACGGGATATCTTTTTAGGGTAAATAAAGTTGTGCAATTCTTCTTTTTGTCCCAACATCCTCTCTTTTTTTCCCTTGCTTAAAATTCATTTTTCTCTATTTTTTTGCTACATGAGTGCGATCGCCCACAGTCGGGTGTTCGATCGCGCACAGTAGCGATTTGGAGTACCCGCTGCTAGCCCTAACTACTTGTCTACCCCCTTTTATTCTTGCAGTAAAATTACCACATTTCGGGGATTTACACACATCATTCAGACGAGATTTCAATGATTAAAGTGACTTGAGAAGACCACTTTCTAACTGATAAATTGCTGCCATGATTCCGCTTTCAGGATTTGTGAGCAGGGACTTTTTGACATCTTTCAAGTATTCTACAATGTGTTCCCGCAAAATCGGTCTTTCTACTTTGACTGTGTGATTGTAATCCCACAAATCCCAAATGATAATCCCGATGCCGACAATCGGGTCGATTAAACTCACTCCCAACTGACTAGCAACTGTACCGCCTGTTTTTGTGGCTACCTTGGCGGCGGCTTTGCTAGCAACTTTTGCGGTAACTTTACTACCAACTTTAGCTGCTACTCCCAAAATTAAGGGTTTAGCAATTAAGTAGCCGCTGCCGCCAACTAATACTTTTAATGATAAATTCGAGACGTTTCCTTTGTCGCTAATTGTGGTGGCAATATCGTTGAGATATTTGTCCCACTGTACTTGCGGTATATTATAATTATTTTGAACTACTTTCACATTTTTGCTAACTTCTGATATGTACAAATTAGCAGTATCTTGAGTGATTAATTGAAATCGCAGTTGAGCATTTTTGGGAACCAGCACGCGGTTAGCAAATTCTCTTTGAAAGTCTTCGGTTAATTTTTCGGAAACAGCACGAGATGCTGCTGTCATATCAAATCTGTTGAGTACGGCAGATTTCAAGAAATTAAAAGGTACGGTAAACTCCATCTTTTTTTGATTGAAGTAATCAAAGTACCAATCGAGGAAACTGTTGTCAACCCGCGCGATTACTTCGGTTTCCCATTTGTCCAACTCTTTAGATGCGAAAGTTTCGGCAGTTATATGGGATTGTTGGATAGCGTTTTTAACGTCTTGGTTGACTTTGCTAAAATCGTGTGGGGGCGAGACTACAACTGCTGTGGTTCCGGTATTTGTTAGTGACTGGGAAATTAGAAAGTTACCTAATAGGGGAATGATGACTACTAAAATTACGATCGTCCAAATCATCGGTGTCACAGTTTTGATAAACTGACCGATAACTCTGAGACGTTCTGTTTTCTCTGAATAGCTAATTTCTTCCTTGTGTTGACTCATGGCGGTTTCTCAACTGATGAGAGTTGGGCTAGTTTCGATTATAGGCGATGGTACCTGCGATCGTGTTACAGGGGTGTAGCCTGGGATTTTGGAGGGGTTGGGGAAAAAGTGCGATCGACCCACTCTCTTATCATAGCAAGCAGTTTTTATGAGCGTACTCAAATACCAAGTCCTGTATTATTTTGTTAATTCTCCTTTGTGAAAGGAGGCTGTTAAGTTTCATTTCTGAAGTGGTGTGGTTTTGTAATTTTATGTTATAATACAAAAATTACGAGTAATACACACTCCTCACAATTAAACTAAAAATCCCTATGAAACAAACCATTCAAGAAATTTACTGCGATGAATCAGGTTGCAATGGTAATAATCTTATGGACCGAGATTCACCGATTTTTGCTTATGCAAGTGTAGCAATTAACCATGAAGAAGCTACAGAATATGTAAATAATATAATTCAAAAATATAAGCTACAAGGTGGCGAATTAAAAGGTCGAAACCTTCTTAAATCTTCCAAGGGTCAAAAGGTAATAGCTGAGATATTGATAAATTTTAAGGATCGCATAAAAGTAGCTGTATATCATAAAAAATTCAACTTAGCTTGCAAATTGTATGAATATATATTTGAGCCAGTTTTATCAGAAAAAAACTCTCTATTTTACCAGATAAAATTTCACCGATTTATCAGCAACATTTTATATGTAGAGTTTGTATCTCAGAGCGCGGATGCTGAAAAAATATTTAGCGATTTTCAGAAGCTTATGAGAAGTTTGGAGGACACAGAACTTAACTATCTTTTTAGTTCTTCAAAAACACCTGATATTTCGCCTATACTCGACGGCATAAAGACTTTCTGTATTCATCATAGAGATACTATTAATCAAGAATTAAACTCTTTACAAGGAACTGATATAGGCAAGTGGATTTTAGAGCTTTCGTACCCGGCTTTGTTATCTATTCTCTGTGACTCGGGAAAAGAGTTTAACCAACTTAAAGTTTTTTGTGATGTTAGTAAACCACTAAAAGAAAACAAGGGACTGTTGGATACTATGATTGGGAGAGAGGATAAGATTTATACTGACTTTTTTCAAGGAGTAGAAGAACCCATTACATTTAATCTATCCCAAGAAGTTCAATTTGTGGAATCCGATAAATTTCCTGGCATACAAATAGCTGATGTTGCTGCGGCTGCTTGTGCCTATGCTGCTAGAGAAGGTGTCAACCAAAATACAGAGAGCTGGATAGAGCATATACCCGGTATTATAGGTGGCCACTCAGTGATTCCTGATTTGAGTTACACCGACCCACATACATTTGATGCGACCAGAAATTATATGTTGTTAATATATTTGGTGGAGAAAAGTATAAACGAACAGCCATTGCTTGATGGAATAGAAGAGTTTTTATCGGCGGTTACTCATGATTTAAATCTCAATCCGAGCAATCGGATAGCTACTATTGCCGAGAATTGTCGAAGCGACGCACCCTACTTTAACTTTTAGCAGGTAAAGGAATCTCATCGCCGCACTCATAAGCAGTCTCTATCCACAATTCCCTAGCTTCCTGAATATTCTCCATCGCTTCCCACAAAGTTTCCCCCACAGACATACAACCCGGAAGGTCTTTTATTATGGCTGTATAACCTTCAGATTCTGGATAAAAATTGATAGGATATTTCAGACTCAAGTAATAATCTAGAGATTTAAGGTTGACTTTCATCTTCTAACTAGGGTTTGCTGAATAATTGATCGCAGACCACTAGCAGGAGCGATCGATATATTCAAGGTGAGTTAAATATAAGTTT
>NZ_JAUBOY010000006.1:140-205695 GCF_036700465.1 Microcoleus sp. T3_A4 | reverse complement strand
CTCCCACTAGCTAGGATATTACTATCGGGACTGAAAGCAACTGAACGTACTGCGTTATGGTGTCCCTGCAAAGTTTTAAAACACTGACCACTATTAACATCCCATAGTTTTACCGTTTGATCGTCACTCCCACTAGCTAGGATATTACTATCGGGACTGAAAGCAACTGAACGTACTGCGTTATGGTGTCCCTGCAAAGTTTTGAAACACTGACCACTATTAACATCCCATAGTTTTACTGTCTGATCATAACTGCCACTGGCTATAGTATTATCATCTGGACTAAAGGCAACTGACCATACCCAATTGGTGTGTCCTTGTAAAATTTTGAAGCACTGACCACTATTAACATCCCACAGTTTTACGGTTCGGTCAGTACTTCCACTGATGAGAGTCTGCCCATCTGAACTAAAGGCGACTGACCATACCCAATAATTTGTATGTCCCGGCAAAGTTTTCAGGCATTGACCAGTGTTGACATCCCACAACTTAATTGTTCCATCTTCACTCCCACTCGCCAAGATTGTACCTTGAGGACTGAAAGCAACTGAACGTACTCCATTATTGTGTCCTTTAAAGGTAAGAACTTGTTGCCCATCTAAAACTTTCCACAAATGAATCTCACCAACAACATCACCCGTAGCTAAAAGTTTCCCATCTGGACTGATTACGACGGTTGAAATACTACCGAATATTTTAATAAAAACACACTTAGCCAACGCTGAGTAAGCAAAGTTTATATGGTGCAAATTTACATCCTGTAAATACGCTTGCCAAATGGTTAGATGAGAAAAATCATAGCAACTCAAATCCGTCTTCAGTTGAACAAGCAGATTCAGGATATTTCCTCCAGCATATCCTAGTTTTCTCGGGTTTCGCTCTCGCATCGTTGATAGAAATTGAGTCATATGATACTCAATATTTATGGCACTCCCAAATTCCGCGAACAGTTTATTCACAACTGGTTTTAGTATTAGGCGAACTTGAGTATCTCTCACATAATCGTTTGCCGTAGCCTTGATCAGAGCATGGCTGTTAAACAGTGCCATTTCCCAATTGATGATATCTTCGTAAACCTTTTCGATCAATCTGTCAGTCATATACTCCATAACTACTGGCTGTTGCGTAAAACCTGTTTCACTTTCTTCAAGTAACGATCGCCGTCCTAGAGAATCCAAAGCTTCTATTAGTTCTCGTAATGCTACTCGCCATACAATGTCCTCTTCTAAGTCAGTTAATAAAACTGGATCGCGGTTGATTGCTAACCAGTACATTACCTCCTTTTCCCAAGGTGACAAGCGACTAAACTGTTCTTCTAACAAATCGTAAATATCACCAAAAACCGCTGTCCCTGTTTCGATAAATAGAGAGATATTACCGTTAAATAATCTTTTAATAGTTGCAGGAGCTATCTGCAATGCCAAGGGATTACCTTGATAAAACTCAATTAGTCTTCTAAGTTCTTCATTTGAACCAGATAAACCTTTTTCTTTAAGTATTTCCTGAGCTTCTTCTTTCAAACCAGTTAGCTGTAGTGACCGAACTGGTCGTGTTTTTCCTTCTAGTCGGTCAATTTCTCTGGGCTTCTCTCGGCTAGTTAACACCAAACAGCTACGTGATGGAGTCTCTCCCACACACTGAAATAGGTCAGCATAATTTTCATAACCTTCTCGATAGTACCCAGCCCGATTGCCTCCGCGTAAAATCGCTTCAGCATTATCTAATACCAGCAGACACCGATGCTGGCAACAATAATCAATCAATAGCGATATTCTGCCCTCTATGGCTTCGGGTAAATTAATTTCCCGCTGATCGGATAAAAATATGATTAGATCCGCCAGAATTTCTTTGATGGGTGGCGCGTTACGAAGGCTTCGCCAGATAATGTAATCAAACTCATCCTGAATTTGTTGTGCAAGGTTTACAGACAGAGCCGTTTTACCAATTCCTCCCATACCCAATAGTGCCACCAAATGACAACTGTCTTGTAAAATCCATTGCTTTAGCGTAGTTAACTCGTCAGTACGTCCAAAGAAAACAGGTACAATCGCCTCTCCCCAATCTTGGCGCTTTTTGACGGCGACTGGCATTTCGCACTCATCGCCGATTAGTTCAGGCAAGGATGTACGAATTAGATCGATTAGCCGATGTAGTTTACGTTCGTCATCTCCCCAAATATGAAACTTTTTGTAAAGCTGCCTTAAGTTCTGGTTCAGAGCGTCCTCGCTCATCTCCAAGTCAACCTGGATTTTAGGGCGGCTGTGACCTGCTAGAAGTCTTTCAAGAACAGCTTTACACTTCCGCGATCGTCGCAGACTATCGAAGGTAGCTTTAACTTGCTTTTTATCCATACTTGGTATTTCTCAGGAAACTGAGAATTCTTTTACTACCAATATATGAGATAACCTTTCGATAGTTTGGCTCTATACAGACAAGCTATTGAGGAGCCAATGACTATGAATCCTTGGAAATATACAGAGAACTGCATCAACGAGATAGTTAGGCAACTTTTGGAATTAGCTCCTGACATATCACGTATAGCTCCTTGCACTAAGGCAGTTACCATACCTCTGCAAGTTTACCGTAAAGGTTTTAGCTTTGAGCCTTTAGGAGAAGCTAGTTGCAAGCCTTGCTACGTAAACAAAATCTTAATTTTGAATTCAGAGGCTCACCAGAAATTTGCTGACACGGTTCCCTCCGACTCTTTAGTTGATGCACTGGCGTTGTTCGGTTTACATGAAGCATCCCACGTTTACCAAGGATTCAAGGAATATGCCGATGTTGGCAGAATGAAGGTTATTACTGGGTCAGAGTTGATGGGACAGTATGACCTGACCAGTGATTTCCTTGCAGCCCACACTCTTAGCTTGCTCTATACCTTGCAAAAAGAAGGAGTTTACAACGAGGAAGCTTATATAGGGAACTTCTACAAACTATGGTGTGAGATGGGGAAAAACTTGCAAAATATTTTTCCAGCAGGTAACAAGCCAGCAAAACAGCAGCGAGTTTTTGGCTCTCTGTTGATGGCAAATCTTACTGAAGTTGCCTATCTGCGAGGTCATCCTCTGGCCTTCAACTCCGCCCTGTGGCCCAAGTGGTCAGACTCCCTAGACCAGTTGATGATCTTTGGCAAGAACAATAATATTTGGCTGCTTCCTACTTCTGTAGACCCACTGCTGATGAAGCAAATTCTCAGTGCTATCTCCACAGGCAATCACAGTGATGCCCTCTTTCTGATTCGGGAAGTATTAAGGTGCTTACCCAAAATTTAAGGTGAACTACTCGCGATAGCCCCACAATCTTCTTACCTTGTAGGCTGTGGGGCCATCGCTTTCTTATTTTAACTCCTTTCTGTTGACCTAATGTTACTACGAAGCTTATACGCAATACTATTATTTAATTACGTACTTTTATAAAAATTATTTGATAAATATAAATTACGAAACTTACTTCTAGACATATAAACTGCTTCCTTGACTGTCCATTGCTTATGCAAAAGCAAATCAGCAACATTTCCCAACTGAACTAAACCTCTATAATCACCGGTGATTTGAAAAATAACTCTAGCAATAACTTTACAACAAGCATCAGGATATTTGACAACTTGCAATTCAGAAAACCGAATTACTACCCAATTTTTCTCTAAGAAGAACTGATTGCGCCGACTATCTTTACCCCTATCCACGCAATGATGAGGCTTTCCCGTTCGCCCATCATAAGGTTCATCAATCTCAATATCTATAGCTAAACCTGTTAATTGATGAACTAGAATAAAGTCGGCAGTATAACACAAAGATGTACCAGGTATAGGAAACTCACCCCCCATACAGAAGTCATAAAACCCAGAAAAATAACGGCATAAGTAAACAAAAAACTGCTTTTCACTGACCCCTTGCTGTACTCCTCCCTTACCCTGACCTGCTGGCGGTTGAACAATTTTTTTCAATAACCTCAAAAGCCGCTTATATCGCTCCTGTAATAAAGAATTATATTGCTCAATTTCCTTACCTTTTAACTGCAAATGACGCCATTGATAACTTTCATATTTAACTAATTGTTGTTGATACTCAGCCAGTCGTTGCTTGTAGCGATCGCGCACTTGAAAATCAACAAACCGCAGATAAGAGAAAGCCGCTACTGCACTAACTGACGCACATACCAGCGATGACCCGAAAGCCATAAGACTCATCCCAAACAGCCAGTTAACCAACATTACTACCGCAACACTGGCTATCCAAAGTTGAATTACTAGGGAGTAACGGAAATTAGTTAAAACTGGCGGTCGCGGTGTCAAAGGCAGCTTTATTGTAGGAGTAGCACTTTCTTCCAAAACTGGTATCGGGTTATCCGCGCAGAACTGACGAATTGAATCAGGGATAAGAATAACTGGATAAAAGCCTCTTATTTGGCTCATAATTATGCTTTTTGTAGACGATGTATAAGCTCAAATTATGCGTATTTTCAACCTTTAACTTACTAAATATGCGCGTCGTATCCCATCATTCCCAGGAATTATACACACCTATACCTAATTTCCGATGTCATCGACTTATACATGGGCTAACGCCCAGATATTGGGGTGAAAATAATAATTTGGTACGCCACTACTTATGCCTACAAATCAGCCCAATAATACACAAAAAATTGCCACAGACCGTCTCAAATCGACGCGGGACAAACTGACTAGAAAAATCAAATTGGCATTGAAGACTGCAACACCAGAAGAAACTCTGGAAGTGTGGATGCTAATGAAACAGCAGGAACTCAAGAGAACGACTCCTGGGTTATCGGAACAACAGATGGAAAGCGTAGTAAAGTCGCTAATCCTAGAACTAGGCTATGACATCATCGCTACCTCCACTACCTTACCTGCTGCATCGCCAGAACCAGAAGTCCAGACAGATGAAAGCGAAGTGGATGACGCGGATGAGGATAACGATGCTAATTTCACTAATGACGATATTGAAGACGATGAAGATGACCTTTCAGAAGAATTACCCGACATATTTGAAGAAAAAATTCCCTCTCGCAAGCAGCGAGTTCCTGCCTTGAAAAAGGTTGAAACTTTAAGGGGTTCTAACCGAAATGGCAGGCATTCTTAAACCCCTAAACTTGAGACTAGGTTTTACACAAATATGTCCCTGCCAAAATGTGAAGCTGATCTCCTCATTTCCTACACTAATGCTCATTTAGTTGGAGTAGTGGATTTCAAACCTGACTCCCTAGAAGTAATACCAGAGATGCAAAATAAGGAAGTAGGCGATGAAGAAATTGAACCAGATGAACTCACGCCAGGAACCCTAGCCATACTCGCTCGAATTGAAACTTTTGATGAATATTTTCATTGTTGTGGAAGGTGGTAACTAATGTATTTAGCTAAAGATTCGTTAGCCAGATATTCAATACAAGCAGTAGAACTCTGGAATCAATTAGAAACTGCTGAAACTCCCGAAGAAGAAGAGGCTATCCTCAAAGAAATTTGGGAAATTCAGACAGACCACGAAATTGCTGCTGACACGCAAGCCGAACTAGCAGACCAACTAGATGCTGAAATTTGTGCCGTAAAAGCACGCTTAAAACACTTAGTAGAACTGCATAATAAGGCAATTGAACGACTGGAACGGTGGCGCAACAGTCTAGATAAAACCCTGCTACAATTTCACTCAATGGGAGTAATTCCTACAGAGATTGTGGGGCGCTCGCGTCACATCCGACTCAAGGAAAATCCGCCGAGTTGCGAAGTGTTAATAAATCCTTGTGATTTGCCAACAGAGTACCGCACAGAAAAGCTAGTTGTTACACCCAACAAACGCAAAATCCTAGCTGACTGGAAACAAGGCATTCCCGTTGATGGCACTCGAATTGAGCGTAAACTCAGAGTTGAATACGGAATCGTGCCATCAAATCTGACCGCTGCCACTGAAGTAATTTCTAATCGTGCATTAAACTCTCAGGAAACTCATTCTACCACACAGAAGACTGGGCGTAAAGAAAAAGCGCTTCCTAAAAACACTGATACTTCTAATAAGAAGGTGAAAGCAAGAGTCGGCTAGCAGAAGGTTTTCAGACAAAAGATTGGGGAGATTTCACTAACCGCAGATAGCTATTATATGCTATCTGCTAACCTTTTTTTGAATTAATCTAGTATAACTATTTCCATGAAAAGACACAATAACCACTCGTTTGACATTTCAACATTTGATAGAATTACTTACCGAGTTTATCGAGGTAAACTTATCATGTTGATTCAGGAAGGAGACAATCACCTTGATATATCTTTTCCCATAAAAGATGGGCGATTATTCGTAATCCTTGGTTCTATGCGAGCCGCTGTCGCTGAAGCAATGACCGATTACTTGGAAATAGAAGCCTACGCCGATGAACCCCTTTTACTACTAAGTGGAGGTTTGAACAAAAATGATTTTAATTAACACCAGTTAGGGGGGCTATCGCCCAGATACACTATGATAAGCTATTAAATAACACCGCTCAAATGAAATGGTTAACACCAAAGAATGTAGTCGTTGCTGCCAGTTTATCGGTAACGAGCGAAGAGTTAATTGAGTATACAATTCAATCTGAAGATGAAGAAACCATAGAGGAGAGATTTCAAAAAGTTGGGCTGCTATTTGACCGAACTCGCTGGCAAGCTCAAAAACCTTATCTAGCTCTACTTTCGCCAGCTAAAGTTAAAAAATCAGTCGCTACTGAATCATCAACCTCTGCGAACGATTTAGACTTCATAGATGATAAAAAATGGGCAGAGGAAGATGAAGAAAATACTCTCTCTGAAACCGAAGAATCCAGCAATTTACAATCCGAACCTCAAGAAGAACCTTATATCTTCGATAAATGTATCGTCGAACTGCACCTAACATTTAAACCAGATGATGGTCATTCAGAGGGACGGATTGTAATCATTTCAGCAAGCAGTCACGGCGATTTTCCTGTTAGCCAAACGATAAGGGAGTCATCCTTGGGAGAATTACCGCCTCCTCTAAAAGAACTGCTGAAGGAACTTGTAGCAGATTTTCCCAATCGCCAAGTGCGGCGACAGATTGCTAATGCTCACAACCAAAAGAAAAGAACCACTAGCCCAAATAAACCCAGAGGCGAAGCAAATAGCACCACCGCGTCCGCAACTTCTACTCAGTCTAAAACTACTGGAACGCAACTGACCTTATTTGGGATTTGAACAATATACCTACTTTTGAGAGAACAAAATGACTTCAAAAAAGAAAGTGCTAATTTCCTTTGAGGGACAACAACATCCTGTTGATGAAGACATAGCAGCTGATGATAATGAACTGCGTAAACTGCTAACAACTTATTACCCAGATTGCGCCAACGCCGACATTATTAGAAAGCCCGGAGAACTGATTACAGTAGCTAAACGCAACGGCTCTAAAGGAGTAAAATAACCATGAAGATGACTCCTTTAGAATCCCTCATCAATGCACCAGAAGAAGTTAATCCTGCACTATCTATGTGTCGGAAATTACAACGGTTAGAGCTTTCTGGAGAACTCGATAGCGCGACTATGAAAGAAATGGCGAACGCTATTGAGTTAGCTATTTCTAAAGGGACAGACGATGTAAAAGCAGTTGAGCGAACTAAGGAACGATTGTTAAATAGTCGCTCTGTAGCTGGTGCAGTTCCAATGGGGTTTTAATATGGCTGCAATTTGGAATGCTAAATCCGCTCTGCAAATATTACAGCAGTGCCAACCAATCACCGATTTTAAATCAGCAACCGATTATTTGTGGACTAAGCTTAACACTTATCAGCTACTTACTCTTTACCAGGAATTGTTTCCTTTGGAATGGGAAAAAAGCCAATCCGAACTCGACTCGGAAGATGAAAGTCACAGTCCGAAGGAGTTGGAGTTTATTTCGCTAGTTAGCGAACATCTGTTTCCCATTGACGACATAATTATAGAGGGTGCTTATGAAGAGCGCCTCTATCAAATTCCTGTCTCGCCCAAAGGAGTAGATTGGCAAGACCATGAAGAAGGAATTGACGCATTGCGAAGCGGATGGCAGATATTACTGCCGCTTTCGCAGTCAGGTAGATGGTGGTTGGAATCGGTAGCAGGTGAGGAAGGGGAATCGTGGTACGAATGCACGTTTGGATACAGCTTGAAAGACATTGCAAATCCCGAAAAAACTAACTTCAAACTTCTTAAAAGATTAGCCCGTCGTGTTGCACCTCCTATCAGCGATTTGCCGACAGCATTAGCACTCCTTGACTTGGAAACAGGAAATATTTGGCTAGACCAAAGTGTTTGCTGTGAAAGTTACTGGAATCGCAATTTTGAATCAAGACCCTGGACAATTGAAGACATTAAATTCCTAGCTAGTGAATGGAGAAAAGCCACTCAGCTATTAGATAAAGCCTGCGAATTGATTGACTGGATTGAATCTGACCCTAACACCAATTTTTCGCACATCTTAGCATTATGGAATCTGACATTGCATCTGAAATAATTCGAGAGGTACTAGAGGTTGCCCCGCGAAAGTTGTCCGCTATTCAAGCCGAACTTCTCTTTATTGAGGGCGGTACTTACATTTTTCACTATCAATCGGGGGATAGTTCCAAGTACAAATGTCTGTCTCCAGCAACTCTGCGAGCAGCTTTTGCAAATACACCGATTGATTCGGGTTGGATAAACCCTGAATCGGGGATAGTACGTTGGGGAACTGGCAGCGCCGGGGAATGGACAATCAAATTTGTACCACCTCAGAAACACGAAATAAATCTATTGGAATCAAAGCACTTGGTTCCTTTACCAGCAATGGTGTTTTTGGGATTGAAATCTGATTACTGGATTTGGGCAATTAAAGGCTCGAAATTTAACCCAGAAGCAGAAGCTTTCCACGTTCCGCTGCCCAACGTTTATTTGCACTCATACCAATCTTGCGGACGCATCTGCTGGGGAGATAATAAACCGCCTGTAGCTGCGCCCAATACGATTACAAAAGCTTGGGAAATGTTCATCTCTAGTCCTTTCAACGGACATTTGAGTGATGGCAAATCTAGGGCACAACCCAGTGATGTACGCGGACAACTCGAAAAAGCGGTTAAACGTTCATCTTACCCTGTTAAAGATTTAATTGCTACCAAGCAAATAATTGCCAAATTAGTTGCAGCAATAACTGATGATTGAACCACCAAACCCTAATCCCTACCAGCTCGAACTGGTTGATTATAAGATTGTCAAACTCGGAGAAAATCTGCCGCCTCACTCTAGCAGTATGTTCGAGTACCTGATTGGCAGCAATGGTATTTTTGCTAGAGCAGTTAGACCGGGTTTAGAAGTGATAATTCCGGTTCAACTTTTTACCGCGTCACTCAGAGGATTAGAACCGATTGAGCCTTTAGTCCGATTAACTCCCGGACGAATCCCTCAGCAGATACTCATCCAGATGTGGAAGGAAAGTTGTATCGCCGCGCTTGCAGAACCGCCGTTAGAAATCACTTTTCATATTCATCAGGAACAAGGACAATGGCGGATGGTAATTCCAGAGCAAACGCAAAGTTCTGCTAAATGCAAAGCGATTGAATACGGTTTAGATTCTTCGTACATTAACGCCACTGTAGAGGTACATTCGCACAATCGGATGGCGGCTTTATTCTCTGGTGCTGATGATGCAGATGAAGGGGGTTTCCGCATTTTTGCAGTTTTGGGGAAAGTAACTGAATCGAGTGCTGAAATTATTTGCCGCGTGGGAGTTTATCGGCAATTCTGGCACATTCCTGCTGACTGGATATTTGAATTGCCTAGTTTCATTGTAGATGTCACAGTGGGCGGACAAAAAAACGATTTGATTTCTAAATTCTACTCTAGTTCTATTGCGCCATCTTTGTTAGATGACCCCATCGAATTGTAAACAACATTTGGAGATTTACCCCATGTTTAATTATGATTATTTGTCAGCTTCGCCTCTGATTGTCAGACAAG
The DNA here is from genome assembly GCF_036700465.1 of Microcoleus sp. T3_A4. NCBI lineage: Bacteria > Bacillati > Cyanobacteriota > Cyanophyceae > Oscillatoriales > Microcoleaceae > Microcoleus > Microcoleus sp. T3_A4. The sequence continues at coordinate 195,734 of NZ_JAUBOY010000006.1, read as the reverse complement.
CTGATTCGATTGATATTTGGCTTATTGGGGCGGGAGGAACTGGTTCCTGGCTGTCGTATCACATTGCACGGCTGGCACGGAGTTTGGGTAAGTTGGGGAAGAAGGTGCAGTTTGCGATCGCAGATCCCGATCGAGTTGAAGAAGCCAACATCAGCAGGCAAGCTTTCTGCGATCAGGAAATCGGACTGCCCAAGGCGCAGGCTCTAGCGTTGCGATACTCTATCGCTTGGGGGGTGGACGCGACGGCTTTCGTGCAGGAATTTGACCCCAAGCTAATCCGCTACGCCTACGACAAACTGACCATCCTGGTGGGGTGCGTGGACACGGCAGCCGGCAGAGCGGCAATTAATCAGGCTCTGGAGTTAAACCAATTTTACAGCCGTTCTGAAATTCCCCGCGTGTGGTATCTGGATTGCGGAAATCATGCAGCAGCCGGACAAATTTTGCTGGGCAGTTCTTTGGAAACTGACCCGGAGTTCTATAATTTTGGGGGGCTGGGATGTGCTAGGCTGCCATCTCCGGTGCTCCTGGCTCCTGACCTTTTGAAACCGAAACCTGAAGAGTTGACAAATAACCTATCTTGTGCTGAGATGGCGGTGCTGAACTTGCAGAGCGAGAGCGTGAATGTTCGGGTGGCGGCTGAGGCGGCGGATTATCTGTATCGGATGGCTGCGGGGAGTCTCAAACGGTTTGCGACTTATTTTGATTTGGAGAGTGGGACGGCGAGGTCGATTTATATTACGCAGCAGTCTGTGTGCGCGGTGGTAAAAGCGATCGCAAGTGAAGCAATAATACCATGCTAACCTTACTCCAAAAGATATTTTTGATGCCTCAAATTGTCCAATCTTCGATTGCCAACCCTGCCACTTTCCCGAAATCTCGATGATTGCGAGTTAACAGAATCAATTTACGGGACAGTGCAATTGCGGCAATTCTTGCATCCATCTTTGCCAGTTGAAGCCGTCGTGACTTTAATTGTTCAAATGTTGTAGCTGCACCCGCATCAAATGAGACGAGGGGCAATACTTTAAAGTCACTAACCAGTCGCGCCATCATCTCATATCCTTTCACTATGTCATTGAGGGTGCGATCGCGATTAATATAGGCGTGACAGCCAAGCATTTGTTCGTGAAAGGTGACAATTGATACAGCACCCAAATTCTTTTTCTGTGTTTAGTTTGCCATCGAACGACACAGAAACCGAGTTTCTTTATCAAAAATTTGTTTCGTCAGATGGATGTACTAGGGAATCTGCTATTTGATCTGCTAGCTTTCTTGCGCCTACTGCGTCAATTTCCTGTAATTGCCCCAACAAAGTTTGCAGACCACTAAGTCGAATTTGTCTATCTATTATCCAACTGCGATCTGAATCCCAGAGTTCAGCAAAAACTTGAACTAAAAGTTCACTTTCGTCATTTCTACTACTGGGTAAGAGTTCCTGATTTTGGATGAGCATTTTGAAAAGTAAACGGCGGAAATATCTATAATTCGTTGATTTGCCAACACGGTACAATTTTCTTCTCAACCACCAATCAGGAAGTAAGACTTCTTGAAAACGCTCTAAAAACTCCATCAGCCATTGATCTGCTTGAGTTTCATACTTAAGATTATCCTGAGACACTTGCCCCAGCAGGTCAATCAATTTTTCCCAAATATCCCTGACGCTACCGAAGAATCGCAGATTTGACTCCGGCTGATTTCTAAGGTCAAAAAGATATTCTCCAAATGTACAGGCTGTGTAATTTCTAAATGAGTAGTCAATTATGTCCGAAGAATTGCTCTCAACAATACAGTAACTCAAACTATCTACAACATGACCTAAAACAATGCAATCTACAAGGTCAACATTTTTGAGAACCTGGAGAATTAGATTAATTCGTGTAGCAACTTCGCTAGAAGTTGATTTTACTATCGTATCTATTATTTGAGATTGAGCTGAAGAAAGTTGTGTTTCTACAGAATCATCTCCATCCTCTTCTTGCTCTGCTTTGTTATCTACATACACTGTTGCCCTTTCGTGCAACAAAGCAAAAAGCACTTGCTCGCGTAATAAACTGATTAAATCCAGCTCTATATCGCTATCTGGCTTTGCTTCTAGCACCGGAATCAAGGCTGCTGCTAAAAAATCCCAATCCAAGTAATTGTGTAACCAGCGAGGTTGTTGTTGCAGAGGTTGGAGCAGCATTTCTGGAATCCATTGAGAAGCATCAATTATAGAAATTACTGGATTGTTTTTCTCCTCAAACTCATTTTGAAAACTAGACCATGCCTCTTCAATTTGAGGATCTTCTCCTTTGCTTATTTCTTCATCAATAAATTCCGGACGCGGAACTAGATAAGACCCATCTGGGTTAGCAAAATTTTGGATAACCTTAGCATAGGATATTGCATGAGTCACGGAAATGAGGCGGGCTATTCGGGGTACAATATTGATGAGTTCTTGGGTGAGAGGGTGAACAAGCCCATATTCTCTTATCCATGAACTCATAAAAGCAGATGTATTGCAATTGCGGACACCAATAAAGCAACGGAAAGCAGATGCTCGAAGTAAGGTTTCAGATTTGCATCTTCGCAGTAATTTAGGGGCTGCATGAGCGAGAAAAGCTTCAGCATCCATATTATAATTCTGACAACGACTGCCGTCATCTAAACTTATCGGTAGATTAGAAAAATCACTAGCATAATCAGTGATGTAGTTCTCCAGCTCTGGGTTGAGATTATCAATAGGAAACTCTAGAATAACAGCAATGGTTGCCCAAATTGTATCGATAAAAGCTTTCTTTCCCAAGCATTCTTGTAGAGAAAAAAGCTGTTTTTCACTGGTCAGAAGAGTAACAAACTCCCTATGTAGTTCCGGTGTCTTTTGCAACTCACCATCTACAATTTTTCGGCACATCATTACGATTTGGAAATGCTGAAGATTCCAAATTGCAGATTCGGTTTGACCATCAACTTCAGGATCTTCAGGTAGAGTACCGACGAAGCCAAAGCTTCTAGTTCCATGTTCATCCTTTTCCGACAGCCAGTTGTTGCCATCAAACCAAGCTCGGATTTTTAATGCACGATAGCGACTGACCGCTGGAATAAAATTAAGTTGGTGATTATCCCAGTCTGCCAAAATCTGAGATGTTGCATCAAAAGGAATGTCTCCCTCTAGCCACATTCGGAGTGCTATCTCTAAAAGGGGAATTTTTCTGTGAGATAACTGATGAAATTCAGCTAACTCTTGATATTGTTCCTTTGACAGTCGGTTCCATGCCTTCAAAAAATCGAAGGCAAAATCTTGTCCTCGATCAATCTCTTCAAAATCTAACCAGATTAAAAGTTGTAGTGATGACAATAGAGGTAGTAGGGAACCTTTCAAAAGATTGGGAGCGCATTTAGCCAGCGAAATGAGTACCCCAAGTATTGCAACAGTGTCAGCACGCTCAAAGATAATTGATATAGAACGTTCGAGTGCTGCTTTAGTCGGACGACTGTAGAGCCATCCCTCCAGCGTCATTAAGAAACAAGCGACAATATTTGGAGACCAAGGATACTTGCGATGCCAATATAGTGCATGACGACCACCTTTAAAATATTTTCTACTATCGCCAACAAGTAAAGTTACACCATCAATATCAGTTTTTGGCATACCCTCCAGTTTGTTTTTTACCCAGCGATGCTCATGCCAGTAATCTGTGGCTACCTTACAAAGGGTTGCAATAACATCAATGGCAAGAACTTCATTAATTTGTAAGAGAGACAGGAGCGGAATAAACTTGAATGTACAGACATCAATCTCGTCCGCTCCTTTTGTTCCAAGATAATTGGTTAACCTATTAGAGTTATTATCGAATTCATAACGATAACCTGGCGGTGAAATAGTCAGAGCTAAAAGTAATTCAGCACCAAGTTGTGGATTGATACGAACTACACAATTGAGATATATACCTCCTTGCTTAAGCATGAACTTGCGAAAGTTCTTATTAACTTTTCCTGATGGCCCTTTTGGATGTGGAGGCTCAAGCACACCTACACCATCTCTAGTGAAAGAAAAAGAGGTTTCAGTTGGTTCTAATCTATTTGCTGCTGTAATCTCTCGTCCTGCTAAAACTCTCAAAAACCAGGCTGAACGTTCTGGAATAATCTTGAGCGCAAACACTATACAGGCAAAAGCATTTGATGAAAAATTACCTAAATAGTATTGCTTTTTATGGACAGGGAAGGGTAACGCTCCTTTCTGTCTTAGCTCGATTATCTGGTTTAGGTCTTCCCAACTGTCTACTCGCGCTTCTGGTTCAGGAGCGGGTGGATCGGGATCGGGCAGCAATATTCTTTGGAGCAAGTTAAGAACAAACTCTGCAACCTCAACCCGTAAGGAAAAATTTTCTGCAAATATTCCCCAGTTCAGCCAAGCCTCAGCCGCTCTGAAAACTAAACAAGATTCCTCGATTACAGTCTCTGGATTTTGAGATAAGAGCCATCGCCACACAGGTTCCCACAAATGCGCTTTTGGAATTCCCGTTATCTGCTCCTGTATGACCAGCCTTGTGCCCGCAGACGTAGATTCAGAGATTCCTGCAAGGGCTGGATTTGGAAAAGTTGCGATCGCTAGAAGACGAGAGATGAGACGCTCGATGAAAAAAGGAAGGTGTTCGCCAGAACAACTCTGAAGGACGTAGCCTCCCTTTCTACTCAAAATTGCGCCATCGAGAAGTAAGTCAATAAGTTGTAAATGATTACCTTCCTTTGCCTCTTGAAGCAATTCCTGCCATATTTCAGTCTCTTCTGACTCCATCGCAAGATACAAAGCAAACCAGCGCACTGGCTGAGACCAAAGAGGATTTCTCAGCTTCGTTGCAAGCTCACTGACATCTAGTTCGCGACGTTTCCCCAGAAGGTAGCGAAACCTTGCACAATCTCCTACAAAACGGTGTGTGACAGCTACTTTTTCTTCTACAACTCGAAGACAGTCTCGTCGCACCAGGGTATATAGGATTTTGGATTCAATCCCAGAGTCATAAAGAGATAGATCGGGAGTAAATTTATCGGCTAATGAAATGGCTGTTTTAATTAAGACACGACTTTCTTCACTGGCTTCATGGCTATCCCCCACATGAGAGCGCCAAAACCAAGCGAGTAGGTCTAAGTCATTTTTGAAGGATGAAACATTGATATTATCCCGTTGAACGCTACTAATCAGCCAGTCAAGAAGCTTAAGGTTTAAAGCAGGGCCAAACTCATCAGCGCGTTGAACAAGGCTTGCAACATCGCCTGGTAAAGCATTGGATAACTGAAGATCGTTTATAGGTAATTGTGGAAGCTTAACAACATTTATAGAAACTTCTGCGCCAAGTCGGGCAACAATTTTGTCGCGAACTCTGGATTCAGCATCTGTATGTGCCACGAGTACAAAGCGCACATCCGTTGATGTTTCGTTAGCTAGAGCATTTTGAAGGAGGTTAAGTACACAATCAAAGCTTTGATCATCGGCATCACTCAGGTCATCTATGATGATGATGGGTTTCTCAATTACCTGAGCTGTTAAGAGTTCATCAATACGTCTCGTATGTGGGCTAGATGTAGAGTCTGGGGTTTCTGTGAAGGAAATAATGTCAGATGGATGGAGAAACAAGCGCGTATAATCTTGAAAGCTTGTTTGCATACCCAGCTTGCAAAGCGCTGATTTTCCAGATGCCGATGAACCGATGATAAGGGTGATCCGCTTCGTGAGTACAGATGCTTGTAGCTGTGAGAGTAAATCTGTCCTGGGTAGAGATAGACTGCCACCCAGTGTATGTCGAACAGCACGAAGTCGATAGTGGGATAGGCTGAATAATCTTGCCTGTGTTGCTCGGAACGCTTCCAAGCTTTTATCATTTATGAGTTCCCGCCATATAAGAGCGCTTATACGCTCAGGAGATAAGCCTGAACCAAGTTGAAGAAGATAGCCTAACCATCGTCCTATAGTTGTTTCTGTATCCTCATCCCGTGAAAGATTTTCTAACTCTGTCGTTAAGTCGGTTCTTGGGTCAGCAACAAACTCATAGCTGACACAAGTTTTGAATGTATCAAGCCTTTCTGCTTGATCTCTTTGTAATATAGGGTTCCATTCTTTAATAACTTTATTAGGATTCCTATTATCCTCAAACTTTCCAGAGATTTTGAACCGTAAGTGTTCTACCAATCCAGGTGTATGCTTAGAGGCAAGATTGAAAATTTCCCAAAGTTCTTCAAGCGCTTTACCAATCGCCTTGCCTGAAAGAGTTCGTTTGACTTGTGTGAGGGTAACAACTTTACCTGATTCAGTAATGTCTGAAATGGCTTCAGTAAGAACTCTATGAGCTGTATTCGGGTCTTGGCGCTCCGCTTCAGAAGCTTCTTTCCATTGACGAACAATTTTCAGCAGTGTCAACATAAATTGGTGATCGAATCCGCTCAAAGCCAGTAAACCACCCTCTGCTTGTTTAGGATAAAATTCCTGCCAAGCACTCCTTAACTCATCTAACTGAGAGAGCAGGCTGAGTTCGGAGGCTGTTACATTCGGGCTTGTTGTTTCGCTATTGACCATGCCTAATCCTAACTTTTCCTATAAGAGTTTGTTGCCCCTTTGGACTTAAAGGGCGGCTATCGCCGCCCCGTAGAAAAAATCCCTAACTTAAATCCTATCTATATAAGTAGGGTCAGCCTGAATTCGCTCATCAAAATCCATATTCTCCCATTCTGCGATCGCTCTCCCCGGTCTGTCCATCAAATCAACAGGAGCGCTACTGGGACGCACGAATGGGTATTTATCCTCATCTTCAGGAGCGATCGCCAATTCCACCAGCTCAGTATCCTCATCTTCAAACAGAGCCGGATTAACAATTGCATCAACCTTTAGTTCCATTTCAATCACCTCAAAAACACTTCCAACGGTCAACACTTGACCGAGTTTCAACCTGTTAAGGCTTAGATAGACTTTTCTTACCTGCCTTACCAACTGTTTCAACAATTCCTATTCTAACACCTCGATTCTAGGGAGAAATCAACTCATGGTCGCCACAGTTGTTACCGAACAAGGACTCAAGATTCCCGTTTTTGATGCCGCTTACACTGATGCCAAAGGTCGAAATGCAGGCAAATTTTTCAACAATCCAGAAATCCTGCGCCACTCTATTCTGCAAGCAATGTTTCAACCAGAGGAACTGAAGTCATTAACGATCGTCAAACTCGACAAATCCAATCCAGATTCTCGCCAATTACGCGCCAGCATCCATGACCCAGAAGACGGCATCAAGCGACGCATGATATTTCAATCTGGAAACAGCTATTATTTTGGTGACGAAACCCTAGCCAAAAAGATAGGAGACTTATTCGTAACCGAAAAAGACACTGCCTGTCGCTACGGTTCCCTTCTAGTCAGCACTTGTATGTCCGGCGTATCAGAATGCGACCACCTGCGAGTAAAAATTGTTGATTTCACCGACCCGCAATATGCTAAATATCGAACCGGAGACTGTCACGGTGCAATCAGTTCCGACTTACTCAAAAGCATCGGCGGCGAGAAAAATCGAGCCAGCCAATTTCGTTTCGCTTGGCTTCGCAGTTGGAATACAGACAATACAGAATCCACACCCCAAGTCAGCTTTCTGGCTAAAGGAACGCTCCGTCCCGATGACAATTTACTCGATTCATTAGCCGACTCCGAAGGTAACAAACCCCAACTCATTTTAGACCGCTCTAGCATTAAAGGCATCAATAAAAAACAACTCAAAGAACTCATTCCTTGTGGCGATTACGAATTACCCAAAGCCATCCTTGGAAACCGCAAAAACAGTCAAATCGGCATCACCCAAACAAGCTGGCAGTCCACTGGGGTTTGGTTCGACGAAGCAGCCCAAAGACAAGACCTAGTGCCAGCAGCTAAAGCCGAAGCCCAAAGACTAGCAGCACTACAGCGCGACCCGATGAAATTGCGCCAAGCCATGATTGAAGATTACGACAGGCGCGAAGCATTTCTGGCTCGTTTGAACGAAAGAAAACTCAAGGAACAGCAGGAAAAATTATCAACTACAAGTGACGACGAAATTAACGGTGACAGCGAGGAAAATACCGAGGATAAAAAGCGGGAAAGACAGGACATCCAGATGCTCAAAGCCGATAAATTCGGACTGATGATAGGCAGTCCCGAATTCACCAATATGGCAGAAAGGTGGCTGGCATCCAAATGGCGAAATCTGGCAACCAGGGGAGCTTTATCAATGACTTCTGCAATGGCACTACCCTGCGAAGATTTACCCCAAGGCACGGTTTGCGCTAACCATTTAGAAGAAGGAGAATGCGTTCAAGGTCGATTCCCAATTCTTAACAAAGATGGTCTGAGGATATATCAAAATGTACACGCAAAAAACCTGGAAAATATTCCAGAGGAAACCCGCGCTGTCATGGCGAAAATCAAAGGGGTAATTTGGTTCAATCCCAAAGACTTAGAAAAGTTCCATCAAGGAGACTTTGACGGTGACGAACCATTTGGCATTGAATCTGGAAAACTTCCTCACATTGCCCAACAAATCTTACCAGCACAAGACGGGTTATTTGACTTCGGGGAAGTGGTACAAGCGGAGAAAATTCCCTATACGAAAGTTCGGTATCGAGAAGACGATTCTGAAGTCAGACAAGGTAAAGTTAAAGCAGGTCAGCGCAAATTTACCACCCTAGAACAAATTGGAGTTGCCAGCTCTCAAAATGAAGTCGGAATCGTCGCTTTAGCCATTGGTAAAGTAGCAGCAGCACTCCCCAACCCCGGCGAAGATGAAAAGCTATTTCTCAAGCAGCAAAAGCGATTTATCGCCGCTCTCAGCATCATGGAACAGTACGAAGTTGACTACCAGAAAAACTCGCTGCGGGGTAAAGATGCCAAAGAAGTGAAAGAGAAAACAGGTTTAAATCCCGACACTTTACTAGAAAAAGTAGATGAATGGTGCGAGAAACACAAAAGCTGCACTTACTTTTTCCAGTACAAAGGAGACGATCGACTGTACAAACAATTTCCCATGCCCGCCGACTTTCCCAATGCTGTTTACGTCCTAGCCAAAGAAGCTGTTAACCCTTATTGGGAACAGACGCGACTCATCCACCGCAACCGAGATGAATTTCAGCACATTCTTCCCCCCATCCCAGCTCATCTCATCGTGTCGAAAGACAATCGCCAGCAACTGAATGCAGCAGGCATTGAGTATGAAAAAGAAGGGAAGGAATTGCACGTTTCCTATGAGTACAAAAATGCCTTAGTAGAGAGAGGAATCGAGTACCGACACAGCAAAGAAAATGACCTGCCTTGGGAAGAAAACGAATTGCAATGGGCGAAAGACCTGGTGCAGCGATTTCAAGAGGACAAAAGTATTATCTACGATCGCACTGGCAGCGATATCAAAACTCGAAAAGAGGAAATGGGCAAACTTTATGACAGCTATCGAGCCGAAATTGACGAAATCTGGGATACTCCAGATAGAAAAACTAGGGCGGCTCATGCCTTATTCCAAGCTACCCACACTTCCGATAATCTGAGCAAACACCGGACAATTTGCCAGAAGGTGGCAGAGGATTTGGAAATTACCTTTTCCCTCCAAGAAGACTACGAATTGCTGCACGAAGCCTTACCGCGAGATGTCTACGTGCTGCAAGTTCCTTTCCAAAAAGTTAAAACTAAAGATGGCAGAACCATTGACCTTCCTAACCAATGGAAAGACGCACTCGATAGCAAAGGAATTGCATACGAAGCCACTGCTCATCCCGAATTGCCGCTAGTTGAATTCGCCTTCAAAAACTTACCCCAAAGCATGGTGGCGAAACTGGATACCAAATACGGAGACAATTCTAACGATCGCATCGACACCGACTCTTTGAAGGTAACAAACTACTCCGGTAATGAAACCAGACTCCTCATCGTTCCTCCCGTCGATTGTCGGTGGATTGAGTCTCAAGATAAAGCAGGTAGAGGCGCACTTGTCTACAAATTATTCATGGATGAAATCTCCGATGCTTTGTCAAATTATCGGGTAAATCAAATAGAAGTAGTTAATGTCAAACATCCCGATAATGACTACTCAGAGGAAGATTTCTCCAAGTCAAAATGGAAGGATCAGAAAGTCACTGTGCAAGTGGGAACGATCGATTTACCTCCCACTCACGAGAAGTATTACCGATTTCAAGGCACTCCCATTATCCAGCTTGACGGGAAAAATTTGGGTACATTTTCCCCCGAAAGTCCTAAGTTGCCCCCTGGAACTACTTTTGAGGCAATGCTTTCCCCCGACAAAGGCGGCAGGTCGGTTATGCTGAAAGTCGATCGCGAATCGATTCGGTTGCCTGAAATTCAATTGCCACCGATCGATTCACCTGAAGTATCTCAAAGTTCTGAGTTGGGGAAAACTGGGCGTAGTGCGATCGCACAAAACGATAACACGCCCCAACCTCCAAAACTCCCACAAGAACGGGTTTCAAAACCAGAAACAGCCGTTAATAGCGGAAAACGCCATACCACCAACGCTAAAGCTGACAACTGGCGGCTTTCTCTGCAAGACACCCTCTTTAGCGTCGTTTCGGAAACCTACAAGCAACGGCGGTGCCCACAGGCGACGGCTATGCGATCGCACCTTCCTTCCGATAGCACCCAGCACTTCAAATTTGGCGACAACCAATGGACGGCTTACGTACACCCTAACGGGGATTGCTTTGTCAGAAACGAGTCCAAGCGCACCGTGTTTAAAGCCAACGTTAACACCGGGGAGGTTCAAATTCCCCTGACAGAGCAAGCAGCGGCTCGTTTCCAAGAGATGATTGTAGAACGGGAAAAAGCTTTGTCTCAGCCCCGAACTACTTTCACGCCTGCGCCTGAATCGAAACCGAGGGAGTTGGAAATGGTTTAGTCGAGTGGGGGTGGTTGGGGAAATGGGGGCGATATGCCTCCGGCACGCTTCGCGATCGCGGAAGCCCCAATGGAAAATTTTCCATTAGCTTTTGTCACATATCCACCTACATGAGCGTGCCAACCGACTGCTTGTACGACGTGAGGTAAAAAAAGCGGGTTGAAAAAGTAGGTAATTTTGTGCATTTTTTACCTACTTTTACCTACTTTTACCTACTTTTTCTTCCTAGTACCTCCTAGCGTTGTTTATCTACCAGGATAGCTACATTTCTTGCTTCAAAAAAATTCTAAACTTTCAAGCAGTTTAATTAAGGTTCAACCGACCTATGACTAAATCCTTTTCATCAGGACAATAGTAATGAGATTCTTTAAATGTACTCCAAGTGTAACCAAGAATATTGCCGTTGTCTTCATTAGTATAGATTCGTATTGTTCCCTTTCCAAGTCCGTCATGAAAACGCTTATTTGATTTACAAGGATTATTTTGTTCATTTTCTGCTAGTCCATCTCCGTCAGGTTGAGAATTATCATCAGAACTATCCGGTTTACGCCGCGAATCAGCCTTACCATGTCCCGAACAACTTTGGTCAATAACTTTAACTTCCCACTGTAAAGTTTTTTTGACCATTGGTTTTGTAGAATCTCTTTTTTTAGGAGGTTCAAGCACCAACATTACGTGTCCTGTATTATCTTTAGTCTTTGGATTGTTATCAGGTATATACTTGATGGCAATGACATCTCCGGGTTGAACTTGTGTTATTTGTTGAATTTGAATGAAATCTTTTTGATTTACAATAGCGTAGTGGAAGTCCTCCGCTAAGGGACGCCCCCGACCGCTTTTTTTTATCCACTGCTTAAAACGTTCGTCCGTGAAATAATTACCATAACTATGTTGCAGTAATTTGCTCATAAACCCACTGCAATCTGTTTTTGATACATAATCAGCGGCTCCATTAATGCCCTTCCAAGTTACATTAGGTTCGCCGTGTTGATAGTTATTATTCTCCCAACGCGAACGCAATCCCTCAAGTAGTAATAAAGCATCTTCCAAGTGTTTTGGTTTTGTTGAAGTTTGAGCCTTAACTGGCGACGAGGGCAGTAGCGCGCCGATCGCACTAACCCAGGTCATAGCCCAAGCTTTTGCTAAAAAAGTACGTCTTGGTATCAGCATAAAGAGTTCATTGATAGCGAATAGTAATCTTTTAGTCTCAGAAAACATCCCTCGATCGGGAATTTTATTGACAAAATTTAAGTTCCTCCCGCGCTTCGGGATGGGTAGCAAGATAATCTTTCAGCCACAAACAACCCTGTGCTAGAAGTTCGTCTAATTCCCTAACCCGCCAAATTCTCGCGGTTTTGTCCTTTGAACCAGTGATAATGAACTTCCCATCAGGGCTAAAACTAGCGCGAATAATAGTATCCCCATGCCCTTCCAGTTTTGCTAGGGGCGCACTTCCGTCAGCTAAACCAGTCCCAGTCGCCTCTAGTGCTGCTAGTGCGTAAGAGCGCTCTCAGCCAAGTTGCATCCTTCACACAGGGGATGCAACTTTTTGTAAGAAAGAACCGATCGCGATTGTTACTGAAAGCCAGAAAAAGCTTTATATTTTAACCCTTCTATTTCCTAATATTTCCTAATATTTCCTAATTTCTCCTACTTGTCCCTAAAAATTCCTAAATTTTCCTCCAATTATCACAAATCTTAATTAAATTAAATTAATTCTCGCTGCTTTTTAATAGGTTTTTTGTACTCCAACACCTCCTCAATCCTCGTAGTTAGTGTGGTAGTCGCATAGCAAGCCATGTCAAATAGACGTAAGAGGGGGGTAAAAATGAGTAAATCGCCCAAATCACCCAATTGTCAGAATTTGTGCAAATGGCAACGACATATCTTCGCTTCAACACAAGTGGCTGACGGATACCTCTCCTCTGGCTACCGCCAGTATTGGGGCGCTCACTTGCTCTTAAAATCGACCAAATGCCACAAAAACACTACGCGCCGACTGAAATCGCGCATCCAACCAATGCTACCGCCCCTGAACCGACTGCGATCGCCCTGCCTGACTATTGGGCGCAGCCGGATTTTAACTTTGGGGATACGGTGACAGACAATGAAGAATCTTATATCGTCATGGGCCTAGTAATGGACACAGACTTGGACATTTGGAAATACCTGTGTCGCAGCCGGGATAACACAGAGCGATTCTTCTGGGAATATCAACTCAGGCTTGCTTAAACTTCCAGCACGAAACATTAAGACTTTGTTGAGCGACGGCGATCGCGAACTAAGAGCCGTCCTCAACAAATAAGCAAGATGGGCTGCAAACCATGCTCAACAATGATGTAATTTGCAGACTTCCATACAACAATGTCCGACTTTGACAATTTCATTGGCTACAAGCAATCCAGGCAGCAGTATCCACCCTCGAATCAGCCATCTGGATGATAAAAACTGCTCTAGTAGCTTCTCACTAATGCGACTTGTGACCGAACAAAACATAAACCGAAAGAAACAGGCTCATCTCCAACAAAATTGCTGACAATTGAATCAATGAAAGCAATGGATCAATCACCGCGCAAACCTTGCCATCAAGGTTCAGGAAAGTGTAGCGAACATCGGTTGCTCAGCATTAAATTAACTTGATGCCAACAACTGGTTTGACCTAATCGATTGCCGTTCAACTTTGCCTTAATAAACCATTTAGTTAACCCTAGAGAATTGATGTGCTTACAACTGCAACTCTCCCCAAAAACCAACTTTCCAAACCCAACGGAAAGACTGAAGTCGTCCGAGTGCGCCTAACCACCTTTGAAAAGGTAGATTTAGTGAAACGTGCCGCAGAAGCAGGTGAAAAAAGCCTGTCTGACTACTTGCGTAAACGCGCTTTTAGCCTTGACCGCACAGTCCCCGCTATCAATGAAGGAACTTGTGCCCAACTGCGAAAAATGAGCACGCACATTATTTGCCAAATGACCAGGGGTGTAGAGACAGCAGTAAAAGCAGGACAGTTACCCAAACAAAGCCTAGAAGTTCTGCAAGAATTCAGCAGAATGCTAGGCGAGTATCACCAAGAACTAAGAGGCAAAGTCAGAAAAGAACTTTTGAGCGAAACCCGCGAACCAATACCCCCGCTTGTGGATTACCAATAAAGCGATCGCGCAACTAGCCAATAGTCCTGTTTGACAATCTAAAGCACTGCTGAAAGTTCAATATCGAACCTAACAATCGCATCTAATTTCCTCGTAGGAGGTGAGAAAAGATGGCTGCAAAACTCTCAACTAAGCCAAACTCCAAAAGACAATTTTCTGCCCCAAAGCGCACTTGGTCTGTCCTAACAGCCACAGCTCCAAAACACGTCAAAAAACTGGAACACATTCAGGAAACCCTCGATGCTGCCATAGAAACAATCCAAGAAGAAGGTGGCATTGAGGACTGGGAGGATTTCAAAAACTTCGTTGAATCCTTCAACAAACGACCCGACAGAATCAATGAATCTGGCAATCACAAAGCTAGTGTCAGCATGGATTTAGTTACTGAAGGAAAAGGAGGTGAGGTGTCTGGCTTTGTTTTCTATTTAACTAAAGACCCCAGCCAGAGAACTAGCGGTGTCTATTTAGTTAAAAATTTGAAACAAGCTGACGTTGAAACCAAAGACAATAACAATTACTATACTCCATCCCAAATTATGGACTTAATCGGGCTGGATGCCAGTGATGAATTAGAGGAGGACAGCATTTCCGAAGAATTTGATGAAGAACTAGATGATGAATTGGAGGGTGATTTAAGCGATCTAGAAGAAGATGCAGACATTCCCAGCCAAAATACGCAAACTCGCAAATCATCGCAGTCTAAACGGCAGCTAGGAAAGCCAACAACTTCTCAAAAAACTGCCAGCAAAACGCCCCAAAAGGAGGAAGAAGATGATATTGACGAGTTACTATCCGATGATAGCGAGGATGCTTCTATTCCCAATGGTGTCTTGGGTAATATCGCTAAAAATCGTAGCCTTCAAAATAATAACGGACAAATCAAACAACAACTGTCTAAAAACTCCGAAGCAAAATATCCCTTACTTGACACCCTAGAAACTGTTCTAAAAGAAACCGAACACCAAGGTGCAAGTGTCGCTTCTATGGGAAGCGAAATTAACGGATTAACCGTAAGTGGCTTAACCGTCCAAACTGCCTCTTTAATGGGGCTACTTGGAGCCAAGAGTATTGGGGAACTAATTGATTACATTGAACGAGCGAGGGAAAAGGAACAGGCAGAAAAACTCGAACAAATTCTCGAACAAATTGACTCATTAAACACCCGCACCGACCGAGTTGCTACTCGTGCTAAACAAGCTGATGTCATTGCAGGTATCGAAGCAATAGATACACGCACTGAAAAACTTGCTGAACGAGCTAAGCAGGTATTAGAACCACCGACTGCAACTGAACCAGAGGAACTGGAAACGAGCCAGCCTCAGAGAATAGATCCCGACATAGAAACCAAGAGTTCCAACGGAATTAAAATCAACAATTCCGAAGCCAAAGCAGAGCAAATTGGCAAAAAGATTGACGACATAGAGAGCAAACTTAACCCAAACTCTCAGAAATCTAAGCCTCTCCATCTCGATAAAAATACCAGCATCAGCGAACAGCTAGACCAAATCCAAGACTATCTAGGCAACCTCTCAAAGAGATTGGATCGCCTGGAAAGCATCGTTGACAAACTGGAGCAGAAAATGACCATTCAGATGCCTGTTGAATCAGAATTTAATCCTAATTCAAAAGTGCCAGAAAGTCCTCAAAAAGTTCAGCCCACTGTTAACGGTATCAACGCAGAGGAAGGCGAACCAGAGGATCTTCTTAGCAAAATGGTAGCTCAAACAAAAGTACAGCAACAGCGAGAAACTGTAGCAGATTGCTTAGTCAATTATGCTTTCGCTACAGGGCAATCTCCCCAATCAGGCATTGCTTTTGATGGTGGCGGCAGCTTGTATGTAACTGCTGAAAACAACGAAGTTAAACTTGTCGTCAAAGGCAGCGATAATAGCGAACTTTTTTCGGGAACCAAGAATGGAGAACGCTGGAAATTTGAGCCGGGGGACAAGCTAACTCCAGAAGAAAGAGAAGCCATTTTCAAATTGCCTCAGTCGGAAGCAGAGTATAACAAGCTAGCAACTGCCCAAGCTTTAGTTGAAAAGTTTCAAGACACCTTCCCCAAACGCTTCAGCGGGGAAAAAGATCCAGTGTTTCCTTGGAGAGAATCGCGTCACGAAGACGGCACTCCAGGGGCAGTCAAATACGAATTTGAAATACTGGATCTGCCGGACGGGTCAAAACAACTGATCGGAACTGACCCCCGCCAAGGTGACGCACAAGTGTTCGATGCCGTTCTGGTCAAAGGAAAGCCACCAGACGTTCGACAGTGCCACATTGCTGTTGAAGAAATGGAGGCTGTAGTCGGCTCCCCAGAGCCACAAAAAACCCAATCTAGAGATTCTCACGCATCTAAAGACTACAACTATACCTCGCCAGAACGCAAAGAACGATCGCGAGAAGACAGCAACGAATTGCAAGCTTAAACCACTTTGAGGACAAATCCCATGCAAAACGATTACTTACACAACAACTACCGCTCTCATGGCGATCGCACCAGCGTTGCTAACCAAAGCATTATCCACAAACGCCGCAGCCATTTTAGCAAATTCATGCGTAAATTCAAACTCAATAACGCCGATTTAGCCTTCATTGCAATTTGCCTAATTGCAGCCATTTATCTAACTCTTGTCCAACCCTTATTTGTCAGCGTATTTAGCTGTGCATCTCTGGTGTTCTTCGGACTATGGCAAATTGCCCGCAGCATTCCCATCCTCGAAAAACTGCTAGGCAGCAAAATTCGATTCTGGCACTTAGCCGTTGCTGTCATCACAGTAACAATGTTCCTGAATAACTTTCAGACCCCAGCCCAAGCCGTTTTTCTAAGCGGTCTCCAAGCATTTATGACCAATCTAGCAACCGAAGCTGGAGCCGCCGGAGGAGGAACGGCCATTGACGAATCAACCATCGCTTTAATTTTCAATGCCATTCGAGGCGTATTTCTCTTATTAGTAGCCGCCGCAGCTTTATTCGCTTACAACCAAGCGCAGCAAGGCAACGATTGGCGGCCAATTGTCACCCAAATTGCCCTCGCCTTCGGCATTGTAATTGCCATAGACGTTGTTACCTTCTTATTCGTCGGCGACGGTAGCGGTACAACAGCTCGTTTTGCCCCCAACCTGCCACCGCTGGGAGTAATTACAACTTTGACCTTTTAGAACTAAAAAAAAGGAGTCACCAATGGCTTTACGAGATCCCGAAAAAGACTTTATCAGAGTCAATAAAATCCTGGGCAAACAAGCAAGTATCGGGTTCATCCCTGCCAATCAAATTCTACCTTGGTGCTTCTTAACCGCCATTGCATACACCTTAACAATGGGTCTATTTAGCCTGGGATTGGGTTGGTTCTTCACTGTCTCGCTTTGGCTGATTGTAAGCTGGTGGCTCCTCACAGGAAATCAACCCCACCTCTTTACTGACAAATTCCGCAAGCCCCCCGGAGATGAGTGGTGCAGCGGCGACAGCTTCTATATTTCTCCCATCTCTTCCCTGCGCCCTCCTAGCATCCAAGGCAAACCTTACGATTCGCAAATCCGAATCAAATTGAAGCCCAAAATTGTACCCAATCAATATGGTGGAAGGAGCAAATTTATGCCTTTCCAAAATGAAATCAACCTCTGCTGTTTGGTGGAAATTGAAAAAGATGGCAGGCAAGTGTCTGGGATGCTCCTCAATAACGGAACTAGCTACCAACTGGTATTTGGATTCCGCCTCCGAGGACTTCACAACCTACTATTCAGGAACGAAGTATCAGCATTTGCAGCTTCTCTTGAAGAAGGAATGAAAGACATCCCACCCAGTGAAAAAATCACTTTCTGCACCGGTTGTTACAGTAGCGATGCTGCTCGGCAAAAAGAATTAGAACAACTAGCTGACACCGCTGAACTCCAACCCGTATCTGTACTGCTCCGAAATGAACAGCGCCGCCTCCAACAACAAACTAATCAAGGCACTAGACAAGTATGGGAGCAAATTGCTTTCTGTACTTGGACAGCCGATAACGAAGGCGAAACCATCTCCAGAGATTTCATTGGCAAAGCCATTGATGGAGTCAAAAAATTGTGCGATTCCATTGTGGAAACCATTGCAGGCAACACCCGAATTTACAGAGAGCAATTTTACACCAAGCTGCTCCTCAACTCTTTTGAACAAGGATTCCTCCGCTGGGAAATTCTCCTGAACACCAAAATGGGACTCGAAATCAGTCCCATGAATTCCTCAGAACTTTGGGAGTGGCTGTGGCTGCGATTTAACAGCAGTAAACCACCGCAAATCCCACAAATTGTTAAACTTGAAGAAACCCATTCTGGCTATCAACTCAGCGAAATTAAGACAACTGACAAACACATTTGTACAGTTTTAATTGAAGGAACGAATGGCATATCCTCCTGCCCCGAACACCGCAAGACCAACAATCGCGTCTATCTCACCGGAAAGGGAAAAGAATGCGCTGTCCTGACAATGTATGACGCGCCCGCAGGCTGGATTAATACCCGCCAGCAATTGAAATGGATTTGGGAGGTGATGTCCTCAAGCTACGTCCGCGATACAGAAGCTTGGATAGAAATTAGCGCCGGAAATTTCCTCGTAATTAATGATAACTTAGCCCGACAAGCTAAAGGAGCAAAAGCCGCTAGTAGCAGAGCTATAACTAAAGGGCAAGGGCGCGATATTGGCGCTGAAATTAAACAGGAGGAATCTTTCGATGCCCAGCGAAGGCTTTACCAAGGAGCCGTACCTCTAAATGCAGCCGTTGCCTTTTTAGTGTACCGAAACACAGCGGAAGAATTGAGGCAAGCCTGCAACGTACTCTCTAATAGTTTTGGAACTGCGAAAGTCATCCGCGAACGGAACGTTGCTTGGGATATTTGGCTGCAATGCCTACCGATTACTTGGAAATGGTTGCTGCATAGCGGTTCATTTTTGAGCGAACGCCGCCTCACCCTCGACACTGAAACTGCCGCTGGAATTCTGCCGCTAACAGTTCCCCGCGACTTGGATAGAAAAGGAGTTGAATTTATCACCCATCGAGGCGGCAAGCCAATTTTTATCGACTTGTTCTACAACCAAATTAGCCGTGCTTTAATTACTGGCGAATCAGGTTCAGGCAAAAGCGTTTTGGGTTGGCGTTTTACTCTTGAAGCCTTAGCTAATAACATCCCTGTTGTCGGGATGGACATCAGCAGCGGTGGTAACAGTACCTTCAAAACCGCCATCGAACTTTTGGGCGACCAAGGCGCATATTACGACATCAGCCAAGGGTCTAGCAATTTAGTAGAACCGCCAGACCTCCGCAAGTTCGACAAAGCTGAAAGAGAACGGCGGATGGAATCTTGGAAAGAATTTATCCGCAAAGCTGTGGTGGCGATCGCCATGGGCAAAATTCACAACCCCCACCTAGCCCAGCGGGTAGATTCAATTATCCTGCGAATGCTCGATATGTACCTTAGAGATCCCGAAATCATCGCTCGGTACAACAAAGCTTTTGAAAGAGGTTGGCAATCTCCCGAATGGCAGCAAATACCAACTCTCCAAGACTTACTGAGGTTTTGCAGCAAAGAAAGGCTCAATCTTAAGTCTTTTGAGGAGTTAGACAGACTAGCCATCAATCAAATCCTCAGCCAAGGAAATGCTTTGCTAACATCCCGCTTGGGAAAAGCCATCGGTCAGCCCAGCACGTTTTCGCCGGAACCTGCTGTTAAATTCTTCGCCCTATCGGGACTTTCTAACGAACAAGATGCCTATTTAATGGCAATTAACGCCCATGCTGCTTGCATCCGCAACGCTCTTTCTCACCCCAAAAGCTTATTTATTGGAGATGAATTGAGCGTCCTACTCAAAAAAGATGGTTTTGCATCAGTTGTCGGCGAACTCTGCGCCACTGGCAGAAAAGATGGCATAGCTGTCTTGCTATTGAGCCAAGATTTTGATGCTATCTGCGAATGTTCCGCAGGAGCACAAATTCTGCAAAATATGGTCTACCGAATTACCGGAAGAATAACCAATTCTGGGGTGGCAGCCGCTCACAAATATTTGGGGTACGACCCGCAAATTATCAGTTCAAATGCAACGGAATCTTTTCTGCCAAGAGCTGCTGACCTCTACTCGTGCTGGCTGATTGAGAAAGGAGGAAGATTTTGGCGATCGCGATTCTACCCCGGAGAGATGATGTTGGCATCAGTTGCTAACAATCAAAATGAAAAAGAAGCCCGCGATCGCATCATGGCTCAATATCCTCCTACCCTCAAAGGGCAGCTTCAAGGGCTAAAGCATTTCACCCAAGAATACATTGCAGCGGTGAAAGAAGGAAAAGGCTTCGACCACATTGGTCAAAATTTAGAAATTGCCACCCTAGCTGCCAATGCTCAGCCAAAAATGGCATCCGACGTTCACAGCAACAATTCTCAAGTTTTTGCAAAAATACAAAAATAACTTCCATGAAATATCGACTTCAATTGATGCAGCAACCTGCTACAAAACTAGCAGCAGTTTCCCTGTTAGCCAGCTTGGAATTAATCGTTCAAGTCAGGCCAAGTTTAGCTCAAACAACTCCTCCTTTCGTACCCGGTACACAAGAAACGACTGTAAAAACTCCAGCCCCAAGCGTTTTCGTACCCGGTACACAAGAAGCGGCTGTGAAATCTCCAGCCCAAAACATTTTCGTGCCAAGTACACAAGAAACGACCGTGAAAACTTCAGCCCCAACTGCGGGAAGTTTCTTAGCTCCCATTGCAGATGTTTTCAAACAAGTCAACGATTTTATCGGCGACATCCAAGGGTTCGTGCAAAACGAGCTATTTGGCTCCTTAAACGAACTCCTTTCCTCTTCTCTCGGAGCTATCCAAATTCCCGATCTGAGCCAAGTCAGCAGCCAAATTATTAAAGCTCCAACATCCCAGACAGAAGGAACAAAACTGTCAGATTTACTCGAAACTAAATCGAGCAAATTAGACGGCAAAGGTTCGTATAACATCATGTCTGACTTAGACGCTCAAGCTCAGCGCAGCGCCGCTATCGGCATAGCTGACGGAGCAACCCTCAGCAAAGAAGCTCAAGAAAACAGCTTCCAAGTGTTAGAAGCCACTCGCCAAGATACCGAACAAAACATCCAATTGGGCGAAGAATCGCAGAGCCTCGATGTTACTCAACAAATTCTCCAAAACCTCTCGCAACAGACCGCATTGAGCGCACAAGTCCAGATGCGAAATTTACAGGAAGCTCAGCAAGCTCGCACAGATCGAGCCATTAATAACGTGCTGCTATCGCAAGCTGCTAAGGAAATATCCGCGCTCAATACGGGAGAGCGCCGAGGCAGCACTGCGTCTGGAAACCAATCCAGCTATCAGGCGGGAATGCTGATGCTCCCCGGCGGTGGCTATTTGGGAAAACCGAATGACAGCAGCACAACCCCGATTTCAACTAACAGGTTTGTCGCTCCCAATTAATGCTCCGAGCCGTTAAATTGAATCCGCGATTATCTGCCTAGTTTAGGTACAGACTGACAGTTTTGTCGAATACAAAGTTGAAGTTTTTTCCGAGGAAAAATGAAAGAATTTCTAGCACAAATTACACCCCCAACGAGTGGTGCAGAAGGGTCATCCTTAGACATCGTTAGCGAGTCAATTAACCTGGCTAAGACTACCTCAGAATCTTGGGACAAAGTTTGGATTAGCACGATTGACCCAATCGCTTCTGGGCTATGGGTCGGTCTAGTATCCCTCGGCATCACCCTAGCAGCCATCAGCATCCTGTTCTTAACTCTAAGCAGCGGGAAAGACATTATCGAAAAGCAGTCATGGTCAGAACTGGCAGCACTGTTCGTCTGGCCGCTCGTCATCATGCTGTTCCTCGGCGCTAACGGCAAATTGCTAGCCAATACCGTCATTTTTACTAGAAGTTTTGCCTACAGACAAGTCCAAAGTGTCCTAGAAGCGCAACTAGGAGAAATGACATTTAGGGACGCGATCGCCAACGTCACTATCAGTAACATCGGCCGCCAACAACTAGAAAATCTCTACGGTGAATGCCGAAATAAAGTCGGACAAGAACTGGTAACCTGCTGGAATTCCAAGCAAGAAGCGGCTCAGAAAATCGTTACCGAAGCTGAAAGGCAAGCCGCCGGCTCTGCCCCTCTGCAAGCGCTGCGGGCTTTTGGTGAAACCCTCTGGAATAATAGCTTGCTCGGTGCTGCTCAAGATGCCACGACTTTTATAACTGACCCCGGTTCAGTGTTTCGAGAAAAAGCAATACCAATCATCCGATTCATTCTTTATAGCATCCAGTGGGCGTTTGTCAACATCCTTGAAGCAGCCCTTTTACTAACAGCATTCTTTTCGCCGATCGCGATGGGGCTGTCGCTACTTCCCTTGCAGGGCAGGCCCATTTGGGCTTGGGCAACTGGATTTCTGAGCTTATTTGGTGTCCAACTTGGATACAACATCGTTGTCGGGCTAGCAGCCACCGTGCTAGTCAATTCTGGAGCCGAATTAGCCAGCGATGTCGCCTTCCTCTTTTTCATCAGCATTTTCGCACCCGGCTTAGCTCTATTAATCGCCGGCGGCGGCGGAATTGCCCTATACAACGGCATTGCTAGCAATGCTAAACAACTCGTCGATGTTTTGAGCAACGCCATAGGAGCAGCCGCTAATTTGGCGATGAACAAAGGATTTAAGTAATGTCACTAATTACCGAAAGATTTTATGAAACTACAAAGATTTTCACAGTCTGCATTGTTGCCAGAAGCTAAAAATCTGCTGGCATTGTGCTTCCTCATCCTAACTGGAGTAAATATCCTCGCCCTAATTCTGCACCTCTTCGTCGCGTACCGAATCAACTCGGTAGCTGCTATGAAGACAACGCAAGTCCAGCTAATCAACGGTCAAACTTACTACGTAGCAGAACGAGATCGGTTTTTTCGGTATCCCTCAGTCATCCAAAATTTTGTCAAAAATTGGGCCGAGTTAACCTTCAACTGGGACAATAAAATACCAGGAACTAACGATACAGATTCAGGGATTAAAGTCAATTCCAAACGAGTTCCTACCAGCAGTTATTTTGCTTCGTTACTCCTAGAACCCAATTTTGGCAAAGCTTCTCTCCCTGACATCGCTGAACTCGTCCCCAATAAAGTTTTTACGGGTCAATTGCGAGCAACTGTCATCATTTCTTTTTTATCCGAACCCAGAGAAGTCCGTCCCGGCGAATGGGAGATTGACATGATTGCCACTCGGTTGCTTGTCGATCGCACGTCAGGAATCGATCAAAGAATTCCTTTCAATCGCACTTTCCGAATCAAAGCAGTAGAAATCCAAACCCCGCCGCTAGGTAGCCAAGCCTCAGCTTTTGAACAAAAAGTTTATGAGCTTCGCTCGGCCGGCTTAGAAATCAACAAAATTACCGAATTTAAACCCAAATAATCGGATAAAAATCGAAATAATAGGAGATAAAAACATGAGTGAAAAAGAACTTCAAAATGGGCGCGAATTTGATGGCGAACCCGATGAAATTGAAGAAGTTTCCTACAATAGACCACCTAACAGCACAACTAGCCATCCTTTTAATGGCAACAACTCCTCTAATGAAGCCAATAACTTTTCCCATAGTTCTAACAGTTTTCAGGCAGCTAACGCTCCTGATGGCGCTGGCAGCAATGGTAAAAAGACGTTCGGCTTGCGCTCAGTTGAGCCGTTGAGCCGTGAGGAGGAAAGAGAATTAGCTGGACATGACGGAGAAACCGATGAATTATTGACCTCTGAACACAGAATTAAACAGGACAACGAAGGAGCAGAAACTCATCCTGTTTCTGAGAAGCCCGAAGTTCGGACGTTTTCAGTATTAATGGGTACTGGCGCAGTTCTCGGAATCTTGGGATTCTTTTGGTTTGTCTTCTTTGCTCCTAAACCCGTCCGCCAACAGGCAAAAACGACGAACCCTAAACCTGTTCAAGTTTCTGAAGACGAGTCAGGAGAACTAAAAAGCCGACTGGCATTTCAAGATCAGCAGCGGGCGCTGGAAGTTCAGCCGCCTGAACCTAAAAATCGATCGACCCCTGCTCCCAAACCAATGCCTGCACCAAAACCTGCACCAGCCGCTAGAAGGTCTCAACCCCCGAGGCCGGTTCAAAACTTTAATCCGCCACCAAGGACGGTACAGACCATTCCTCCTCCACAGCCGCCATTACCGCGCCCTGCACAGCAGCCTGCACCGCCCCCGCCTCGCCCTCGTCCGACGCCATTACCGCGCCCTGTGCCGCCACCCGCACTGCTGGCACTTCGACCTGCGCCACCACCCCCATCGCCCTCACCAGAAAAAGTAGATCCTTACGAGCGCTGGGCGCAATTAGCTTCTCTGGGGCAAAGCAGAAGTCAAGCAGTTAAAGAGCTAAATGCTGGAGGTATTTCTGCTAGTTCCCCAACTTTAGATCGCGCGATCGCGCCGGGGATGACAGCGGCAAGCTACCCTGCCATACCGCCAGCAATACTAGCAGCAACACAAACACCACCCCCCAGCACAGTAGCAATTGCGCCTACAGCAGCACAGGCACCGCCCCCTAGTGCAGTAGCAATTGCGCCGGTGCCATTGCCCCAACAGCAGCCGATGCCACCGATTTCTCAAAACCCGCAGCCAGTGCTAGTCAGTTCGCCAAAAAGCCCACAATCGGCTGCACCAATGCAAGAGATACCCGCGATCGCAATTGGAGTTACTGACTCTGCTGCAAACGCCAATAGAATGACCCCTGGAGAAGCTGGAATCCTCAACCGCACGACCGCCGGCGAAAACACTGAAGGCAGCACAGCAATGAGAGAGATAGCCATCGGGTCATCTGCTCAAGCCAAGGTAATCGTGCCGATGATTTGGGACGAAGCAGGCCAAAGCCCAACAGCCGGAAGGTTTGCCGTCCAATTGACCGAGGACGTGATAGCAACTGACGGGGCGATCGCCTTGCCGTCCGGCACCGTCTTAATCACTCAAGTAGAAAATGTCACGCGCGGAAATCGGCTGGTTTCTCAAAGCGTAGTGGCGCTTGTTTACCCCGATGCTGCTGGCCGCATCCAACAAGTACCCATTCCACCCGGAAACTTAATCGTTCGCGGAACCGATAACCAACCTCTTATTGCCGACAGTTTATTTGACAGAGGTTCTGAAATAGCCAAGGCTGATATTTTAGTGGGAATTCTCGGCAGCTTGGGGCGGGTAGGAGAAATAATTAATCGACCCGCCCAAGAGACTTTCAGCCAGCAGAGCGGCTTTTTTGGAAGTACGGCTGTTAAAACAAGAACCTCGCGTGAACCCAACATCCTAGCCGCCGCCTTAGAGGGATTCTTTACACCTACTGCCCAACGGCTGCGAGAAAGATCGGATCGCAACGCCCAAGAACTTTTAAAGCAAGGAAATGTAGCGATTGTACCAGAAGGAACTCAAGTTTCAGTATTTGTCAATGCCTTTGTCACAGTGCAAAGATAACGGAGGTAAAATAACCATGAACAAACTCACTCGAAAAATTAGTTTGGCTTTAATTTATCCTGCCTTAATAATTGCCACTGTATTCACTACAGTTAATATTGGGCAAGCTCAAACATCAGCGCTAAAAATTGTCGGAAGAGATGCAGCAATCAATACAACTACCAACCTTCAAGTATGGTCTGGCCGTTCCAGCGTTATTGACTTTAGCCAGACTGGTGAAGTCATTATTTACATCCGGTTAGCAGATCCTTCCAGGGCTGTCTTTAACACTGATGCTGAATTAAAAACTAACCAAGCTAGAACCATATTTGTCCAACCAATTCAACCCTTACAATTCCCTGGCGCTACAACAGCAAACATTACTAACCTGTTCGTTAAAACTCGCTCTCCAGAAGGAATTGAACGCCTTTATACCTTTAATATCGTTCACCAGAATGGGCAACCTACTAATAATGGCATTGCCATCTCTACGATAGTGCCTGGCCAAGAGCCCTGCGTAACTTTAGCAGACAATCGAACGGCGACGATCGGCGACATCGAACGGGGATTAGACATTGCCATCCGAAGAGGTTACACGCCTCCCAATGACTCCGTTGTCTTCAAAGTTCGAGAGTTCATCGCTCTAGCTCGAAATGGCACAGCTATTGCTAAAGCTGCTGAGAAAAGTAATCTATCAATGTCTGTTGTTATTTCACTAGGGCAGCTAGGGTTGAGTCGCGAACCTTTGTATGAAATTCCAAAAACGCCATCTCCTTCGCTCCCTCCTTTAACTCGAACTCCAGGAAATTAAATCCGTTTGCTCAACCAGAAATTTCAACTTCGTATCAAGCAACAGTCCGGACAGTTTTTAGCTCACAGCCTGAAATCCTTGCTGGTATGCTCAACTCATCAATAAAGGGTTTCCTTATCAAAAACCTGCTAATTTTGTCACTTCAGGAGTTGTAGGACTTGACCTAAATATTTCCAATAATCTACATCGTTGGGTTGAGCTCCTACAATCAACCTACTGTTGCTACTGTTGCATGATTTTGAAGAACTGGTAAGTTATTTCTGCCTTGCTAGAGTAGAAACTTGGTTATTTTACTCTAAGTTTGACCTCAGTTCCTACTTTCCCATCTCAAATTTATCGGTCATTTTTTAGGAACTATCTCAGTGAAGCTATAGCTATAGATTGGGGTTTAGCCACTTGTAAGTCTTCAATAAGATTATCAACCCACCCCTGATAAGAGATGTAGGGCACCTTAAAAACAGGTCTTAACTCTTCCCAATCCTCCACTTTAAAAAGATAGGGCGCTAATTGTTCTAAGTACGAACGACTGAACTGAAATTCCATGTCGAGATTCCGAATCTTCGACAGTAATTTCTCTGAAATGGAAAGTTTTTCAAAGATATCTAATTCTGAAATACCCTTAACTGCCATGCTGTCTATTAACAAGACATAAAGCCTTTTGCGGGATGTTATATCCGGTAATAAATCAGCTTTAATACGCTGTAAAAATAAGTCGCGCTTCTGAATTTGTTCGGCAGTTAGCGTGGCATTGAAATATTGAATAAATGGATATTTTTCTCTTGTTAAGATACTTTCCGATACTTCTGCTGTCGTGCTTTTTTTTTACGAGCGATCGCCTCATAGGGATCTTCATCCCCTTCCGCATATTGCATCAACTCTGTCATAGACCAACCGATCGCATAGGCAAACTGGACTAACTTTTGCAATCTGGGATCGGCTTTGCCCTCGCTCCAGTTCACCAGCGTGTTGAATGAAACTCCTGTAATCCTTCCTAGTTCCCTAGAACTACCAACGCGCTCATCCTCCACCAACGCCTCTATTAACTGACCGAGACGTTTCTGGATTCCACTATCGAGCGCTAAATTTTCCTCTACTTTCGTTGACATTCCTGTTTTCTAATAGCTAAGGAGTTGCCGCAGGCATAATTGTATCGCCTGTATTATACCAGAATAACTCGTTTTACAGTCAATAGTATGATTCGCCTAACTTAATCTAAGCTCCAATCGCTAGCCTTAGACGGGATAATGATAGCCACTAATACTTTGACCCAAAACGTAACAATTCTTTACTTGATCAAAGTTATACTCGGCTATATGCTAGTTAAATGATAAATACTTTTATCAGACCCTCTAAAAATTTTGCCTCACCCTAATCCTAGTCGGAATCGCAAGTGAGGCTATTCTACCAGTGGAAGAGATACAGTTGTACAGAAAAACAACCTTAGAATCCCCATTCTGATTTTTTTCTGAACTGGACTCTTCCCAGACATTAAACACCGACGGCTGTTTGACAGCGATAGCCACCGGACCTACTGAAGTTGTCATCTGACTTAGAGTTAACTGCCAGATCGGGCAGACTCTTGACTGTACTTCCATCGACCGGACTTAACCGACTCTTGATGGCGGTACATCACATCTATCGGCCGAATTGTTAGAGCCGACTCTTGATGATGGTACATCTCTGGCCGACTTGTTAAAGCTGCCTTGATGGTTTTTCCATATTAAACCATTAGAAGCACTGAATCAATAGGTATGTCTTAGAATTTCTAGTATTTAAGACATTTGCTGCTCCAACATTCGGCTTCCTCTACCCTTTGGAATAGGAGCCAAAATGCACTACAACGACCTAAGCACCCGCCTGTACCAGGGCTTGTCGCGGATTCCTCAAGACTGGCAACTCTGCTTGCTCGACGGCAAGAAAGTCCCTCAAGGCACGGGCTGGCAGCAAAAGCCACTGACTCCCGCCCAAATGAAAGAAGCCGTAACCAACGGCTGGACGGTAGACAAAGCCGATGGCACTCAATACCGCTGCTACCCCAAAGGCTACGGACTGATCACCGGTACGCCAATTGCCGCCAACGGCGCTGCTTACGTAGTCATTAGGGCAATCAAAGACTGGCAAAAGCAAAAGAACTCAGAAACCGCGAAGACGGAGGAGAGTTGATAGCGATCGCTGACATTTACCCCCAGCCCTGCCACCGCCGCTACTGGGTGAGTGATCGCAACGGCCCCACAGAAGAGCGATTTACTTCGTAATGCGAGAAAACTTTGTAATTAGCAAACCCATCAACCTGACAAGCACGATGGACCGACCATAACAGGTGGAGACAGATCACCCCCATGTCTGGCAAGAAAATCTGCGATAATCAAAACCTTGAGGTTAATATAGACTCTAATAACCTTAGCAACAGCTCCTACGCGGAGCCAAAGCAATCGCAACGGTCACATAAGTCATCTACAGAACCCCGCCTCTGCCAAAGAAAATTCTACGAAGAATGCCCCAGTAGTGCAATCACAGATACAATCTATACGGCTGGAGTCACTGGTATGGATTTCTGGGAAATAAGCGAAACCAGTTTGAATGGTCGCAAAGATTTTTCCAAAGGTCGAGTTGAATTGCAAATCCGCGATCGTTTCGACCTAACAGACTTTGCTGAAATTGCCTATCAAGCCAAGGAAATTATCGCCCAGAACTTCGGAGAAGAAACCCTCAAACTGCACTATGCACTGGCAATGATTGCCTTCCGCAAGCCCGAAGTCGGGAGAGAGCAAATTACAGTATCAGCATCTAAACTCCTAGCTGACTTTGGTGAGAATAACAAAAAGAAACACTACATCCCAAAAGCCGAACGAGACGCCAATAGCCAGCCAGCCCGATACCTTTCTAAAGAAGAAAAACTAAGAGCCTTAGCCTATCATGGATATCTGCTAAAACGATTAGAAGTTTCCGTTAAAGCTTGGCGGATACGCAATAAAATATTTACTATTGAACACTCCAATCTCTGGGAGATTTTTCAAATTACCGAGGTGTTTCATCAAGAAAAAAACACCTTGATCGATATTGAAATCACTTATCGCCCTGGCAAATGGTTTGACAAATTTGCAGGTCACGAATACTTGCGGGAATTTGGCTACCTTACCAGCGAGGCGCTAAAACTAGATTATTACCAGGAAAAAATGGCTCTCAGACTGGCTTATTTTGCCCTATTTGCCCTGCAACAGCACAAAAGCGGTCGGTATCAAATAGAAACACTGCTGACGCGAATCGGGTATAAGAACGACATAGAGACAGCCAAGAGAAACGGAGTTACTGCCTCGAATTTAAAGCGCAGCTTCGATCGAGGGCTGAAAACACTGGGAAATTTTGAATACCCCTACCTCTTTGACTACGAGCCCGATGTCCCTGACTGGGCGCATCCAAACAGCAAAGTCAAAAAGCCTAATCACTGGTTTGAAACCTGGCTACAGCTTAACGGGACTTTACGCCAGCCAGAAGCACTACCCAAACACCCACTACAACCTGAACCAAAACTAGAGCAACCGCAACCGCAAAAAAAACCCGCCCACAAGCAGAAGTCAGCTCAGCCAGCAGCCAACCTAACCGAACCCATAGCTTTTGGTCAGTGGGTGAGAGAAGCTCGGAAAACTCTGGGAGAAAGCCTGAGAACAATGGCAAAAGAGCTGGGGATCTCAGCATCCCAGCTATCTCAGATTGAGAACGGCTGCTATCCACATACCATCAAGCCCAG
Source organism: Microcoleus sp. T3_A4 (assembly GCF_036700465.1). Lineage (NCBI taxonomy): Bacteria > Bacillati > Cyanobacteriota > Cyanophyceae > Oscillatoriales > Microcoleaceae > Microcoleus > Microcoleus sp. T3_A4. The sequence goes on along the minus strand of NZ_JAUBOY010000006.1, from coordinate 165,698 downwards.
CCTGAAAACCAAGATAATTCGTCACCTTGGCTTAAATGAGTAACTAGCCAACCAAAAGGCATCTTGCATCCAGCGGAAAGACTCCCAGTTCAGGGGGTCTTTTTAGCTTTTTGAGCAGCAGAGTGTTTAAACCGCTAAACACCTAAAAAATTGGCAAATTTGCTTTAATCTCTTATCTGATAATGGTTTCAGCGCCTAAACACTTTGGGGGTATTCGGAAAAGTTTAGGGGGTATTCGGAAAAGTTTAGGGGGTATTCGGAAAAGTTGTAAATTTGAAACCTTTGTCCTGTATAGCTTTCAGCGCTTAAAAATCTCCTGAGTAGTTTGAGTAGTTTAACGGAGTGTCACTAACCACAGCAGCCGAGTCAGACAGGCTAAGGATTGATTTCAAATTCTGCCCAATATAAAACGTGACGAGAGAATTTTATCTGAGGTGCTGGAAGCATTGCCGTCAAACCAAACGCATGGGAAGTACCCGCAGCCTTGCTGACACCAGAGAAACACCCCTACCCCTACGAAAAGACCCCTCAACCCCGCCTGACCCCATCTGGCCTTCCTTCCATTTGACCAACACCGGGGGTGTCCAATGACATCACCCATCTCCCCCCTGTCCGAATGGCTGGCTTCGGCCATAGACCCCGAACTCATCGCCCTCAACGTCCAAACCCTAGAAGGCGACACCCCCTACCCCTACCTCCTTTCCGAAATCACCGCCGCCTCCGGTAGAGTCCACCCCGACGCACAATGGCGGTGGGCCAGAAAACACTACAGCCACATCGAACACGGTGGCTGGTGGTGCTCAGGCATAGACCCCCTCAACAACTGGCAACCCATGTATTGGGGCTGCTTCAAACCCCACCAGCCCCGAAATACCTTTGACCCCAAAGGCAAAATCAAACCCGTCAAATACGAACACCCCCCCAAAACCCCCACCAGAGCCTTCTTCCTGCAAGTTCCAGACCACATCTGGGCAAAAGTCGCAGCACGCTACGGTGTCCCCATCGACCCAGAGGATTTGGAAGGGGGAGCGGGGGAGAGGGGGAGAGGGGGAGATGGGGAGCGGGGGAGATGGGGAGATGGAACAGGAAAGACGAAGATTTCCCCTCTGCTCCCACGCTCCTCTGCCCCTAGCCCGTGCTGCCCCTCTGCCCCTAGCCCGTGCTGCCCCTCTGCCCCGGGGCCCCCCTGCTCCCCCTCTCCCTCTCTCCCAAACCAGCCTCAGTTCTGGCAATGGGTATGGGACAACAACATCCCCGTCATCATCGTCGAAGGCGTAAAAAAAGCCGGATGCCTACTCACACTGGGTTACGCCGCCATCGCCCTCCCCGGTGTCACAGGCGGTGTCAGAACCAAAACCCCGCAAGGCGAAAAATGCGACCCCTACCTCATCCCTGAACTGCAACACTTCGCCACAGAGGAACGTGAAATCTACATCTGCTTCGACCGCGACAGCAAACGCCAAACCATCCAAAACGTCAACCGGGAAATTGGCAAACTCGGCCGCCTGTTCGCAGCCGCCAAATGCCCCGTCAAAGTCATCAACCTGCCAGGGCCAGAAAAAGGCGTTGACGATTTCGTGGTATCAAAGGGCTCCGATGCCTTCAGCGCCCTCAAAAATGAAGCGCAAGGCTTCCAATTCTGGCTTGATAGGGAATCATGGCTTTTAACCTATCCCGCGTCTTTAAAGCTAAATTCTCGCTATCTGGGAAAACTCCCCTATCCAGAGTCCGGGTTAGCCTGCATCAAAGCCCCTAAAGGCACCGGCAAAACCCAAGCCCTGACTAACTTAGTCTCACAATCCCTTGACACAGGCGATCGCCGCGTGCTGATAATTACCCATAGGATTCAACTAGGCAGGGCTATCTGTGCCAGCTTAGGAATCAACTACATCGACGAAACTAGGGACTCAGCCGAGGGTAAACTGTTCGGATACGGCTTGTGCATAGACAGCCTCCACCCCCTATCTCAAGCTAAATTCAATCCTGAAGACTGGTTCGGTGCGATCGTCATCATCGATGAGTGCGAACAAGTCATTTGGCACGCCTTAAACAGTTCAACTTGCCGCGAAAACCGAGTCGCCATCTTGCAAACTCTGCAAGAACTCATCCACAATGTCTTGACAAGTGGCGGCTTAGTTGTTGCCCAAGATGCAGATTTATCGGATTACAGCATTGACTACTTAATAGCGATAGCAGGTATCCCTATTTCGCCTTGGGTTGTTGTTAACGAGTGGCAGCCCAAACGAGGGCGAGATGTGACGTTTTTTGCCACTTCTAACCCAGCTTCGCTGTATGTGCAGATGGAGCAAATTCTGTCTCAAGAAGTCACTTGTTGTGACCTTGAAAGTCATGCAGAATGCTGTCCGATAAGCTTAAACTGTGCCGAATGTGAATGTAAAAAACCTGCTAAATGCGTTTCAGAAAACCCTAATGAATGTGAATGTAAAAAACCTGCTAAATGTGGTTGTGAAACAACTGCAAAGTGTAGCCATATAAACTTTGCTGAAGATAGCTCTGTAAACACTACTGAATGTCCTCCTATAGAGCGATATCGACCGCGCATTATGGTTGTAGAAGACTCACAAAAAGTTACAGGCAAATGGTCTTGTCGCAACCTAGAAACGCAACTGCAAAAACGCTTTCCTCATCAGCGAATTCTCAGGATTGATAGCGAATCGGTATCAGATCCTAATCATCCCGCTTACGGTTGCATTGACCAACTGAATGCGCTCATACAAAACTATGACATCATCATCGCCAGCCCGACAATTGGCACTGGTGTCAGCATCGATATCCGAGGTTATTTTACAGCAGTTTTTGGCATCTTTCAAGGGGCAGTAGCCGTCAATGACGCTTTACAAGCCCTAGCCCGTGTTAGGGATGAAAATGTACCTTGGTTTGTTTGGACTAAACAATTTGGTCTGGGGAAAATTGGCAATGGCAGTGCTAGTTATCGAGCCATAATTAAATCTCAGCAGAAAGTCATTAAAACTAATATCAAACTGTTGCACGGTGTTGATTTTGACATAGATATCGCTCACGACCCTGTTCACTTGCGAACTTGGGCTTTAATGGCTGCTAGAATTAATGCGGGAATGTGGAATTACAGAGAGGCAATTTGGGAGGGATTAAAATCGGAAGGGCATCGGGTAACGCTGTGTCGAGAAAATCAATTACAGCGGGAGATTAAAGTTCTGCAAATTCAACAATTGGCAGCTAATAATTGCCAAGACTGGGATTTATTAGAACAGCTAACTGAACAAGCGCAAGAATTAGAAGAGGAATTAGACAACTTAGAAACTGTAGCTAATTATCTTAGCGATGAGGCTAAAATAATCAGGGAAGAGAATAAAGTGGCTGAGGCTTCAGGAGTTACCAATGCTGAAAATATTACTCTGTCTGAATACCTGAAATTGAAGGACAAACGGGCTAAGACAAAGGCAGAACTAGAGCAGCAGCGTAAGTATCAATTATGGGATACTTATGGAGTGCCTATTACGCCCGAACTCAAACTCAAAGATGATGATGGCTGGTTGCCCAAAATTAGCCTGCATTATTATCTAAGTTATGACCCTGAATTTGTCAGGTTGCGAGATAAAAATCACTTGGCTGGACATCAGGAAAGGGGTAAAGGTAAGGTTTGTCCCCAAGATTTGCGGTTACTTACAGCTAGGGTGGAAGCACTTAAGAAATTGGGAGTGATGGAGTTCTTAAACCCAGACGAAGAGTTTCGAGGAACTGATGCGCTTGTGATAGCTTTTGCTGAGAGAGTTAAGCTTTGTTCTGTTGATGTGAAAGACTTTTTAGGCATTAGTGTCAATCCCAAGGCTAAGCCAATGGAGGTGGTGCAGTATATTCTAAGGTGTAAACTTGGTTTTACTTTGCGGCGAGTTCGCCAAGAAAGGTCGGAGGAACGAGATGCTAAAGGTCGGCCAAAACGCATTAGAGTTTACCAGTTTGAGTTTCCCCAGGATGGTAGGGAGGCGATTTTTGAAGTTTGGCAGCAGCGGGATAAAGAGGCAGTGTCGGCGGAAGGTGCTACTCAGTGTTTAGGAGGGGTATCTAGTGGCACAGGGTCTGATAATAATATAGGGATATCTGAGGGTGTGTCGCCTCTGGATGAGGAATGGGTTCACACTACTCAAGTGTTTGGAGTGGAAGCTGCACCCGCAGAAGCATTAACAACAGAAGGGATGGGAGTTGCAGCTTCATATCAGGCGATAGAACCCGAAAATCATGCTATTCCCACTTATGAGGCAAAAGTACCCCAAATAGCACCGTCTGAGCTGAAAGTTGGCTCGGTGGTGAGGTTCTGCGGTGAGGTTCATAAATATGTCGTTAGAGCTGTTGCAGGGGCTCAGGTAATGGTGAAATCCCTGTTTTCGGGGCAATTCGTCAATACTTACGCACACCGCTTAGAGCTTGCAGAAGGGGGGACAGGATGAGTTATTTATGGCGATCGCGATTGATGCTCAGTATTTATTCAGGAGTTGCCTGCTGCTCAACATACTTTTTAAGTTGCTCATTCGGTAATTGTCACTTCACCCATAACGAAAGCAGTAGCCACTTTATCCTTCCAGCAAGCTACTGCTTTTGTATACGTAAGTTATGCGCTTGCTCCCTCTATAGCAGCGGTACGAAGTTCTAAGCATTGCAGGCATTATTAGTGCAATTTTATGGTTCCATCTAGCGTGCCAAGTTAGGGGTGAAATGACAGTAATGTCCGATTAATTTTTGATTAACTTTTATCTCCGCGCCTACCGTCGCGGAGTGGAAGACAGCTGAACTAACAATTCCCGCACCCGGCCTACAAACAAAGCGAGCTACTGAAACCACTTTCCGCAGAGAGTGCTAATTGTGGCGACTGAACGCTTACTCGCCACTGTCCCCTCGCATTGGCGCCCGTCACGCGCGAGGCGATCGCAAAGAAAGAAAACACAACTTTTCGCTTTCCTGAAACCGCTTAGATCCTCGTACAGCAGGTCGGAGCCTTTGAATTAATTATCAGAGGAGGTGTATTTCTCCTCAGTTAATCATCCAAAAGGCTGAAGTTAATTATCCGTTTTTTCAGCCCGTGTAGCCATGCTGCACCATGTTGTCAACTGTTGCAATCTAAAAAAGGTTAGCAATGCTTACCGCGAAAATTTTGATTTGGAGTTTTCTGTTAATATGACTATCCAAACTATCAACGATGTACTATTTCCCCCTTTCCTTTTTACCACTCTCTTTTGCTTAGCCTCAGTATTCCTGCACAAACCTGAAGCAGCCCAAGAAGAACTCACAGACAATCGAACCCAAGTAAATGTGTCAACAGTCGCAACACCATCCGATGGTATTGGCAGTGCCGTAAATGGAGCAACAATTGAAATTGAGAAACCAGCCAGATCCCATCACACTCGCCATCAGACCACAGGCAAAAAAACACCGAACAAACCAGCAAAACCAATTGATTTTGCCGCACATTCAGGCGCAAGCACAACCTCAGTTCCTGCCGTTAATACTTCACTAATTTCACTTAGGCAAGCTCGCAAAATTGCTAGCGCCATCAAAGCTGCTGCGCCAGAACTGGGGTTCAAGCAAAAAGTTAACGGCTCTGATTCCTCTATTGAATGGTTGCAGGCTCAAATCAAAAATCGGCTGGAAAATTATCCCCTAATTGTGATGCCTATCATCCTCAAGCTTGCTCCCAAAGCGGTGATTGCAAATACTCTAGCATCTGCTACTTCCGAACTAGGTGAAAGTGCGCGTTCAGTGTCCTAACAGCGAACGAAAAGTTTCTCAACCAACCAGCGTACTCGTTTACCCTCCGAAACTTATAACAATGCCCAAGTCTTACGAAGGCTTGGGCAGTTTTTTTGACCTGAATAAGCGATTTTCCAATAAAATCCTAATTTTTTATTAAAGGGGAACAAAACTAGCAAAACAACTTGCAAAGTGAATCAAAAAATAGTATAATCAAATTCTTACAAGCGCCACTTCTATTTGAGCGTACTGTTATGGCGGCAATTAAACCTGTTACCTTCCGAGACCTCATAGATGCGATCGCCACCTTGCCAATTATCAATTTGCCTGAGAATTTAAGTCAGTTGAGTAGCAATAAAAGCCAATCTAACTGCAATAAAGGACGCGGGCGGAGGCATCCTCGGCGCAGCGCCCCGCAAGTGGCCCATCAAGCGATAAAAGCTTTTCGGCAGACTTGACGAAAAGACACTTTCGTCCAATAATAAGGGAGCTTTCATTTTGGAGGGCTGCGCCGTGAAGGTTCAAGGCAACGGGCGTGCTAAGATTTTGACGCCCGCCGAAATATCTAGGCTGTTCGACCGGGGTTTTGTTACAGCAAGGGATAGGCTTTTGTTTGCTGTGACTTTTTATTGTGCCTGTCGTATTTCAGAGGCATTAGCTTTAACAACTCAGGACATTGTTGGCGGTGTGGTGACGCTGCGGAAAGCGACAACTAAGGGCAAGTCAGCAACGCGAACGCTGCCGCTACATCCCATGTTGGCTAAGTTTTTATTGGCTTACAATCCAGATGCGGGTTTTTTGTTTCCGGGGCGAGAGGGTACGAAGCCTTTGACACGCTCTCAGGCAGACTTGATTTTTAAAGAAGCTTGCAAACGGGTAAGAATTAAGGGAGCTTCCACACATTCGATGAGGCGGACAGCCCTCACGAATTTGAGCAATGCTGGGGTGCCACTGCGGGTGATTATGGAGATATCAGGTCACAAAAATTTGTCGAGCCTCCAGCGCTATTTAGAAGTGCAGCCGGAACAGCTTGTCAAGGCACTCGGGATTCTGAAGTGAAGCTATCGCGACTTTGGTTCGCCAGATTGTTTCAACAGTTGAAGGGCTCTCCCGTAAGTCTTCTTTGAATTGAGGCGATATTTGGACGCAAGGCTCGCGATGGCTACCCATTTCTTCCCGTCTGGCTAGCTAAAACAAAGGCAACTGCTATCCGCGACAATCCTGACTGGTTTGAGCCGCCTGCTCAAGAGTGAGGTGTGAATAAGCTTTCCTGACTCTTGAGTTGTAATTGACGTAATCCCCATAACTCCATAAAAACTATCTTACGGAACCAGTCAAAGGGCAGATAGATATATACGTACTGCTGCAAATGCTAGGAAATGCCCAAATCATTAAAAATGACTCCACCAATCAACAATCCGAAGGTACTTATCAGTGCGACACCAGCAGTAAATACACCGGAATCCTGATTGTCATTACACCCACAAACCGCCAATATTGACCCCTTAAAAGTTAGATATTTGGGGTAATTTTGATTGGTAGCAACTACTATATCACTAAAAAAAAGCTCAAAGAATTAAGCTATTTTCGGGCGAAAAGCCCTTGTAAAAATTTAGGGATATTCATTGATAGTCAGAAGATTGAACTGACAAATTTATCAGTACAAGACAGGTTTGGCGTTGTCAAAGAGCGGCAGCCCAGTAGGAGCGTGGTGAAGAAGGCTCTCAAACACCTTCCATTTGGTTGACGACGTTAGCGCAGCTCTCGAAGAGGATCGCTCGATCTGATTTTTTTCAACCGCGATCGACAATAAATCTTGTTGATTATCGATCGCGAGCACCTAGGATGACGTAAATACGTCGTTAGCGCAGCCGGAGAAGAGGATCGCACTCAGCCAGCGGGCTGGTCAAAGAGCGGCTATCGCCGCTATTGGGAGTGACCTGCTCAATTAAGTTTCATAAAAATAATACGGGAAGCGGGAAACGAGCGCGACTTTAGTCCTGAGAGGGAAGCGACGCGGGGACTTTAGTCCCCGTGTTCTTTCTTCTTTAATCTGCCGAATGGTGCGGGTCTTCTATGTATTTTTTCACAACCTCGCTACTAATATTGCCCGCTGTACTAACAAAATAGCTGCTCGTCCATAAAGACGGCAGCTTTTTTAGTTCTGGAAACTCAGCCCTTAAGTGATGACTAGAGCGTCCCTTAAATAACTTAACCACCAGCGCAGGAGTATCCGTTGGCTTAACAGCCACGAACAAGTGTACGTGATCTGGTGCTACTTCTAAGGCTAGAATGTCCCAACCTTTCTCAGTTGAAAGTGCTAAAAATATTTCCCGAAGTCTAGTCGCTACGTTACCAGTCAGAACTTTCTTGCGACGCTTGGGAATAAACACGAAGTGATAGTTAAGCAGGAATTAGACGTGATTGTGGGTTTGATACTCAGGTAACGGCAACATACACGAAGTTTTGTTGTTATAGCTAGACTTGTCTACTATACTCACTTAAACTAAACAAATCAAAAAATTTTTAGGAAAAAGAGGTGACTAAAGTCAAAAAAACAATGGGAGTGCAGCAGGTATTACTATCTCCAACTAAGGAAGTTGAGGCAATATTGGAGTATCTTTGCCAGCAATCTGGAAAGCTTTACAATAGCGGTGTTTATTTGGCTCGTCAGAAGTTTTTCAAAACGGGAAAGCTGTTGACTGGAAAATTTGACTTGTCTTCTGAACCGTCAATTTCAAAATCAATGGTTGCCAAGTCGTTGCCCTCAACACCCATGCAACAAACGTTGATGTCGGTCACGGAGGCATTTAAAGGTTTCAAAGAATTAAAAGCTTTGTACCTCCAAGGTCAATTACATTTTAGACCTAAACCTCCCTGCTACCTAAAAGGATCTAAACTGTTTAAAGTGGCTTACCCGAATTCTGGAGGATTGAAGCCAGCACTTGTCGGCAATCAGTTGCGATTTTCCTTGGGTTTAACAATACGGCGCTGGTTTGAAATTTCTGAATTTTTTGTACCTATGCCGTCAAATCTTGATTACTCAAGGGTTAAAGAATTTACAATTCTCCCCAAAAATGGTGCTTTTTACCTGGAAATGTCTTACGAGGTAGAACTACAACAGCACGATTTAGATCGCAGCCAAGCGCTGTCAATAGATTTGGGAACTGCTGACAATCTAGCAGCTTGTGTTGATACGCTAGGAAATTCCTTCTTGATTGATGCTCGCGCCATGAAGGCGATGAATCAGTTGTGGAATAAAAAAGTAGCAACTAGGAAAGAAGGAAAGCCCGCAGGCTATTGGGACAATTGGTTAGACCGCATAACCCGAAAACGCAATCACCAAATGCGCGACGGTATCAACAAAGCGGCTAAGTTAATTGTTGACCACTGCTTGAAACACGGTATTGGTAATCTAGTAATTGGATGGAACCCCGGCTTTAAATCTAATGCCGATATGGGCAATTTGAACAACCAGAAGTTTGTTCAACTGCCTTTAGGAAAGTTGAAAGACCGATTAAAACAACTGTGCGATTTACACGGCATTAAGTTTACTGAAACCGAAGAAGCATATACCTCGCAATCCAGTTTTCTCGATGGAGACTCCCTACCCAGATACGGTGAAAAACCGCCTGAGTGGAAAGCATCTGGAAGACGAATCAAACGCGGTTTGTATCGCTCTGCTGACGGAACAGTAATCAATGCAGATTTGAACGGCGCAGGAAACATTCTAAGAAAAGTAGCCAGTAAGTTGGGTGTAAACCTAAACCAACTGAGTAGACGGTGTTTGACTACCGTAGCGAGAGTAAGACTTTGGGTATTACCTAAAGCTGCTTTGTCCGCAGAATCTCAGTGTCTTCAGACGTGAGAGTGTCAACCATTCTTAACAATAGCGAACGCATTCACCTAGGAAAGCCTTCATCACGGGCGATCGCCCTCAAAAAAGCCAGTTAGCTGTTAACAATTAGGATTGACTTCTATTTCAGTTAGGAATGAAAAATCAATAACTTGCACAATTAAACCTCAGAAGCCTTGATCCAAGGTAAACTATTGCTCTATTAGTCACCTTATTTATTTTTCATTCCTCAGTGGATCTGGCGATCGCGTTTTTTTGCGACTGGGCGACGTGCCGTTTTTTGACGCCAGCAAGTTTTTTCCTGATAGACTTGTTACAGTTCCTCCACCGTATTCACCGTTCTGGCGTTGTAACTTACTGGCAACTGAGTCACCTCTTTCGTAAGGATTCAGGTCATGAAAAAAGCAGTAAAACCTATACAGTGTAACCATTTGGTCAAATAATCATCAAATATCCATTCTTATTAAGAAACCATGAAAGCTTTTATTTTCGTACCTATTGAGAATTAAGCTGTTGATTTAGCGAAAGCTTGAATTCTAGAAGTCCTTCTGTGACTACGTTTCAGATACCTGAATCCTTACCCTCTTTCGACACAGTTCCCTGAAGTTGTAGGAGATGCGATCGATAGATTATGCAAGATCCGACTTTTCCGACTTTACGATCCGACTTTTCCGACTTACAAAGGCGGGGGAGAGGAAGTATTATAGAGATCAGATGCCGTTTCACAACCTGTGGAAGCAATTAATAGACTTTCATAGCTTTTGAACGATACAGTTATAATCAGGGTTTCACGCTACACAAGGGACTTCTACTTAATTACTACCATATTGTTCAGAGCGTGTATGATCGCACGTCGAGCGTGAAATTACGGCTATTGTTTAGCTCGTAATTTACAGAATAGTGCGTCCATCATTTTTATATCAGTAAATCCCCTATGGATGGAGGGATATAAGGATGTACCAATTATCTCCAGAACTATTTGCTCTCGAAGTGAATGTAAATTGCGACATTTCTTCTCAACCTTTTTCTACGTTACTCACGTCCAAACAACGAAATGTTGAATTTTTACCTCCCATGACGTTTTCTTTACAAGAATTTTATGGATTTCCCTTGACAAGCATCTCTCCAAAGAATTATCTTAAGTATGTCTAGAGATAGATGACAAATAAATAAGCTGATGAGTACGGCTGGCAAAAAGATTAAATTGAATCTATAGGGGGTAGGGGCTCAAAAAATCAGATTATTAGTGTGATCAGGGCATTCAAGAGCGGACGTATGGGTGCAATAGTAGCGTCCGGCAAGAAATTTCGTACTGAGCCAACTTTTTGAAAGGTGCTCAAAGATTGGGAGAACAGTGGGTGCAGTTGACTGTTTTCTAAGTGAAGGCGAGGGTTCGACTAACACAACAGCAATAGCATAATTCACCTATTGCTTAACAAAACCATCCAACAATAGCAAGGTGCCGGAATAGGCTGCGGTTGGAGCAGAATTGAGCCTCGATCGGAACCCATGCCAATTGAACGCACAAATTATCGAATTACAGGAGTATGACCATTCTTAACTACAACGAAAGCACCTATCTGCAAGAAAATCCCGACGTGGCACAAGCCGTAGCTTCAGGCATTATTCCCAACGGCTTCGAGCATTGGGTAAAGTTTGGTTTTATTGAAAAAAGAACGCCACAAATTTCCTTCAACGAGCAATTTTATCTAGATGCTAACCCCCAGGTAGCAGCAGCAGTTGCCAACGGTAGTTTCTCAAGCGGATTTGAACATTATGCGCGGTTTGGAGCGGCTGAAGGTCGAGATCCCGTTGCCAGTACCACACCCACAGGATCTCAACTTCAAGAAATCTTAAAGCGCGGGTTTGTGCGGGTTGCAGTTAACGAGGATGCACTCGGATTTAGCAACCGGGAAGCCGACGGTTCATTTAGTGGGATTGGCATTGATTTTAGTCGCGCCATTGCCACTGCTTTGTTTGGGAACCCGAATGCAGTAGAATTCGTAGTCGTCAAGGCGGGTGAAGACTTTAATAGTGTTGCCAGTGGCGCAGTGGATATCGCCGCCACCCTGCCCACTCAATCTGTGCTCCGCGATGCCAGTTTAGGAGTAGATTATTCGCCTACCGTTTTATTCGACACTCAAGCGGTATTGGTGCGTGGTAATAGTGGAATTAGTTCTGTTGAGCAGTTACCAGGAACAACCATCGGCGTATTAGCAGGAACGCGCTCTGGGCAAAATTTAATAGATGCCGCCCAACGTGCCGGAATCGCCCTCAACATCCAAACTTTTCCCTCACAAGATGCTCTGTTTGGCGCTTACGATGCGGGGCAATTGGGGGCAGTTTCGATTAATCGCGGGGTTCTAAGCAATCGCATTCCCACCTTATCCAATCCGGGAAATCAAGTCATCCTGGATGAAGCCATTTCTAAAGAGCCTTTAGCACTCATCGTGCCGGAAAATCAGTCTGAATGGGCTGATGTGGTGCGCTGGGCGGTCAACGCTCCCATCCAAGCCGAATTCTTTGGCATCAACTCCCAGAATGTGAATGAATTTCTTGATGGAAATTCTGCCAGTAAGCGCTTCTTAGGCGTGGAAGGGAATTTAGGAGAATCTTTGGGACTCAAAAATGATTTTGCGTTGAAAGTTATCCAACAAATTGGTAATTACGAAGAGATTTACAATCGCAATTTCAATCCCGAAGTGCTGCCGCGCCAGCTCAATGAACTAATGTTTGTCGAGCCTGGGGGACTGCTTTATTATCCACCATTTTCGGGGACTGACGAATTAAGTGTGCCCTTGGTAAATAACGACAACCGCAACGTTTTACAGGAAGTTTTAGACCGGGGGTTCGTGCGCGTTGGGGTGAGAAATGAAGCACCTGGACTGGGTTTTTCTGACCCCAACGGCAACTTAAGCGGATTTGATGTGGATTTGGGTCGGGGACTAGCAGCTTCCCTATTTGGCGACCCCAACGCAGTGGAATTCGTGATTCAGAAAACGGGGGCTCAGCGCTTCAGCGATGTCGCCAATGGCATCGTTGATGTAACTAGCCGTAACGCTACACATAACCTCAAGCGGGATGCTTTACTGGGGGTAGATTTTGCCCCCATTAATACTTACGATGCTCAATTTGTGGTAACACCAACCGCCAGCGGAATTACCTCTTTTGAACAGCTTGCAGGTCGCCGAATTGGCGTGAGTGCAAATACCACTTCTGAGGCAACTCTGCGAGAAAAGCTGAGTGCTTCGGGTATTAATGCGGAAATCGTAGCCTTAGATAGCTTCCAGGTCCTATTTGATAGTTATATGAAGGGCGAATTGGATGCGCTCACCGGCGATGGAGGTCTGATTGTCTCTCGTCTTCTCACCTTACCTCCTGAGCAGCGAGACCAACATGAGCCATTTCCAGAAGTTTTGGGAGAGGAGCCTTTAGCAATGGTGGTGGACGAGAATCAATCCCAGTGGAAGGATGTGGTTTCTGGAGTTACTTATTCTCTTTATGAAGCGTTAGAACTGGGTTTAACTTCAGAAAATGTACGCCAGGAAATCAATAGTTCAGATCCAGTTGTCCGCCGCTTTTTGGGAGTGGAAGGAAATGTGGGTGAAAGTCTGGGTTTGTCGAATAATTTTGCTTTGAATGCGATTTCCGCAGTGGGGAACTATAACGAGATGAACGCTCGCAACTTCCCAGGTATTCCTGTTAGCCCTTTGCAAGCGCCTTATACTGAGGGCGGTGTCCTGTTCTCGGTTCCTTTTGCTTGATTTTGCTGAATAGGGGTGATTCATGAATCACCCTTACAACAATAAACCGTGCATCTTCGCTTTCAATCCATTGACTAGGTGAAATCATCATGCAAGCCACTACTAACCCCATTGCCAACCGAGCCGAAGAACAACAACTTTTACACCGTCTTGCCGCAGGCGAAACTCGTGCTTTCTGGCACCTCTTCCAACAAATGTGGCGATCGCCCCTCTATCTTTCTTTAAATTGACACAACTTTGAAGAAGTAGGGCGCTCGCGGCTGACGAGAAAACCTACAGCAGCATTTCCCAGCAAATATCCCACCCAAAATCTCAACAGTTTTTTGACAATGCCTAAACTATCCAATTTTGAAGCCAGCGAGTTTTCTTTAACCCCGAAAGCAGTTATAGTTCACGATCCAAGCGACTATAATGTATTTAGTCATTTGAAGAACTTGCCAAGTCAGGAACTTCAAGAAAATTATCTGTTCAGAGCGCTTCCTGATGCTCAACTGTTTCGGGAAGATCATCAGGATTTTGCAAATTCTCTCAATCGGGAACTAAAAACTTTCTATGTATCAGACATACTCAGATTGAAAGGTGAAGAGATTAGCCAGCAATTTAGCAGCTACCTGACAACTAACCCCAATTTAGTTTACACTCGTGATGCCATTATTACTATGCCCTGGGTTCCGGACGGATATATAATAGGAAGGATGGTCAAAAAAATTCGGCAGAAAGAGCCGGAATTTATGTCGAGCGTAGCCAAATTGCTGGGACTCAAACCAATTCTGGAAATTCCCGAAGGTTTATTTCTAGAAGGTGGAGATGTCATCCCTATTTGTTACCAAGAGAAAAAATATTTAGCAATCGGGTATGGCAGAAGAACAACCAGAGAAACCTTAGATTTCTTGATTTCAGAGTTGTTGCCAAAGGGAATTATAGACGGCATTATTGGCATTGAACTGGCCCAATGGCGTATAAACCTTGACGGTGGGATGGTTCCTGTAGCTGAAGATTGCATTATAGCCCATCCCGAGAGCCTAATAAGTGGCGTGCTTTTAGATGGGAGTGAAACAGCAATCAATCCTATTAACTTTTTTAAAGATATAGGTTTCAACTTCATTGAAGTCACACAGGAAGAATCTCTATACAAGCAAGCTTGTAACTGTTTTTGTTTGGGAGGGCGAAGAATCTTTGCTTACGACCTCTGTGAAAGAGTGCAAGATTTATTAAAGAAATCCGATGTGGAAGTCATTAAGGTGAAGGGTCAAGAGTTAGTAAAAGGTACTGGTGGCCCTAGATGTATGACTAGACCAATTTACATGGATGTGACTTTATAAACTTGCGTGGGAAAAATTTATGAGAAAGGTTTTACCTTTCTCAAGCCACCTTTCGTGCCAATATCATTTGAAGCTTGTCATGTCAATACCAGAATTCGTTTCCGATAAAAGTCTTACTCTACATGGGTTATTTGAAGCACAGGTAGAGAAAATCCCAGAAGCAATCGCTCTTGTTTTGGATTCAGAGCAATTGACCTATCGCGAACTCAATGAGAAAGCCAACCAACTGGCACATTATTTAAGCTCTTTAAATGTCGCTTCAGAAATGTTGGTAGGCATTTGTCTTGAGCGTTCTATTGAGATGATAGTGGGAATGCTGGGTATCCTCAAGGCAGGTGCTGCATTTGTTCCGCTCGACCCATCGCAGCCTCAAGAGCGCTTGGCGTTCATTCTAGCGGATACAAAAGTTGAGGTATTGCTAACTCTCAAGAAACTGGTAGCAGGAATTCCATTACCTCCAGGTCATTTTGTTTGCTTGGATGCTGAAGAGGAGAATATTTCTGCAAAAAGCAAGAGTAATCCTGTGAGTGGCGTTCAGCCTAAGAACTTAGCTTACACAATCTATACTTCGGGTTCTACAGGACAACCAAAAGGTGTAATGGTAAGCCACCGAGCAATTTGCCAAGGCTTTTTGTGGATGCAAGAAATTTTTCCCATCACGCAGCAAGACCGGATTTTGCAAAAATTACCTTTAACATTTGATTTTTCATTCTGGGAGCTATTTTGGCCTTTAATGACTGGGGCTAGGGTTGTGCTTGCCAAACCAGGCGGTGAAAAAGATCCCGCTTATTTAGTTAGGCTGATCGCTCAACAAGAAATCAGTGTCCTTGTTTTTGTTCCTTCTGTATTGCAAGTATTTCTTTCCGAAGAGGGATTGGATAATTGCCGAAATATCCGAATGGTATTTACAGGGGGAGAGCCTGTAACTGCGGCATTAAAAAAACGATTTTTTAACCAATTTTCTAATTGCAGACTTTACGATCTTTTTGGCGCTACAGAAAATATTGTAGTGGCATACTGGCTTTGCAAGTCAGAAGAAAATTTATCTGGCTGCCCTCAAGGTCGCCTATTTCCCAACCTGTCAATTTATGTCGTTGACGAAGAGTTGCAACCAGTTCCCGAAGGAGAAAAAGGAGAGTTATTAGTTGGGGGATGGGGACTAGCAAGAGGATATCTCAATCGTCCAGAATTAACGACGCAAAAATTTATTTCCAATCCTTTTCAGGAAAACTCACAAGAACGATTTTATAGAACTGGAGATTTAGTTCGCTATCTCGGTGATGACACAATTGAAATTCTCGGTCGCATTGACCATCAAGTAAAAATTCGCGGTTTTCGGATTGAATTGGGAGAAATTGAAGAAAAACTGAGCAAACATCCATCTGTTAAGCAAGCTGCTATTACTGCTAGGGAAGATGTACCCGGTGATAAACGATTAGTCGCATATCTTGTACTCCACTCATCGCCAGAGTCAGAGTCAAATTTTATACGAGAGTTGCGCCAGTTCCTCCAACAACAACTTCCCGACTACATGATTCCCTCGCATTTTGTAGTATTGGAAAGCTTGCCATTGAATCCAAATGGTAAAGTAAATCGTCGAGCGTTGCCCAAACCAGAAATCAACCCAGCAGAGTTATCTACTTTTGTTGCACCTCGCACTGCTATTGAGGAGATATTAGCAGGGATATGGGCTGAAATTTTGAGAGTTGAGCGCGTAGGAGTTGACGATAACTTCTTTGAATTGGGGGGGCATTCGCTGTTAGCGGCCCAAATTATCGCTCGAATACGCGATCGCCTGAAAGTAGAGTTACCTTTTAGCCGAATCCTAGAATCTCCTACTGTAGCAGGTTTAGCTCTAATAGTAGAGGAAGTTCTTCAGCAAGAACAACGACCAATAGGCATAGCTTTACAACCTATTTCGAGAAACCAAAGGATTCCACTTAGTTTTTCTCAGGAACAATTGTGGTTTTTGGCACAAGTAGAACCAAATATTCCGGTATATAACGAACCTTGCACTATTCGTTTTCCAGGTGCTATTGATGTAAATGCTTTAGAAAAAGCTCTGAACGCAATTATCAACCGTCACGAAAGTTTGAGAACGCGCTTTATGACGGTAGACGGACAGCCAGCGATGGTTATCGATCCATTCTCTACTTTTAATTTAGCAGTAATGGATTTAAGGCAACTGCCAGAACAGGAACGGGAGGCAGAAGCTTTGCGGTTGGCGAAAAGAGAAGCTATACAGCCATTTGACTTTAGTTCTGGTCTACTGCTGCGGGCTGCATTGATGCAACTCTCAGATGAAGACTACAGGTTATTTCTGACTTTTCACCACATTATTACCGATGCTGTTTCGCTTTACGATGTATTCCTAAAAGAATTAGCAACACTCTACAAAGCTTTTTCTAATAGTCAGCCATCACCTCTGGCAGAATTGCCCATACAATATGCTGACTTTGCTGTTTGGCAGAGGCAGTGGTTTACAAAGGAAATTCTGGAAAGTCGATTAAATTACTGGAAGCAACAGCTAGCCGATTTACCCGTACTACAACTACCGTTAGACCGTCCACGACCCCCTGTTCAAACTTTCCGGGGTGCGAGGCAATGTTTCGCTCTATCTAAAAACTTAACAGAAACACTCAAAGCTCTCTCGCGACAAGAAGGGGTCACTCTCTACACGACGCTGCTGACAGCATTTAAAACCTTGCTCTATCGATACTCAGGGCAAGAAGATATTGTGGTGGGAACTGTTAGTGCAGGTCGCAACAAACCAGAAATTGAAGGACTGATTGGTTTTTTTGTCAATACCCTGGTGTTGCGTACTAATTTGTCGGGGAATCCTAGTTTCCAAGAGCTACTTTCTAGGGTACAGGAAGTAACTTTGGCAGCTTATGCCCATGAAGATTTGCCGTTTGAAAAGTTGGTAGAGATACTTCAACCAGAACGAAACCTCAGCCAAAACCCTTTATTCCAAGTAGCATTTACTGCACAACCTTCAATGTCATTTTTGGATGAGGGTTGGACTTTAAGTTACCCAAATGTGAATACTGATACGGCTAAGTTCGATCTGACTTTGGATGTAGAGGAAAGATTAGAGGGGATTATTGGTCAGTTTGAGTATAACACTGATTTGTTTGAGGCTAGTACGATCGCTCGGATGGCGGGACATTACCAAACTTTGCTGGAGGCGCTCGCAGTCAATTCAGATCAGCCGATTTCAAAATTGTCTCTCCTAACACAAACAGATCGTTACCAGCTATTAGTGGAGTGGAATAACACAGAAGCTCAGTATCCCTTTGATAAGTGCATCCATCAGTTGTTTGAAGAACAGGTAGAGCGATCTCCCGATGCTGTAGCAGTGGTATTTGAAGGAGAACAACTGACCTATCGAGAGCTGAACATAAGGGCAAATCAGCTAGCACATTACCTCCAAACGTTGGGTGTAGGGCCAGAAGTTTTGGTGGGCATCTGTGTAGAACGTTCAAGTGACATGATTATAGGACTGTTAGGTGTACTCAAAGCCGGTGGTGCTTATGTCCCTATAGACCCCGCCTATCCAACAGATCGCATCAGTTATATGCTCGATGATTCACGATTGCCAGTTTTACTAACTCAACAAAAACTGGTTGTCTCGTTACCAGAACATCAAGCACGGGTAGTCTGCTTGGATTCTGAGTGGCAAGAAATCTCGGCTCAACGCGAACTTTTTCTTATCACTGGTGTGACACCGGAAAACTTGGCTTATGTCATTTACACCTCTGGTTCAACCGGCAAGCCCAAAGGGGTTTTGATTCCCCACTCTGGTTTGCTAAATCTAGTTTTCTGGCATCAACGAACCTTTGAGGTAACATCATCAGACCGAGCTACCCAGCTAGCCGGAACCGCGTTTGATGCTTCCGTGTGGGAAGTGTGGCCTTATTTAGCATCGGGAGCGAGTATTTATTTAGTCAAGCCAGAGATTCTTCTGTCTACAGAAAAACTGCGCGACTGGCTTTTGACCAAAGAGATAACAATTACTTTTGTCCCCACCCCAATAGCAGAAAAGTTGTTGTCTCTTCAATGGCCCTCTGACGGAGCCTTACGAATTATGTTAACGGGTGGAGATAAACTTCATCAGCATCCATCAGCTTCAATTCCTTTTAAAGTAGTCAATAACTACGGGCCAACCGAGAACACTGTGGTCACGACTTCTGGATTAGTCGAAAGCGATGCCATACAGAATACGTTGCCTCACATCGGTCGTCCCATAGACAACATCCAAGTTTATCTTCTCGATCGCCATCTCCAACCAGTTCCTATTGGTGTTCCTGGGGAACTCTACATTGCCAGTGTGGGGTTAGCGCGAGGATACCTCAATCGGCCCGATTTAACTCAAGAGAAATTTATTCCCAACACTTTTAGCAATGAACCAGGTTCTCGACTCTACAAAACTGGCGACTTAGGTCGTTACCTCCCAGATGGCAACATTGAATTTCTCGGTCGCATTGACAATCAGGTAAAAATTCGCGGCTTCCGCATCGAATTAGGCGAAATTGAAGCAATATTGAACCAGCATTCCGGTGTAAGAGAGACAGCAGTTATCGCCAAAGATTTCGTTGCAGGTGATAAGCAATTAGTGGCTTATGTTGTTCCGTATCAAGAAGGAACACCCACAATTACTGACCTGCGCCACTTCCTCAAACAAAAACTGCCTGATTACATGATGCCGGGTGCTTTTATCGTTCTGGAGGCACTACCACTAACACCCAATGGTAAAGTGGATCGTCGCGCCTTACCCGCACCAGATTTGCGTCCCGAACTGGAAGAGTTTTTTGTCGCCCCACGCACTCCGATTGAGGAAATGTTAGCCAGCATTTGGAGTAACATCCTCTTAATTGACTCTGTAGGCGTTCATGACAATTTCTTTACCTTGGGCGGACATTCCTTATTAGCAACCCAAGTAATTTCAAGAGTGCGCGACACGATATCCATCGAATTACCATTACGCAGTTTGTTTGAAGCTCCCACGATTGCCGAATTCGCTTCACGGGTTGAGATAGCGCTCAAAAACGGAAAATCTGTAGAAGCTCTGCCTCTTCTACCAATTCCCAGGTCAGAGTCCATCCCCTTATCCTTTGCTCAAGCGAGATTGTGGTTCCTCGACCAATTACAACCAGAAAGTGCATTTTATAACATCCCACTCGCGTTGCATCTGAGCGGTCAGCTTAATATAGCGTCGCTACAGAAGGCTATCAACGAAATTATCCGGCGGCATGAAGCCTTACGCACCAACTTTGCAATAGTAGGAGATCAACCCGTTCAAGTTATTGCCTCAACTCTTAGTTTTCAACTACCAATTGTGAACTTGTTGCACCTCTCTGAGAGCGAACGAGAAATTGAAGCGAAACGATTAGCTACGGTTGAAGCGAATCGACCTTTTAACCTGGAGCAAGAGCCTTTACTCCGAGGTACGGTGCTACAGCTAGGTGAAACAGAGTACCTCTTGCTGCTCACCATGCACCACATTATTTCTGATGGTTGGTCGCTGGGCGTATTCGTGCGAGAACTAACAGAACTTTACCAAGCTTTCTGTACAGGAAAGCCTCCAGTTTTACCAGAGTTACCAGTACAATATGCCGACTTTGCTCTTTGGCAACGACAGTGGCTAACTGGAGAAATACTAGAAACCCAACTTCACTACTGGAAGGAACAACTCAAGAACGCTCCGAATTTATTAGAATTGCCCACAGACAGAGCGCGATCGGCTGTTCAAACCTTCCGTGGAGGATATTACTATGCAGCCCTTTCCAAAGAATTGAGCGCGGAACTTGCCACGTTGAGTAAGCGAGCGGGAGTCACTATGTTTATGACGCTTTTGGCAGCGTTTCAGACATTTCTCTACCGATACTCAGGGGAAGATGACATCGTAGTAGGGACGCCTGTAGCTGGTCGCAACCGACGGGAACTTGAAAGGCTAATCGGCTTTTTTGTCAATACTTTAGTGCTGCGTACCAACCTCGGCGGCAACCCCAGTTTTGAGCAGTTACTCAATCGAGTTCGGGAAGTGGCGCTGCAAGGTTACACGCATCAAGACCTGCCATTCGAGCAGTTGGTAGAAGCATTGCAACCAACACGCAATTTAAGCTACACGCCTCTATTCCAGGTGATGTTTGCTCTTGACGACGGAACAGTACCTTCTATGGAACTGCTTGATTTAGCGGTAAGCTCGTATTCCGTGGAACTCGGCACAGCCAAGTTTGATTTGACCCTATCAATGGAGAATACGGCTGATGGATTGGTAGCAGAATGGGAATACAACTCGGATCTGTTTGATGAGACTACCATCATTCGGATGGCGGAACATTTCCAGACCTTGTTGGAAGGAATCGTCGCCAATTCCAAACAGGCGATTTCAGAATTGCCTCTACTGAAACCAGGAGAGCGACAGCAGCTATTAGTAGATTGGAACAACACCGCTAAAGACTATCCCCAAGAGAAGTGCATCCATCAGTTGTTTGAAGAACAGGTGGAACGGACACCCGATGCCGTAGCAGTGGTGTTTGAAGAAAAACAACTCACCTATCGAGAGTTGAATGTAAAAGCCAATCAGTTGGCGCACTACCTGCAAAGCTTGGGCCTGAAACCAGAAGTGTTAGTAGGGATTTGTGTAGAGCGCTCTCTGGAAATGGTAATCGGTTTGTTGGGCATCCTCAAAACTGGGGGTGCTTACGTTCCTCTCGACCCTGCATATCCGAAAGAGCGGTTAGCTTTCATGGTGGAAGACTCGTCATTACCCGTTCTGCTTACCCAAGAGAAATTAGTGGAGAAACTTCCTGCACACTCAGCGCGTGTTATCTGCTTAGACTCAGACTGGAAAGAAATTGCTTCCCACAGCGAAGAAAACCTGTCAAGCGGAGTAAAGCCAGAAAACTTGGCTTATGTTATCTACACATCAGGGTCTACAGGAAAACCCAAAGGCGTTTTAATCCAACATGAATCGCTAGTCAATTACACAACGGTTGCGACTGCTGAATATAGAATACAGAAGTGCGATCGCATTTTACAATTTTCCTCAATTAGTTTTGATGTCAGTGCCGAAGAAATTTATACTAGCCTAACTTCTGGTGCCACACTTGTATTGCGTACCGATTCAATGCTGGACTCCATTGAGGGATTTTTGCAAAAGTGCAAGAATTGGGAAATCACTGTAATGGCTTTCCCGACAGCCTACTGGCACGAACTGACTGCTTTCTTAACTCAAGAAAGGGTGGTATTACCCTCATCATTGCGCTTAATAATCATTGGCGGAGAAAAAGCACTGCCCCAACGACTGAAAACTTGGCTTGAGTGTGTGGGAGAGCGAGTTCGTCTGGTGAATAATTACGGCCCGACAGAAGCTACTGTGGGGGCAACAATACATGATTTATCGGTAGCGGACACGACATTGAAGGAGTTGCCGATAGGTCGTCCGATTGTGAATGTCCAGACCTATATTTTAGATCGGAATGGACAACCTGTACCTGTTGGCGTTCCCGGTGAGTTGCACATCGGTGGTGCTGGTTTGGCACGGGGATACCTCAATCAGCCCAATTTGACCGATGAGCGTTTCATTCGCAATTCCTTTAGTGACTCTCCCACTTCGCGTCTCTACAAAACTGGAGATTTGGTTCGCTACTTGCCCGATGGTAATATCGAATATCTCGGTCGCATTGATAACCAGGTAAAGATTCGTGGCTTCCGCATTGAAATCGGAGAAATTGAACAGGTACTAGCTCAATACCCAGATGTGCAAGAAGCAGTAGTTGTTGCCCGTGAAGACATTCCTGGTAATAAGCGTCTTGTTGCTTATATTGTCTCTAATCTCATCCCAGAGCGCGTTTTTTATCAAACCGAGTGTGTAAGTGTAAAAAAACTCCCAGAAGAACAGGGGTTATTGAAAACGTTGCAGCACACAATCACAGATAGACTGCGCGATTACCTCAAACAAAAGCTGCCTGATTACATGATCCCGTCTGCGTTTGTCCTTTTGGAAGCAATACCCCTTACCCCTAACGGGAAACTAGACCGTCGCGCCCTAATAGCGCCAGATAGTTCTCACTTTTGGAATGAAACCTGTTTTGTTGACCCCCACGACACACTAGAATTACAGCTTTCACAAATTTGGTCAGAAGTTCTCGGTGTATATCCCGTAGGAGTTAGAGGCAACTTTTTTACGATGGGAGGTCATTCTCTTTTAGCTGTACGGCTAATGGCGCGTCTTGAACAGCAATTTGGAACAAATCTACCTTTAGCAACCCTTTTTTCCAGTCCAACTATCGAACAGTTAGCCATTCATATTCGTTCGTCAAGAGATTCTGGCAGATGGTCTCCTTTGATCCCGATTCACTCTAGCGGTTCCAAGAAACCTTTCTTCTGCGTACCTGGCATTGGCGGAAATGTTCTTTACTTTTACGATCTAGCACGTCATCTGGGTTCAGATCAACCGTTTTACGGTCTACAAGCACGAGGTCTTGACGGAGAATCAGAACCTCTCACACAGGTGGAAGATATGGCTGCCTACTATATTCAGGCAATACAGACCGTTCAAAGCCAGGGACCCTACCTCCTGGGAGGGCATTCGTTTGGAGGTTTAGTTGTTTTTGAGATAGCCCAGCAGTTGCAGAAACAGGGGCATGAAGTCGCTCTTGTGGCAATTATCGATGCTGTAGCGCCAATTTTTAGTAAAAAGTCAATTTCAGTTCATGAAAATGATCTAGATTATACCGAGTTTGCCAATTATATGGAATATATGTTTTATCCTCAATGGAACTTATCCAAAGAGACTTTTGCTTCCCTGAACCAAGAGGAACAATTGGATTATCTAAAAGAACAATGGATCGAGTTGAATTCCTTACCTAAAGATGTAGCAAGTAAGTCATTTAGGGGTTTAGTGGAAGTTTACAAGGCTAATACTAAAGCCCATCGTAATTATTACCCAGAACAGGTACTCCCCAATCGGATTTCTGTTTTCCGCGCCAGCGAAATAGATGCAATTGATGTGGCTAGGGAGGGGCTAACTGATTTGCTAAAAAATCCAACATTAGGCTGGAGCCAATTTTCTACAACTACCGAAAATTATCTGATTTCGGGAAACCACATGACCATGATGCAAAAACCTCACGTACAGGAATTAGCTGCACAACTAAAAATTAGTTTGGATGTAGCACAATCTCATTCAGAAGAGCTATAATTAAAAGGCTTTACTCCCAAATATAAAGTCAAGTTCATCCTCTACTAACTATTTTGCAAGTGAATCAATTATGAATGCTAACGAACACAAATGGCTCATTCCCTCTTATTCTTCTCCTTCAGAAGACGAAAAAGATACTTGGAATAAAGTTCACCAA
The DNA here is from genome assembly GCF_036700465.1 of Microcoleus sp. T3_A4. Classification (NCBI taxonomy): domain Bacteria; kingdom Bacillati; phylum Cyanobacteriota; class Cyanophyceae; order Oscillatoriales; family Microcoleaceae; genus Microcoleus; species Microcoleus sp. T3_A4. The sequence goes on along the minus strand of NZ_JAUBOY010000006.1, from coordinate 141,649 downwards.
AATTATTCTAATCATACTTACAGCCTGACAAAAGATCCTCAAATTTGCGAAAATCTAATCAATCCTCTTCAATCCCCTAATTTTAAAATCCCAAATTCTCCCGACATAAAAGTTCTGATTCCGGGTTGTGGTTCGGAAATAGGACTTCAGAAAACTTTGCTAACTCTCTGTCCTCAGATTGGACAAGTTTACTGTACTGACTTTGCTGAAAATGCGATTGAAAGAGCCAAAAATAATTGGCAAGAGACAAATGGAGATACAAAATTAAAAAATCAACAATTAAATTTTAAAGTTGCTGATTCTACCAAATTAGTGGAAGAATACCCAGATTGGCAAGAAAAATTTGATTATGTCCTTGTTGTTAATTCAGTTGTTGCGGGGGAAGACGATCAAAATCGTCAGATGATTGATGAGTTTTATAAAATTCTCAAACCAGGTGGTAGGCTTTACGGTTTTTTCCCCAGTATTTTTTGTGACTTGGAGATTGCTTATCTAGTTCAATCTAAAGCTCATTGGTTAACTGATGGGCAAATTAATTTAGCCCATAGTGCCTGCTATGACAACAGGTGGAATTCTCGCCAGATATTTTACACCCCCTTACGGTTGAATCGAATTTTCAAGGAAGCAGGCTTTAAACGACTCAGCTTTGAAGTTTCTTTTGACGATTCTGATATTGCAATCTCCAATCTCAAGGATATTTTTGGCGTTGACGAACCTGATGTTTATAATTGGGAGCTTTTAGTCAGGCTTGAGAAATAAGAGCTTATTTTTCAGCAATACTCACAAAAATAAGACATATAGCAACAGATAAGGCGGTTAGGACATGAACCAATGCTACAACTTAGACAACAAAAGGCTTTTAGCACTGTTACCTGTTACCTGCTATATGTCCGCTTTTTAACGATTCCATAAAAACTGTAGAGAAGATGCTGAATGACGAAACTCCCTCCGTTCCATAAGATACGCGTTTTTCTTATTGTCTGGTTTGGACAACTAATATCCCTCATCGGGTCGGGTCTAACGAGCTTTGCATTGGGAGTGTGGGTGTACCAGCGTACAGGTTCAGTCACCCAATTCTCTCTAATTTTGCTATTTGCTCTCCTACCCAGTATTTTAATTTCCCCGGTAGCGGGTGCCTTAGTTGACCGATGGAACCGGCGGTGGTGCATGATTCTATCTGACTCCGGCGCGGGGATAACTACAGTGGCGATCTCCCTATTACTCGCTACCGGGAACCTTGAAATTTGGCACATCTACCTGGCTGTCAGCCTCAGTTCCGTCTGCAAAGCGTTTCAGTTGCCAGCTTACACTGCTTCGACCTCTTTATTAGTACCGAAGGAACACTTGCCGCGTGCTAGCGGTATGGTTCAATCAGGAGAAGCGTGCGCCCAGCTAATTTCACCGCTGCTAGCAGGATTCTTGCTGGGAATCGTCCAACTTGAAGGTGTCATTTTAATTGACTTTGCCACCTTCCTGTTTGCCCTCACCACCCTATTGCTGGTTCGCTTTCCTGACGCTAAGACTGCTGCGGTTCCAGTTAATGGAAAAGCCTCTCTCTGGCGCGAGGCACTTGAAGGTTGGACTTATATTACTGTTAGACCCGGACTTTTAGCTTTGCTAATTGTTTTCGCTATCAATAATTTTGTTTTTGGACTGATTGAAGTTTTATTCCCGCCACTGGTACTTTCTTTTACTTCTGTTACCGTTCTCGGAACCATTCAATCCCTCGGCGGTGCCGGGATGCTGCTGGGTAGTGTAGTTATGAGTATTTGGGGAGGTCCCAGAACTTTAATTCGTGGCGTATTTGGTTTTGCCTTTCTCAGTCAACTGTGCATTTTAGCATTGGGATTACGCGCCGATGCCGCCCTTTTTGCTCTGGCTTTCTTCTTGTTTTTCTTCAGCTTACCGCTCATCAATGGCTGGTGCGATGCCATCTTACTCCGAAAAGTGGCTCCCAATATTCAAGGCCGAGTCTTTGCCACAATTAATATGATTTGTTTCTCGTGCATCCCCCTCGCCTATGTTGTGGCTGGCCCTCTAACTGAACGAATCTTTGAACCTCTAATGGCGACTGATGGTTTATTAGCTGGAAGCATCGGTCAAATCATTGGCGTGGGGCCGGGCCGCGGTATTGGCTTGCTATTTATTACGATGGAAATTCTAGCCATAGGGGTGACAGTTGCAGTTTACCGACATCCGCGCGTGCGGTTTGTGGAACGCGAATTACCAGATGCGATTTAGGGCTTGGGGAAACCTATGAGTGTATCGGTGGTGATTCTCAGTCGGCGCGATAGCTTCACCAATTTCTGTGGGTGATGGTGGCGATCGCCAGTTATGTGATCGGCGAGGATTAATGATGCCTCAGTCGTGTCGGTGGAAACGGCTGAGTCCCCACCGCCTCATTTATGTGATACTCTCAAAAAACTATTCCATTACTAGGGCAAGATTTGGGGATACCCGTTTAGGGCAACAGTTGGGGTGCGGGCCGTCAGGAGGGCGATCGCTTGTTGAGTGAGCTTGCAGAAAACGACCTGTAGCGTGCAGCCGTTGGGGGCATAAAGCGATCGTACCTCTGTCGCCACTTAGGAATGAAAAATCAATAACTTGCACAATTAAACCCCAGAAGCCTTGATCCAAGGTAAACTATTGCTCTATTAGTCACCTTATTTATTTTTCATTCCTTAACTGGCTCCCTTTCAATTAACCACACAAAATTCAAAGAGGGAGGCTATCTCGCCTTGACATCCTCACCGGGAATTGAGCCACGGTGATTCCAAGAATCACTTCTTAGACCTTTCTGCTTCATCGCAACTGCCATCAGACTGATGCCTATCCGGTCTTACGTTCGCTCCACAGACTTTCACCGCAAGCCCTGCGGCAAGAATATTTTTTGCTGCATTGATATCTCGGTCGTGGTGCGCCCCGCAGATTGGGCAATTCCATTCCCGAACATTCAATGGCATTTTTTCCATGATGTGACCGCAATTGCCACACCGCTTAGAACTCGGAAACCATCGGTCAATCTTGATTAAAGTACGACCGTACCAGTCACACTTGTATTCAAGCTGTCTTACCAACTCGCCCCAACTCGCATCACTGATGGAGAGGGCAAGTTTGGGGTTCTTCACCATATTCTTCACGGCCAAATCCTCGACGGCGATCGTTTGGTTTTCGCGCACCAATCGAGTGGTCAGCTTGTGAAGAAAATCCTTTCTCGCGTCAGCGATGGACTGATGCACCTTTGCCACTTTGAGTCGTGCCTTGTGGCGATTGTTCGATCCATGAAGCTTGCGACTCAACGCCTTCTGAGCTTTCCTGAGCTTGCGGCGTTTCGCATTGAAGCCTTTGGGGTTGGCAATCTTCTCGCCATCGCTCAAGGCAACCAGGCTGGTCACACCCAAATCTACCCCAATTTCACTGGAGCATTTTGGCAATGGCTCAATCTCGACATCCACCAGCAAGGAAACTGTCCAGCGTCCAGCAGGCGAGAGCTTCACCGTAATGGTCGATGGAGTTGCACCTGGTGGCAATTCTCGACTCCAGCGAATCGACAGGGGTTCAGAACACTTGGCAAGAAAGACTTGCCCGTCTCTGAACTTGAAGGCAGACTTGGTAAACTCTGCGCTGCCGCCGTTGCGTTTCTTCTTGAAGGTGGGGTATTTCGCCCGCCCGTCGAAGAAGTTCGAGAATGCTTTCTGAAGGTGTCTCAATCCTTGCTGCAATGGGACACAGCTAACCTCGTTGAGGAATTGCAGATATTCCTGCTTTTTCCATTCGGTCAACATTGCCGAAGTATCGCTGTAACCGACTCGCTTCTTCTGTTCGTACCAAGCCTGTGTTCTCACAGCAAGGGCGCGATTGTAGACCAAACGAGTACAGCCCATCGTGCGTCTCAACAAGGTTTCTTGTTCAGGCGTGGGATAGAAGCGGTACTTAAAGGCTTTTTGCGTCATGTCTCACATTATAGCAATTATCCTGTGAGATGCGTAAGTTCTAATGTAAAGCCGTGCTAGAAGCACGGGGTTTCTAACCCATTTTAGCAGGAGCTAGTGGAATTAACGCATTGGCTTGACCAACAACTAACTGAAGATTCGATCCGGCGATATCTCGAAGCTGCTAATAAAGGTAATTGGACAGCGATTTCTGTACTGCAAAGATTTTTGCAACGCATCCATAAAAATTTTTGACAACAGAATCATTACCATTAAGCGAACGCAATCTTTCCTTGTAACTATGAGAGAGATTGGTATTAGTGCCAATTCCTAGCAACACTAATTAATGGCCAAAAACTCTGCCTATTTCCGTAACAAAAATAAAACACAGAATCAAGTAGTAGCCATTGGAGAAAGAGCGCTTGTACAATGCGTAAAAAGCTGGTGTCCTCCCAGTTGGGAATCAAGATTTCCCTGGAAAATCATCCCTTTCTGGATTTCTATACTTCCTGAGCGACCGCACTCTGATGCAGAAATTCTCAAGTTTGAACCGCTCCACTATCACTTTGACTTTCGCTTTTGGCATGACCGACTTATCAACTTATTCTTCACAGATGGGGAAACTGCTGAAGATTGGCAAGCACGAGTTCAATTAGCTTGTGAAGTTATCGAAATAAAACAAGTGGTGCGCTTGTGCTACCGCAATATACCAATCCTTTCAGCCGACTACAACTTCTTGCCACGCTTGGAGGAAGCTTACTCGAATTGCTCCTTGCTGCCTGGTAATATTTGCCCCCACAAAGGTTATAAACTTTTGCCAAATACCAAGCATCCTAATTTAGGAACCTGCCCGGGTCACGGCTTAGCATTTAACTTCAAAACAGGGCAATTATGCCGGAGAAAGGAATTTACACAGCTTGATTTCAGTTGATTGATTTAGGGGAATATCGCGCTGCAATTTCTTTATCAAGAAATTTGCCTGAAAACCTGTCAAAAAAAGTCAGGTGCAATCGATTCACAGCTATGAACTTATGTCAATCTTAAAAGGAAGTCGAGATTTGATTTCGGCGCTGTTGCTAAGAGATTTGAAGGGGATGCCAACTTCAATCGAATTGCCTGCTAATTTTGCCAAAATTCACACGCCGCGCTTTGAGTGCGGGGAGATGGTGCGCTGGACGGGTGTTGGCGAAGAAGCTGATTGGGGGATAGTTATTGGCAAATTTTACAACTGCGAACCGCGCCGGTACTGTTGGATGTGGTGCTACATAATTTGGCTGGCTGCTAATTCCAAGAGCGCAGCTTGGTGTCAGTTTGATACGGCGCGGGAGGAAGATTTGGAGGGGTTTGAGGATGAAAAAGCCACGAAGTTTGACAAGTAGAGAGCGCAATTTGATTGCCGTTTACAGTCAATGCCAATTGGGAATGACGCCGAAGCAGTTTTATGGCAAGTGGGCGGTGAGTTACGAGGAAATCGCTTTTATTTGTTCCCGTTCAAATTCTACAGTGCGGGGTTGGTTTAAAAAGGGAAAAAATCGAAGATTTCCTACTCCTGTCGATTTGCGTCATCTGGCAGTAATGGACTTTCTGCTGGAACATTTTGAGGAAATTCCAGAGGCACTGGCAACCTTGCTATGTCGGCTTTCTGAAGATAATAGCGTGCATTAGTAATGGCGCGTCTGCTTGAAATTAGTGTATAGAACAATTGCCCGTGTTTTCTCAAATTGATAAACTTCAAAGCGTTTCACGGAGGCGGATCACCCGTTATGGATCAAAGAAACTCTTTCTCCCCCTCTCCCCCTCTCCCCTTCTCCCCTGCGAGTTTCTGAGGAGATTTCTAATGCCTCATTTCCAAATAGACGCGCCACTATTGTTTTTGATTTTATATACATCAAGCCTTTTCAGCATCAAAAAATAATTTGAGCTTGTTCTAGCACAAATATAGTCAATTGTCAATATCACCGTGACCTGTCTTTGACAATATTGTTTCAATTAAGGTAATGGCAGGTAATCAAACACAAACACAATTTGTTACTGTTATCAGGAGGTTAAAATGACCTATTTTGAGAAGTTGCACCCGTGGTGCTTAATTCGCTTACTTCCTAATTGCCAGCGTATTGTTGTGGCGCGATTTCGCAAGAGAAACGATGCAGATGAGCATCTGCGGGTTTTGCAACGGTTGGTTAAACATCGCACATTTGTGATTATTTTTGATAGTCAAGAACAGCCAGCTTTGCCTCAAGATTGATGGGCAAAACTTATTTTGAAGTCGAATTAGTCAAAGTACCTGCATTAGATTAATAACTCCGCTTCTCCACAATTTCTCCTAGTTATCAATCCAACTGATAACTGGGAGAGTTTTTGATGGGTGCATAAGTCCTAACTATGGAAAATTTGAGTAGCAGTCAAATCAACAGAACAAATTATACAAGATTTACGCCCCAAGTGTTTAAATAAACTATTGGTAGCGGTAAGGTGCTTATGGCTCACCCTACATATAGAGGTTATGCGTAAGTCCTGTTAGAGTTATTATTATCGTCTCCATCAATTAATGATTGTGTAAATTTCAGCTAGCGCTGATTAGTGTTTGAAAGATAGTGGAAGAAACCAACCCTATGATTCAAACACTGGTAAAACCGAATTTTCAATTAACTTCTCAACAAAACAACGCCCTCCAACTCCTCGAACAATTTGTAGCAAGTTCTAAACGGGTATTCGGGCTATTTGGATATGCAGGTACGGGAAAATCAACCCTTGTCAACCTGGTAGCAGAACAATTAGTCAGCGCCGGAAAAAGAGTCGCTTTCACCGCTCCCACCAATAAAGCTGTAGGCGTATTGCGACGGATGGCTGCTGAAAAAGGACTGAGAGGAGTAGACTTTATGACCATCCACCAGCTATTGGGGTTAGCTCCAGTCAAACAGGGGCAAAATAAAATCCTCAAACAAGTTTCTCCTTCTTTCCTTCACCTGTACGACACTATTTTTCTCGATGAGTGCAGTATGGTTACAGCAGAACTGTGGAATATTATTCAAGAAAGAATTGCTAGCGCTTTACTCATCGGCAGCAATCGGCAGCTTATTGTTATGGGCGACCCCGCACAATTGCCTCCTGTTAATAAGGGCGAAATAGAAGAGAAAAAATCTCAATCCTTCAGCGTGCCTGAAAAAGCCGTTTTAACAGAGGTCGTCAGGCAAGGTGCGGGCAGCCCCCTGCTAGAATTCGTAACAGCTTGCCGCACGGCTGTCAAGAGCAAAGAGGCGTTCAAACCCTTCTCCAAATTCAGCCTTGATAAAAAAAACGGAGCCTTCTTAGTCCGAGAAAAAACGCTGCTGAAATACGCCTTAAAAAAGTTCTCTTCTACTTTCCCTCAAGACCCTGATTGCTTTCGCATCCTCTGCTACACTAACGAGCGCGTCGCCTACTGGAATAGCAAAATCAGAGCCAAAATCTACGGAAAAAATGCTCCCAGATTTATTATTGGAGAGAGGTTGATTGCTAAAGCTCCCGTTATTGCTCCCGACGGCAAAACCGTCATCCTGCCCACATCAGCAGAAGTGGAAATTGCCGAATTTCAAGAGGATAGGTACTCTGGCTATAAAGCCTGGAATCTCCAGGTTAAAACCGATGCAGGCGACCGACGCCAAATCTATATCCTCCACGAAAATGACGCTCGCCGATTCCAACAGAACAATGCTAGGCTGCTGCAAAATGCTAAAAGCAATCCGAGCTTATGGAAGGCATGGTACGACCATTGTGAAATCTTTGCAGATATGAGAAATTGTTGGGCAATTACTGTACACAATTCTCAAGGCTCTACTTTCACGGAGGTGGGAATTGATAGCAGTGATATCGGCAGGAAAGTCGCTACTAAATTGCTGTACCTCGCTAGGGTTTGTCCCAGTCAAAAAGCTCAATTTCTCAAAGAGTACCGCGACAGTATTCGAGCGCACAATCAGCTTATGTACGTGAGTTGTAGTCGTGCGAAGCAGCGGGTTTTTGTTACTAAGTAAGCCTAGTTTATATTGGCTGAATGGCACTTTTAGAGTTTAAGGGCGATGCCTGCGGACTTCGACGGTTCCGGCTGAGCGCAAACCGTCGAACGCTAGCTACTCCTACTTGCTTGCAGTCTGACCAGACGATCGCCCTTGAAATGTGCTACTTTTTTAATCGTACTCAAGGGCGATTACAGTAATCTTTATATAAAGATAGCATGGGGTACAATAACAATACGGGAGTAAAAGCTGAGAAAATTGTTAGGTTGCGATCGCACTCTTTATCTCACCAAAAAAGTTGCACCAACTTAAAACAGTGCCACACAGACGGAAGTAGTGTCAAAGTTTCCCGGAGGATGGTATGAGTTTAACTAGAGCAATTCCAGAACTGGGTCAGTTAGTCAAAGTGCGATCGCGCCAATACGTCGTCACCGAAATCCGGCCCACTGCCATACCTGTTAATCCCATGCTACCAGGATTACAGCAGTTGCAAAACCTGGTGATGCTTTCCTCGGTGGAAGATGATGCTTTGGGAGAAGAATTACAGGTAATCTGGGAATTAGAACCGGGGGCTTTTATTCGCGAACGGATGGAACTACCGCCACCTACAGGTTTTGATGAACCCGCTAAATTAGACGCTTTTTTGGATGCGGTACGCTGGGGGGGCGCTTCAACTGCTGATATTCGTACTATACAATCTCCCTTTCGCAGCGGTATTGATATTGAAGATTATCAGCTTGACCCCGTTGTGCGTGCCATTCAAATGCCCCGTGTTAACTTACTAATTGCTGATGATGTAGGATTAGGGAAAACCATTGAGGCGGGATTAGTCGCGCAGGAGTTGACAATTCGCCATCGTTGCCGTCGCATTTTGATTATCTGCCCTTCAGCGCTACAAATTCAATGGCGTGACCAAATGCGGGATAAATTTGGTTTAGATTTTCGGATTGTGGATAGTAACTTGATGAAGGAGTTACGGCGTTCTCGCGGGATTCATGTTAATCCTTGGCAGCATTTTCCCAGATTGATTACCTCGATCGACTTTATCAAGCGCGATCGCCCCCTGCGTCTTTTTCGCGAACTCCTCCCCGCCGAAGGCGAACCCCTCTATCCCCGCCGTTTTGACTTGCTGATTGTCGATGAAGCGCACAACGTCGCACCATCCGGCGGCGGAAAATATGCAGTTGACTCGCTCCGAACCACTACAATTAGATTATTAGTTCCTCATTTTGAACACAAATTATTTTTAACCGCAACTCCCCATAACGGTTATCCCGAAAGTTTCACCGCTTTATTAGAATTGTTAGACTCCCAAAGATTTGCTAGGGGTGTTTCTCCTGACAAAAACCAACTGCAAGTTGTCATGGTGCGGCGACTGAAACAGGAGATGCAAAACTGGGATGGTTCGCCTTTATTTCCAGTAAGGAATTTAGCCCCTATTTTAGTAGATTATCCCGCCGGAGAACGGAGGGCGCACGCAGCTTTAAAACATTACACCGAATTACGCGGTAAAGGTGTGGCAGATAATACAGAAAAGTATGCTACTGAATTTGTTTTAAAACTGTTAAAGAAACGCTTGTTTTCTTCACCAGAAGCTTTTGCGATTACCTTAGCTCAGCACGAAAAATCTTTAACTTCAGCCCGTCGCCGGACTGCTACCACTTTATCACGACCAACTGAGGGAATTTTACGCCGTCAATTAGAACAAGTTGAAGAAGAATTTGCCGATGATGCGGTTTACGAAGAAGCAACCGATGAGGCAATTACTAATACTAGCAGATTGTTTCGCCCACTTTCGGCAGCAGAACAACAATTATTACAAGAAATGCGAGACTGGGCAGAAGATGCTGCCAAACGACCGGATGCCAAAGCTCAAGAGTTATTGAATTGGATTCATACTCAGATCAAACCTAATGGGAAATGGTCGAAAGAACGGGTTATTATTTTCACCGAATATCGCGCCACTCAAAAATGGTTGTATAATTTATTAGCAGCCGAAAGATTAATCGAAGGAGACAGATTGATGACTCTTTATGGCGGCATGGTTTCGGAAGATAGGGAAAAAGTCAAAGCAGCTTTTCAAACCGACCCTGATATTTCACCTGTGCGGATTTTACTGGCAACTGATGCAGCTTCGGAAGGGTTAGATTTACAGAATTATTGTTCTAAGTTGATTCATTATGAAATTCCTTGGAATCCGAATCGGATGGAACAGCGGAATGGCAGAATTGACCGTCACGGACAAAAAGCTCAGGAGGTTTTAGTTTATCATTTTGTCGGCAAAGATTATAAACAAAATTCGGTAACGGGAACTAAACCGGGTGATTTAGAAGGTGATTTAGAATTTTTAATGCGGGCGGCATTAAAAGTTAATAATATTAGAGAAGATTTGGGTAAAGTGGGTATGGTGATTGCCCAGCAAGTAGAAGAAGCAATGTTAGGATATCGGACTACTTTAGATACTAGCAAATCTGAACGGGAATCGGAACCTGTGCGACGGATGTTAAAGTTTGAGCGCAAAGTGAGAGAACAGATTGATAAATTGCGGGAACAATTAAACGAAACTCGCCAAAATTTACGATTGACTCCTGATAATATAGAATCAGTAGTAAAAATAGGGCTAGAGTTAGCAGAACAACCGCCACTGATAGAAACTCAGATAGCAGGTTTAAAGGGAAAAGCTTTTTATTTACCAGCCCTAAAAAGCAGTTGGGCGATGTGTAGCGAAGGGTTAGCCCATCCCCATACCAAGGTGATTCGCCCCATTGTTTTTGACCCGGAATTAGCCCAGGGTAAAGATAATGTGGTGTTAGCACATTTGAATCATCGGTTAGTACAAATGTGTTTGCGCTTGTTGCGGGCTGAGGTGTGGTCTGGCGAGGAAAGAAAATGCTTGCATCGCGTGACGGCGAGGTTAGTTTCTGCTAGTTCGGGGTTGGAAACTCCGGCGGTGGTTGCTTATGGTAGATTGGTGATTTTAGGAACCGACCAACAACGGTTACATGAAGAGGTGATTACGGCGGGGGGAATGTTGAAGGATGGGAAATTTACCCGGTTAAAAGTGATGCAATTGCAAGGGGCGTTAAATGCAGTTTTACCAGACGCAGCGCCAGATAGCGTTCAACAAAAATTAGCAAATTTTTGGCCGAATTATGCCGATGAATTGCTGAAAACTTTGCAGGCGCGGATGAGTGATAGAACTGCTAGTTTACAACGGGATTTGCAGAACCGGGCTGATAAAGAGGTGGCGGATATTACGGCTATTTTAACTGAGTTAAAGCTTAGTATTGAAAAAGAGTTTGTTGAACCGGAGTTTAAGCAATTGGAGTTATTTAATACGGAAGAAAAGGCACAATTTGAGCGAAATGTCAATAGTTTAAAGTTGAGAATTGAGCAAATTCCTCGCGAGATTGAACAGGAAACGGATCTGATTAGGGCGAGATTTGCTAATCCAACGCCGCGATTGTTTCCTTTGGCGGTGACATATTTAGTTCCGCAGAAGCTTGTGAGGTAAATTAATATCAATAAAGGCACTGAAGTGCCTACTACAAACAAGTTCGTAGTAAGCACTTTAGTGCAAATGGAGATAAAACAAATGGCGTACAGCGATTTTAAGTTAAATGAAGTAAGTCAACGGTTTGGTTTGAGGGTGAATGAAGCGTCGGGAATGTTTGCGGATGTACCGGAAGCAGAATGTAGCGATTTACTGGTGACAATTCTCGGTGAAAATGTTGATTTGGCGGTGGCGATTAATACGGAAAAAGCTCGTTCGGAAATGATTATTAGTCCTGTTTTGTTAGAGATTAGGCGCAAATTTAAGGATAAAATTAGTTTATTTTCGGGGGTGGACTTTCCGGTTGATGTCCAACAAGGTTTAAATGGCATTTGTGATTTTATCATTAGTTCATCGAAAGAACACTTATTTATTCGCGCCCCGGTAATTACGGTGGTGGAGACGAACAATGAAAGCTTAAAATCGGGGTTGGCGCAGTGTATTGCGGAAATGGTAGCAGCACAGTTATTTAATGAACGACAAGGAAATGAAATCAAAAGTATTTATGGAGTCATCACCATCGGCACGATTTGGCAATTTTTAAAGTTACAGGATAAAGTAATTTCGATTGATTTAAGCGAATATTATATTAAGGATATCAAGAAAATTTTAGGTATCTTAGTCAGCGCCATTCAACAGCCATAAAAACCTATTCCCCATTACCCATCATGTCTACCGCACGTCACCACGCTGAATGGTTATCTCTGGTTGAAGCTTCCGGGCCTTTTTTAAGTTTACCGGTATTGCTGAAAGTGTTTCCCAGTGGGTTAGATGCCCATGACTCGGAACATTTTAAGCTGTTACGGTTAGCCTATGAAGAATGGCAGGATAATCAACTCGGGGCGCGTCCTGAAAAAGCGATTCATCGCGCTTGGGTGGAATTTGTTTTGCGGCAGACTTTGGAATTGCCGGAGGAGGTATTGTTAGAAGGGCAGCGCATTCCGCCTGGGTTGCAAACCACTGTTGCAGAACAGGGCGAAACTCTCCGGCCAGATTGGGTAATTGTTAATCCTCAAGAAACACCCAATGCAGGGACACCCCGGCTATTAGTTCAGATTGTACCTGCCGAACAGGATTTGGAGAAACCTTTGGCAGGACAACGCTGGAAAGCAAGTCCCGCGACTCGGATGATGGAATTATTGCACGCTGCTAATGTGCGGTTGGGGTTAGTAACTAATGGCGAACATTGGATGTTAGTTAATGCGCCTAGAGGTGAAACCACGGGTTTTATTTCTTGGTATGGGACGCTGTGGTTGGAAGAACATTTGACTTTGCGGGCGTTTCGCAGTTTGTTGGGGGTGAGGCGGTTTTTTGGGGTGGATGACTCGGAAATACTGGAAACTTTGCTAACTCAAAGTATTAGCGACCAGCAAGAAGTTACTGACCAATTGGGTTATCAGGTACGGCGGGCGGTGGAGGTGCTGGTACAGGCATTAGACCGCATTGACCAAGATAGAAATCGCACTCTTTTGCAAGATATTTCGGAACCTCAGCTTTACGAAGCGGCGCTGACGGTGATGATGCGTCTGGTGTTTCTGTTTTCAGCGGAGGAACGGAAGTTGATTCCTTCGGCGGGGGGAGAAGCGCTTTATCACGAATATTATGCGGTTTCTACCATTTCTGCTAAGTTACGCAGCGATGCGGATAAGTTTGGTGAGGAGGTGTTGGAACGCCGCAGCGATGCCTGGTGTCGGTTGTTGGCGACATTTCGCGCCGTTCATGGGGGAATTCGCCACGATTTGCTGGATATTCCGGCTTATGGCGGCAGTTTGTTCGACCCGGACAGATTCCCGTTTTTGGAGGGGCGAGTGCGGGGAAGTCGCTGGCAGGAGATTTCTGCTGAACCTATCCCGGTGAACAATCGGATTGTGTTGCATTTGTTGGAAGCGTTGCAAATTTTGCAAATCAGAGTGGGTGGGACGCTGGAACCGCGCCGGCTTTCGTTTCGGGCGCTGGATATTGAGCAAATCGGTCATGTCTATGAAGGCTTGCTCGACCATACGGCAGTCAGGGCAACGTCTCCGGTTTTAGGATTGATTGGGACGCGGGAACGGGAACCAGAGGTGGCGCTTTGGGAGTTGGAGCGGCTGCAAGCCAAGGGCGAGGAGGATTTGGTCAAATTTGTCAAAGAGCAGTCGAATAAGTCCCCTGCTGCCCTGCGTAAGGCTCTCTCAGCGGAGATTTTGCCAAGGGTGCAGGAGCGGTTGCGAGCCGCTTGCAATAATGATGGGGATTTGTATCAGCGCGTTTTGCCCTTTGCCGGATTGATTCGCCTGGACACGCTGGAGTACCCAATGGTGATTCCAGAGGGCAGTGTCTACGTCACGAAAGGTTCAAATCGTCGGGAAACGGGGACGCATTATACGCCGCGCAGTTTAACCGAACCTATCGTGCAATATACCCTGGAACCGTTGGTTTATGAAGGGGTGGCAGAGGGGAAGCCGAAGGAACAGTGGCGGCTCAAGTCAGCGAAGGAGTTACTGCAACTCAAAGTCTGCGATATGGCGATGGGGAGTGGGGCGTTTTTGGTGCAGACTTGTCGCTATTTGGCGGAACGTTTGGTGGAGGCGTGGGAAGGGTTGGAACGGGAAAATCTGGGGAAGGTAGTGATTGCGCCGGAGGGGACTTTATCTAAGTTTCGTCCTGATGAGTGTCCGATTCCGAAAGATAGTGATGAACGGTTGACGGTGGCGCGGCGGATTGTGGCGGAACGCTGTCTTTATGGAGTAGATAAAAATCCTCTGGCGGTGGAGATGGCGAAGTTATCGCTGTGGTTGATTACGTTAGCGAAAGCGCGTCCGTTTACGTTTTTAGATCATGCCTTCAAGTGGGGGGATTCGCTGGTTGGGGTGAATTTGGAACAGTTGCGCTACTGGAATTTGGACACGACGGGTACGCCTGCTTTGTTTGCGGATAAGATTCGCCGGGAGGTTGAACAGGTAATTGAGTTGCGGCGGCAAATTGCAGCAAAACCTGGGATGACGGCGCAAGACCAAACCGAGAAGGCTTATTTGTTGGCGAAGGCAAATGCTGTTGCTAATGATTTGCGCGATGGCTGCGATTTGCTGGTTGCTAGTTATTTTAATGATTTGTCTGAGGTGGAACGAGAAGGGTTAAGGCAAACGCTGTTAACGGTGTTTCGGGATGGGGCGAGTGTTTCTGAGCGGGTGCGTCAGGTGCTGCCTGATTTGGAAAAGTTGCGACCGTTTCACTGGCATCTGGAGTTTCCAGAGGTGTTTTCGGATGATTCAGCACCCAAGGGGTTTGCAGCTTTAGTCGGAAATCCACCGTTTCAGGGAGGGCAAAAAATTACGGGTGTACTGGGTACGGATTATCGAGATTTTTTAGTAGAAAAAATTGCTAATGGAAAAAGAGGGCTTGCTGATTTATGTGCTTACTTTTTCTTAAAGGCACAACAGTTACTTAATTCTCAGGGTGGATTTGGTTTAGTTGCCACAAATACAATCGCTCAAGGGGATACTCGCGAAGTTGGTTTAGATCAGTTAATTGCTACAAATTGTGTAATTTTTCGTGCCGTTTCTAGCCGCAAATGGGAAGGTTCTGCGAGTTTAGAAGTGGCTCATGTTTGGTTACAAAAAGGTAACTGGCAAGGTAAATTTATTTTAGATGAAAAGCCTGTTGATGGAATTACTGCCTTTTTGACAACGCCGGGTAAAGCTGTTGGTAATCCTTATCGGTTAGCTGCTAATCAAGATAATTCTTTTAAAGGTTCGTATGTGCTAGGTATGGGTTTTGTTTTGACTCCAGAAGAAGCACAAGCTTTGATTGAAAAAGACCCTCGTAATAAAGATGTTTTATTTCCTTATTTGAATGGCGAAGATTTGAATTCTCGCCCGGATCAATCTCCGAGTCGTTGGGTGATAAACTTTAAGGATTGGGCTTTGGATGCTGAACATGATGATCCGAAAAAGCCAAAAGGCAAACCTTATGCTGCTGATTATCCTGATTGTTTGGCGATTGTAGAAGAGAAGGTTAAGCCTGAGAGAGAAAAGAATACATTCAGTAAGTCAGTGCGTGAAAAATGGTGGCTATATGAGCGATCACGTTCAGAACTTTATAATGCGATCGCAGGTATGACTCGGGTATTATTTCACGGATTCACTAGCAAATATGTTTGTTTTGGTTTCGCCCCAACAGGGATAGTTTATGCAGGTCCTCACGTAGTTATTGCTTTATCAGGTTACAAAGATTTTTCTATTTTACAATCATCTTTACATGATGTTTGGGTTTTTGCTAATTGTTCTACTCATGAAACACGATTGAGATACGCCCCATCAGACTTATTTGAAACCTTCCCCTTCCCCTCATCAACCTCAAACTTAGAAAAAATAGGCGAAAAATATTACACCCACCGCCAAAGCATTATGCAAACTCACCAAGAAGGATTAACTACAACCTACAACCGCTTCCACAACAGAGACGAAACCGCCCCCGATATTCAACAACTGCGAGAATTGCACGTAGAAATGGATAACGCCGTCGCCGCCGCCTACGGTTGGCAAGACATAGACTTAGGGCATGACTTCCACGAAACCAAACAAGGATTGCGCTACACCATCAGCGAAACAGCACGGCGGGAAGTGCTAGATAGACTCTTGCTGCTGAATCACGAACGCTACGCCGAAGAAATCGCCCAAGGGTTGCACGACAAAGGGAAGAAAAAGGGTAAAAGTGGGGGGAAAACTGCTAAAAAACAGGTATCATCTGAGGGACAGTTAAGCTTATTTTGATTAGCAGATGAAACAAACGTTCGTAGTAGGGACTGAAGTCCCTTTAGCACTAAAGTGCTTACTACAAACGTAAAATGTTCGTAGTAGGGACTTTAGTCCCTCTAGCACTAAAGTGCTTACTACGAAATTTATTCTACTTTTAGCCCACTGCATAATCACTCATTTCCCGCATGAAAGGAGGATAAAAACCTAACACAATATCTTGTTTTGGTACACCCAAATTGACTAAATCTGCTGCAATATCATGTTCTGTTGAATTGTAAAAAATCCAGATTTTCTCATTGCGAATATCAAGATGTATTATACAATCATGTACCCAGCGTTTATGCTGCCAACCCAGATGCACAATTTGATAGTGATTTCGCTGTGTATCAAAGATAGTTTCAACTTCAATATCACCATAAGCTGGCTTAATTTCTGCGTAATCCATCAATAATTGCTGTACAATTTGCTGATAGTTGGTTAATTGATCCGTTAGTTTTTCCATTGTGAAATTTGCTCCAGTTCAATGTCGTAAATAATCAATTTTACGGAATTTTCTTGCAGCATTGATGCTGGAAAATCACGTTGAAAGAAGCTGTTATAGATTAAATCGGGTATGGCTAAATAGAGAATGCGATCGGGTTCTTCACGACGCAATGCAGCCCGATAGTTAATAAACTGCCCCAGTGCTGTATGAAACTCAGAAATTGCCGATGCACTAGCTAAAAAACTTTTGACTTCCACCGCAATTTTCTCATTTCCTCGCTCTGCTGCCAGTAATCTTTCTGCCCCCAAGTCAATTTCCATATCTACACCGCCCACTTTAATTTTAAGTGGATCGTGAGTAACATTCCACCCATCCTTAGTAAGAGCAGTTTTAACAACTTGATGAAAACGATCCTTAGCCACAATAGACGATTTGATATAAAGGTGCAATTTAAAACTATCACATTTAGTGAAAGATGGTGCGTTAAGCGTAGCCGTGACGCACCCTATGTATTTAAATGTGGTATTATGCTAAAAGGCTAAATTTCTAATTTATGAATATTACGAAATATTGCAATATTATGAATATTATCCAACTCCCTGCTATACTACCTGGCAACTTAGACCTCGCAGCGATTAACGAACAGTTAAAAAATCGCACCGCCCAACTAGATTGGAGTAGCGTAATTTCTGCCAACAAACAACATTTAGCAGTCTTATTAAATGGCCTTAGCTTAGATGATAGCGATGTCATCGACTTAGAAAATCCTACAATGTCCGATAACATTGCTCAAAAAGTTGTACATTATTTCAATACCCATCCAAATATTGAAAACAATACCCATCAAAATAGTAAAAATAATCATCCTTCTCTTTTAGAAACGCCAAGTTATTATCAAATTCGGGCAGAATTAGAACAAGCAATATTAGATGATTTACTCGGCCCAGCGGGAGGAGACTATGAAGAAATAGACGAAATGCGAGTTAGCGATCGCTATCTCGTCGGATTAATCGCACCTAGCGATCGGCATATTGTACCCGAAGAACTCGAAGAAACGCCCGAACAAATGGATGAATTAGCCATTTCCGGTAGCGGTACTTTAGAAGAAGGCACAACCGAAAGTAACATTCTCCCCGCCGAGAAAATGTTTCCCTCGGCAATTGGCATGACTTTTTGTGTTGATGGAAATGCCAAAGCAATTAAAGTAAAAGCAGGGTGGGGACAATACGAAAGAGAGAAAAGCGAAAGCGCCAAAACTTCGACTGGCGAAGCAAAAACCTTGTGGCGGCGCTACCCGATTCGAGGAACCTCACCGGATATTATCTTAAAAGTAGGCGCGATTAATCCTTGGCAAATCGATCCCGAAAAAGCAGTATTTGTTCAAGGTCAAATTCGCCAACAGCATCAAGATTGGATCGTGACTCTCTTCTTAGTTAATGGACAAAAAGAACCGGAAATTAGACGCGATAGCGCTTGGTTATTTCAACCAGAATTAAGCGTTGAGTCTGCCGACCCCAAATATCCCGAGATTTTCATTAAACGGCGGCTGAAACGCCAACTCGGTAAACTCAACCCCGTCTTATTTGCCGAAGAACAAGCAATGGCGATGCAGTACCGCAACTGCATAGAATTTGCCGTCGGACACGGGACAGGCGTACACGCGGAACTTTCAGGCGGAAAGTGCGATGGGGAAGCCAGCCAAAAGCATCGGGCTATCCGCCTTGAGACTAAAGTCGTCCCCGCCTACGAAATACCCCAAACTACGCCGCCAACTATTGAGGAAATACCGGGACTGGCGGGATTAATCTTAGATATGAAAGAACTAGCAGAAATTCCCGATTTATCAACTGCTTTAAGTTCTTTAACTATTGCTTATAGTGAATGGATTACCCAACAAACTGCGAAAATTGCCGACTCCACCGCCGATTTAGAGGATTATCAGGAAGCGGCAAAATCGGCTTTGGCAAATTGTCAAATAACTTGCGATCGGATTCAAGCAGGAATCACGTTATTACAAACAGATAATCAGGCTGCTGAAGCATTCCAATTTATGAATATCGCCATGTGGAAGCAGCGGATTCACTCAATTTATGCAGAAAATAAACGGCGCGGCGAAGCCAGCGAATGGGATAATATTGATATTCCCAGGAATCGCACCTGGCGACCGTTTCAGTTAGCTTTTATCCTGCTAAATCTTCCCAGTATCACCGAATTAGACCACCCAGATCGATGTCATCCCACAGATGCGATCGCAGATTTACTTTGGTTCCCCACCGGCGGCGGTAAAACCGAAGCCTATTTAGGATTAACAGCCTACACCATTGGACTGAGAAGATTGCAAGGAGATATTGCCGGACGTTCCGGCGCAGCAGGCGTTGCTGTCCTGATGCGCTACACCCTCCGCCTCTTAACATTACAACAATTTCAACGCGCCACAACCTTAATTTGTGCCTGCGAAGAAATCCGTCGCCAAGATGAAAATAAATGGGGAAAAGAACCCTTTAGAATTGGGTTATGGGTAGGGATGAAAACCACACCAAACCGAACGGAACAAAGCAATGAATTTCTCAAACAAAAACTCGGACAATACCAACCCACTAGCAGCGGTTCCCCCCATCAATTAACTAACTGTCCTTGGTGTGGTTCTCAAATTGACCCCGGCAAACAACATATTAAAGTAGAATCCTTTGCCAAAGGATCAGGACGCACTTTAATTTACTGTGGTGATGCTTTAGGTAAATGTTTATTTACCCAAAAGCAATCTCCCGCCGAAGGTTTACCCATCGTAGTTGTAGATGAAGAAATATATCGTCGTTTGCCAACATTAGTCATAGCAACTGTTGACAAATTTGCCCAAATGCCCTGGAATGGTGCTGTACAAATGCTATTCGGACAAGTAGACGGATATTGCAGCCGTCACGGTTTTCGTTCTCCTGAAATCGAAGACACAGACTCTCACCCCAGTAAATACGGACTCCCTACTGCTAAAACTATTTCGACTAATGCCTTGAGGCCGCCAGATTTAATTATTCAAGATGAATTACACTTAATTAGTGGCGCTTTGGGAACCCTAGTCGGACTGTATGAAACCGCCGTAGATCAACTGGCCTCCTGGGAAGTCAACGGTAAAATAGTCCGTCCAAAAGTAATCGCTTCCACTGCGACGATTAGACAGGCGCGCGACCAAGTGCATAACCTATTTTTGCGCCAAGTACAAGTTTTTCCACCCCAAGGATTAGATATTGAAGATAACTTCTTTTCCTGTCAGCGTCCGCCTTCTGAGGATTATCCCGGTCGGCGATATTTGGGGATTTGTGCCACAGGAAGGCGATTAAAAGCAGCATTAATTCGCGTTTATACAGCAGTATTGGCAGCCTCTCAATATTTGTTTGAAAAATATGGCGATCTGGTTGACCCTTGGATGACCTTAGTGGGTTATTTTAATTCAATGCGGGAATTAGGAGGAACTCGGCGTTTAGTAGATGATGACATTCAATCTCGCTTAGGAAAAACCGATCGCAGAGGGTTAGCAAAACGTCTGAGACTGGAAGTAGAAGAATTGACCTCGCGCAAAAATTCTACCGATATTCCCATCGTATTAAATTGGTTAGAAACTCCTTTTTCCTCAGACAAGTCCAACAAAACTAACAAGCGCAAACCCTTAGATGTTTTACTAGCTACTAACATGATTTCTGTGGGCGTAGACGTAAAACGTTTAGGCGTAATGGTAGTGACAGGTCAACCCAAAAACACTGCTGAATACATCCAAGCAACCTCGCGGGTAGGGCGAAGTTTCCCCGGTTTAGTATTTACTGTTTATAACTGGGCCAGACCGAGAGATTTATCTCATTACGAGCAATTTGAACATTATCATGCTACCTTCTATCAGCACGTTGAAGCCCTCTCAATTACTCCTTTTGCTCCCCGCGCCATTGACCGAGGGTTAGCTGCTTTATTCGTTTCTTTAGTGCGTTTGGCAGGTAGCGAATTAAACGCGAACGATAAAGCCGGTAGAATTTCTCGCCATCATCCTTATGTCGAAGCTGCTATTAATGCGATTTGCGATCGGGCTTTAGCAGTAGGAGATACTAAGACCCGCGATTTAGTAAAACAGGAATTAGAAGCTAAATTAGACTATTGGTTAGCAGAAGCGGATACAACGGGAGGAAAAGTATTAGGATATCAGACTAAAAAAGATGGGGTGACAATGGGATTATTAGAACAACCAGGACAAAGCAATTGGCAATCATTTACTTGTTTAAATTCATTGAGAAATGTTGAACCAAATATTGGATTAATTTTAGACGATCGCATCCCCGATGATGACGATCGTCCAATACAATCAATGAGTGAAACTACCCCAATTGATTTAAACTTTTAGAAGCAATCCCCCACGATTCACTTGTCAGCCGACGGGCGGGCGCGCCGTCGGCACAACCGCTAGATATTTGCACAAATCATTTAGGTTCGCCATATATTAGTTAATACAATGACAACAAATCAATCCTCTTCTAAAAACAAAGTCGGCGAACTCCGACCCAGCCAAATTTTATTTTCTTCAGGCATTGGTTCTATTGTAGATTTACCCAACTTATCAACTATGGTAATGGGATTAGATGATTGGGAACTCACTCACGCCTCAGAATTAGGAGAAGCCCGGTTACTAGCAGCAGTGCAAAAAGAAATCGGTACTCAAGTCAAAAAACTGCTAACGCCACCTATATCTCAATCAAACAACCTTATCCCTAACTTATTTGATGAAAGCGCCAAAGTAGGAATTCCAGTCTCACCTTTCCCCACCTGGGTAGTTTGTCCCCAATGTCGATTACTCGCACCTTTAAGAGCAGGGCTATTTGAGTTAAAAACCGACCGCCATCGACCCGACCAAAATCGCTACATTCATAGGAATTGCCGCAATTTTTCTCCAACAGCCATCCCTGCGAGATTTTTAGTAGCTTGTCAACACGGACACTTAGATGATTTTCCCTGGCGCTACTTCGTTCATAGAGGTAACAGTAATTGCAAAGGTTCTCTGCGTCTCTATGAATATGGTATCTCTGGGTCTGCCACCGATATTGAAGTAAAATGCGATGGTTGCAGTAAATCTCGTCGGCTGTCCGATGCCTTTGGCGAACTTGGTAAAATGAATATGCCTCAGTGTCGCGGCCGCCATCCCCATTTACGCAACTTTGCAGAAGACGGATGTACCAAGCAAATGAAAAGTATCTTACTCGGTGCATCAAATAGCTGGTTTCCCATCACCCTTTCTGTACTCTCGATTCCCACTACTATTAATCAACTGGGGCAACTAATTGATAAACATTGGACGGTGTTAGAAAAAGCTACTACAATTGATATTTTAGCTGCTTTCCGCCAAATCGGTCAACTCAAAGAATTTGCTAAATATTCAGATGGTGAAATCTGGCAAGAAATCGCACAAAAACGTCAGGGGGCTGGGGAAGCCCCTCTTCTGGATGTGAAAGATATCAAAACCCCCGAATGGCAAGTTTTTTCTAACGTAAACACCAGTTTAAATAGCGCTGATTTTCGGTTAACATCTGTCGCCGCTCCTGATGGTTACGAAGCTTATTTTGAAAAAGTTGTCTTAGTAGAACGCTTGCGAGAAGTTCGTGCTTTAGTTGGTTTTACCCGCATCGAATCTCCTGGTGATTATGCTGAAACAGGAGAATTACCCGAAGAATACTGGGCTCCTTTGAGTCGTTCTAAACCTACATGGGTGCCAGCTTCTGAAGTGCGTGGCGAAGGTATTTTTATGCAATTTCAAGAGGAAATCTTACAAAAATGGTTATCCAGTACACCTCGATTAACAAAATACGAACAACAAAGCTTAGAAGCGCATCGTCGTTGGCGCAGGGCGCGTTCCTTAGATCCTGATACTAATTTCCCCCGTATTCGTTATATTTTACTGCATTCCTTCGCTCATGCTTTGATGCGGCAATTAGTAATAGAATGTGGTTACAATGCTGCTAGTTTGCGGGAACGCATTTACTCAAAAGATCCTAATGAAGATAATGGCCCAATGGCTGGTGTGTTGATTTATACAGCCGCACCAGACAGCGAAGGTACGCTAGGGGGATTAGTCAGTTTAGGTGAACCGGGGCTTTTGGGTCGTCATATTGACCAAGCTTTAGAACAAATTGGTTTATGTGCTTCTGACCCTTTATGTGCAGAACATAGCCCTTTACAAAATACAACTTCTTTGCATTGGGCGGCTTGTCATGCTTGTTTGTTTAGTCCTGAGACCTCCTGCGAACGGGGAAATAAATATCTCGATCGCACTTTGTTAATTCCTACTATGAATGCTGATTTATCAGAATTAGCTTTTTTTCAATAATCTTATATAGTAATCCTTGCAGGAGTCGTAAATTTTTTACCCCACCCCAGCCCTCCCCGATGCCTTGGGGAGGGAGTAAGAAATTCACAAATGATTTAGGATTGATTGCTATATCTAAAGTCAATTAACAAGCTGCTAATGCGAGCTATTCTCTGGGCAGCTAGCGCTGCCCCCGCTTAGCAGCTATTTTAACGCACAAAGATGCAAACCAAATCCCACACCGCGACAGCTAAAAGCCGAAAAAAAGAGAGCGGATATTCCAAAATTAAACCCAAGGCAAGTGTTCCCTTAGAACAAACCGAACCTTTGGTCGAAGATGAACCAAAAGTTGAAGAAAAATCCGATCGCAATTCCTCCAATAGCGCAGGCGATTCTCCCCAGCTTTTGCCAGCAGAAATTAAGCTCGTCTGCACGCAAGACAATTTAGCCAACCATCTCGAACTTGTCAGCAAAGCTGTCCCAGCAAAACCCACCCACCCCGTGTTAGGAAATGTTCTCTTAGTTGCTTGCAAAAAAACGCAGCGAGTCCAACTTACCGTCTTCGACATGAGATTGGCTATTCAAACCTCCTTTGAGGCCAACGTTCAATCTCCCGGCGACATGACTATTCCAGTCGGACTTCTCAATGATATTGTCGGGAAATTCTCGCCCGGAGATATCACTTTAGTCAGTCGCGAAGCCTTGAATCGCGAAGGTGAAGATAGCGAAGATAGCGGGAATAACATCACCTTGCCAGAGGCTGTTAGCAACAGTCCAGTTGCTACCCTAATTGCTGCTTGCGGTCGCTATCAAGTTCGAGGGATTTCGAGTGAAGAATTCCCTGCTATTCCTGAAGTAAAAACAGCGCAAACAATTTGCATCCCCTCTGAAACTTTGAAAGAAGGGCTGAAAGGGTCACTGTTTGCCACCGCTACCGATGAAGGCAAGCAAATCCTAACAGGTGTTTACTTCAAAATCGGTCAAGATAGCCTCGAATTTGCTGCCACAGACGGCCACCGTTTGGTTGTCCTCAATACTTCAATTCAAGGTTTTTCTAAGAAGAAACGAGCGGAAATTACACAGCCTCTAGAGCTTACAGTCCCAGCTAAATCGCTTGCCGAACTGGAGCGAATTTTATCGAGCAGGACATCCGCTGACCCAGTAGAGCTTTCTTACAGCACTGAGAGCGCTTTGATAGAATTCCGGTGGGGAGCGCAGCGCTTAGTAACGCGCTGTTTAGAAGGCGCATACCCAGCTTATCCCGATTTGTTGCAGCAGGATTTCCAACATCAGGTAACGCTGGAAAAAGCACCTTTCATCAAAGCTATAGAGAGAATTGCTGTGCTGGCAGACAAGAAAGAAAAAACGCTCAGCATCCGCATTAATAGCGAAGCACAGCAAGTGTCACTGTCGCTTTTCAGAGAATTTGGAAACGGTTTGGAACAGATGGCAGCGCACGTTAACTCAGACGGCAATTGGTCAATTTCCTTCAACATAAAATACCTGTTGGAAGGTGCAAAAGCGATCGCTAGTTCCCAACTCCAAATGCACCTCACTCAGCGCGACGGCCCCGCCATTTTAGTTCCTGCTGGCAACCGCTCCAAGCCCAACATCCTAATGGATACCAAATACTTGTTAATGCCGATTTTCAAAGACTGATGTCTTTTGCAAAAAAGGCTCGCTTGGCAGAAGTAAAAATATTGAGTTTTTTACTTCTCTCTTCTTCTGAGTGCAAACTCCGCAAATATGACTCTAATTCTCAGCAAACAATTACACCTAACCATTCAATCATGTACGCAGCATTGCCTCAAAAATACCGCCCTCGTAGCTTGTCTGAACTGGCCGGACAGGAGTACATCCAAAGGACACTTTCCAATGCGATCAAAACTAATAAAATTGCTCCGGCTTACTTGTTCGCCGGCGAACGGGGAACGGGCAAAACTTCAACGGCGCGCATTTTAGCTAAATCTCTCAACTGCACCAGTGCAGACAAACCCACAGTAAAGCCGTGCGGCAAGTGCCAGTCCTGCCGCTCGATTGAAAAAGGCAGCAGCTTAGACGTTGCTGAAATTGACGCGGCTTCCCACAACGGCGTGGATGACGCTCGCGGCCTGATCGAGCGATCGCACTTCGCACCAGTTATCAGCCGCTACCGAGTGTTTATTTTAGATGAAGTTCACTGCCTAAGTTCCCAAGCTTTTAACGCTCTTCTAAAATGTTTGGAAGAACCTCCGCATCATGTAGTGTTCATCTTGTGTACAACAGAGCAACACAAAGTGCTGCCAACAATTAACAGCCGCTGCCAAACGTTTCTGTTTCGATCGCTGCCAATCCCAGCCATTGTCAAACAGCTAACAATGGTAGCCCAGAAAGAGTCAATTGCAATTGCCGAAGCAGCTAAAATTGCGATCGCCCGCGCCGCGAATGGCGGGATGAGGGACGCCTTGCAGTTGCTCGACCAGTTGAGCTTATTAGGAGAGGAAATTACCAGTTCTCACGTATTGGAGCTGTCGGGGCGGATACCGGAGTCGGATTTAGTTGCAATTTTGAAATCGACCCGCACCGGCAACGCGCTGAAGCTGCTGCAACTGTCCCGCGAACTCATTGACAGCGGGAAAAGCCCTAAAATGCTGCTGGCGTCGCTGCTAGCCTGCTACCGGGACTTGTTGCTTGCAACGAGCGTGCCGGACTGTTCGCTGATGCTAGTTAGCGGCATTTCGCACTCGGCCCTGATGGAAATTGCCTCTGCTTGGGACTGCAATGCGATCGCTGCTGGCCTCGAACAGTTGCAGGCTTCGGAATGGCAGCTCAGCAAGAGCGCTCACCCAACGCTGTGGCTGGAACTCTGCTTGCTGGGATTGGCAACAAGGGTGCCACAATTAAAACCCCACGTCGCTCTTGGCGCTCTTGCTAACCCCAGGCAGCCCGATCGCACCCAGAAGCTGCCCAGTACCTCCAAGTTGCGATCGCCCCGTTCCAAAGAGGGAGCCATTTGGGAAAAAGTGCTCTCAGCAACTTCTGAGAAAAACCGCGCTTTACTCTGTGCTGCTTCCCTGGTAGCACTGACGGAAAAGAAAGCGGTGCTGGCCGTGCCCGCCCAATACCTGGACAAGTTCAACCGAAACGCAGCTAAGGTGCAGAAGATATTTCTGGCCGCAACGGGCGTCCGCTATCTTGTGTCGTTCGAGGAGAAGAACCCATGATTAGCTTGCTGATAGGGGATGACCTCCACGCGATTCACAAAAAGCTTTCTGCCTTTAAAAAGAACCTCGACCCCGGTTGGATTGGCTTCAATTATCACCGCTTTGATGCTTCGGCATTGAATGAGGCAGTTGACTGCGCCTTAACTCCCGCCTTGGGAACGGAAAAAGCAAAGTTAGTGGTGGTAGAAGGGTGTAATTTCAAACAGTTTACTGAAGAGGCGCTGGAGGTTCTCCAGTTGCTCCCGCAGGTGCCGGAAAAGACGCACCTGGTTTTTGTAGCGCCTTCTATTGACAAACGCCTGAAGGTGGCAAAATTCCTGCTTTCTCAAGCTAAGCTGTTCGAGTTTGACCTTATTCCCCCCTGGCGAACGGATCTCATCGCCCGATCGATCCGAACTCAAGCTTTGGCAATAGGGCTGTCGCTGAACTCAAATGCTATTGATTACTTGGCGATTGCGATCGGCAACAATCCTGCTCGCGCTGAATCAGAACTGCACAAGTTGGCGACTTACAGCAGCGGCGCTTCCCTCACTTTAAACTCTGTGCGATCGCTGGTTCCTTCAACCACTCAAAATAGCCTTCAGCTAGCCGTTGCGCTGAGGGAAAATAACTCTAAGAGAGCAGTCTATTTGCTGCTTGACCTTTTGGCAATAGAAACTTTCCCGCTGGCGATTTGTGCGACGCTGATTGCTCAATTTAGAACTTGGTTGTGGGTGAAAGCGGCGATAGTTGGAGGAGTTAAGCAAGACGCTGAAATTGCCCGGATTTGTCAAATTGCCAACCCGAAGCGAGTGTACTTTCTGAGAAAAGAAGTAGCTGCTGCTTCTCTAACATCCCTTTCGTCTGCGGTGTCCCTGCTGCTTGACTTAGAGGGTTCGCTGAAGCTTGGGCGTAAAGGGGATTCCATGTTGCCTGCAATTTTGGCGATCGCCCAACTGTTTCCTCCTAAGAAAGCAAGGAAGCGCGAAGTAGAAGCGATGTAGGCGCGATGTAAAAGATAGTGTTGGTCAATTAACAAGGGGTTAAACCCCTCACCCATAAAAATGGCGGATATTGGCTCAATTTCTAATTGACCACATAGCTGTTGACTCACTGGGGGCGAACGCAAATGCTTCGTTCTAGAGGTGAGGGGTGACACTCCCTACGAATTCGCCAACAGTCTCAGTAGAAGCGATGTAGGGACGAACGCGAGTGTTCATTTCCCTCGTTTAACTAATGCAAGAAGTTAAACGGGGGAAATTTTTAATCTTTTACCCAAAGACATTATAAAACTTCTTAATTAAATTCAACTAATATCACTCCAAATCGCTCCCCCAACCGCGCCGGAGGGTAAGCGAATTACATTCTTTGATAGGCACTCAGTGTTGAGGTTTAATAAACAGCTTTGTGACTTTCATAGCGGTTATTTAATCGAGTATAATTTATTTTATTTATTTGTACACTTTTTATCAGAAACGATATCATAATAATCAATAACACTTTAAAAAGCTTTAAACAAAATAGTCTTTTCTTATACCATTCTGTAGCGCATTGCTAGTTTAAGAAATATGCTATTCTTAAGAATGTAAAAGCAGCGAACCTTTTGACAGTGAAGGCGACCTGCCGATACAGCCCGCGCCGCCCCGACAGAGAATAACCCCAGCTTTCTGTTAGGAAACCTTATTGGGTTTAGCAGGCAAAGGTACAAAGCCCCAATCCCCAAATAAACAACCAGGGCTATCCAAATGAATAAAAATGAAACTGTGTCGCTCTCAGTCAGCGACGCGATTCAGCATATTGGTCTTGACCAACTCAAGCCTCACCCTCGAAATGAGGAAATTTACGGGTGCACCGAAAGTATTGCTGACCTGGTAGAGTTGATCCAACTCAAACGCTACGTCCAACCGCTGACCGTCAAAACAGATGGCACGATCGTCAGCGGCCATCGGCGGTGGAGGGCGCTAGCAGCGCTGGGCTGGAAGTTTGTCCCAGTTATTGTCTGCCACTTTCAGACTGAAGATGACGAGCTCTTCGTCTTGGTGGCAGAAAACCGCCACCGCCACCAAAGTCCAGTACAGAGAATTCGGGAAGGAATTGTTGTGGAGCCTATAGCTAGAGAGCTGAGGAACAGACACGCTGCCAAGAAAGCTCGCCACCAAGCTGCTGAGTCAGCAGAGCCGCCGTCGGACAACCAGCAACCGCTGATGGAAAATTTTCCATTGAACCCGATCAACTTGGGCCTGACTCCAAGGGAAATGGAACTGACGGAAAATATCGTGGCGGCTATAGTCGGCTTGGGGTGCGGCAGGAACTACAGGAAAGGGCGCATTGCCGTCAAAGCTGCCGACGAGCTCAAGAGAGACAGCCCCGAATTGGCTGCAAAGTGGTTGGACATTATTAATAACCACAGCATAGATGTAGGATATCAACTTGCAAAGATGCAGGAGGACAAGCGAGTAGTAGCGTTGGCGGCGCTCTCGTCGGGAGCAGCGAAAACCCCGAAACAAGCTAAAGCTCTGATTAAGGGTGCTTTGAGAAAATCTTCCGCCTCGAAGAAAACCGAGGGCAGCAGTAGTAGCGAGCCGGTTCAAGAAGGCGATTGCGGTGAAGAATGTAAAACTTGCACTCCTTGCGAACCAATTACGGGTGAGGGAGTCAAAACGCGCTTTGGTCCAGACAGCGCGGGGGCATGGGTTATTGTCAAAATCCCTTTTATTCCTAAAGAAAAAATAGCGGAAAGGAAGTGGAATGGATTTTGGGGCCGGATTGTGGAGGTTGGAGCGACTTTGAAAGTCGATATGGGTTCAGAGGTGGTATCGCTCCTTCAATCGGATGTGGTGGCGATATTGAACCCAACGCCGAGTTTTTGCTCAATAGCTGAGCGAATTCTTAGGCTGCAAAGCTTCGGCACGGTGTACGAGTTTGGGAAAATCGTCTTGAACAGGATGCAGAGAAAAGTGGTTTGGGATGCTGCAGCGCTAGCTTATCTGGATGCTGTGGAACAGGTGGAATTGGCGCGGCGGGCGATCGAACAGGCTTTATAATGAGGCTCTCGTTTACTGGCACTAAATTCGGAATTAGCGATCAATTTCTTTAATTCCGAATTATTGGGCCATTAGCTTGTACCTTTAATTACAAATTATTCAGTCACCCCTCGTTGGGGCGATTGCACAACTAGAATTTGTCGGTGCCACGATCGCCCCTACCTTCTTATCCTTTATGCGACAGACAGCAACTGTTCGGCTTCTTGTCCCAAAAACCGTCGATCGACGATTTCTCTGTAAGCCTCTAAATCCGGCTGCCAATTCTCTAGAAGCTGGTACAAGTGTTGCAGCCAACGCTCTCGTAGATATTGATGAGTAGCTGGCGATCGCTTCATTGCTATAAACACATAGGAACTCTCTTAGAAGAGTTCCTGAGATGTTCTAACAGAGGATCTGCCAAAATTTATTCCTTTCCAGAAAGTTAGCCCATTAAAAGCATTCATTGACTGCCTACAGTTATCCGGAAAAACTCGATAAACTCTCAATGCTTGACATTAACTTTAATTACAAAATGTTAATTTTAAAAAAAAATATGTCTCGACAACGCTTTCTAGGCTAAAACTGTAAAAAGTTGAGCATATTTATAGTCTGAGTCGATGTGCAGCCTAGAAGCAAATTAACTTTTAAGTGCAATCTACACATAAGCTTTATAGTTGTTTTTGAATAAAAACAATCAAAACTATAAGTTGAAGCACGAAAATAAATACTAAAAAATAGTGTTTTTACCCTTATATAGCTTATAATCAGGTTTGTATTTTATTCAAGAATGCTGGATTTCATCCAGACTAAATATAAGCTTTACAGTTACAGAGTGATTGGTGAAACCAAAAGCGCTGATGCAAAATTAGTGTCTGATTAAAATTATTCGTACAACTGTCACATATATGACTTGTTGAGTCATACACAAGCTGTTCAGGATCTATCAAGCGAACTAGAAGGAGTTATAGACAGTGCCAAAAACTAAAATGCGCGATATTGTGGTCATTCTGCCAGGAATTACAGGAAGCGTTCTTCAAAAGGATGGCAAAGACCTTTGGGCAGTGTCAGGACAAGCAGCATGGGAAGCGCTCATCACCCGTGGAGAATCATTTCAGCAATTGAAGCTAGACCACGATGATCCTGAGCTTGAGGATCTCGGAGACGGGATTAAAGCTGTTCGAGTTATCGAAGATGCCCACCTTGTACCGGGTTTAGTCAAAATCGATGGATATACAGCAATCTCTGAAGCCATTAATGACTATTGTGATGTAACACTTGGTGAAAACTTCTTCAAGTTTCCCTACGATTGGCGACGCGACAATCGAGCCAATGCTCGTATATTAAAGCGTTTTGTAGATGAACGGTTGAAGAAGTGGCGAGAATCTCCTAACGGTGCTGAGGACGGGAAGGTGATTCTATTGGCGCACAGTATGGGTGGCTTGATTTCTCGCTACTACCTGGAAGTATTGGAAGGATGGCAAGATTGTCGGGCTTTGGTTACTTTTGGTACTCCTCACCGTGGCTCTGTCAATGCAGTTAACTTTCTTGCAAATGGCTTTAAGAAGCTATTCTTCGATCTCACTGAGGTAATGCGATCGCTGCCTTCTGTCTATCAACTGATGCCAATTTACCCGATGCTCAAGATTGATAACGAGTATAAGCGAATTGCTGAAGCTGGTATTGAGCTTCCTAACATTGACAAGGCAAAAGCCGAAGATGCTTTGAAATTTCATCATGAAATCCGGGATGCTGTAAACAAGCACCGTCAAGATGCAAATTATCTAGCAAATAAGTATGCGCTTATTCCTGTAGTAGGCACGAAGCAACCTACGTTTCAATCGGCGAGTTTAACGACGAATGGTCAGATTGAGATCAGTTTGGAACTACCCGAAGGCTCCGATCCGATTCTAGGAAGTGGTGATGGAACAGTTCCTTATATATCTGCCATTCCTATCGAACTTTCTACAGAGTATCGACAGAGCTACATTGCTGAACGACATGGCTCTATTCAAAATCATGGACAGGTGCTAGACCAACTTTGCAACCTGATTGCAGCAATGCAAGTTAGGGGAACAGAAAATTTCCAAAATCCGGGAATAGTTGAGGTTTCAAGAGAGCCAGCAGCAATCAGTTTGGATCTTGATGACGTATATCTTCCTGATGAAGTTGTTGAGTTCCGTGCCAACATCATCAATGCGAGTGAGGATTTTGGAAAACTGAAAGCGCGAATTACGTCTGTTTCAGATGAGGACTTTTCGCTACGTGCTGATTTTCAAGAAGAAGATGGTCGATGGATTTTGCACTTAGACAAAAGTGCTTTTCCGACTGGAGGATTACACCGAGTGGAGGTTCGAGTCGAGAAAGGTGGTGTAAAGGCTCCTACGCCTGTGCATGATTTGTTTGAAGTGGTGAAGCAAGTTTAGTTGTGGTAGTACCTCTAGGAGTTGGATGATGGAATGGATTTGGACGAAAGCAAATGAGAAGGAGTTAGCTCAGTTTGCTACAGACTCAGCGCTTCAACTGTTTAACTTGGATGTCAGCAGTTTTGATCTAATTCGAGAAGCGCAATTTGAGAGTCTGATAGAGGCGATCTACAACACCCTTGTCGAGCAGAAAATCAAATATGACCTCGAAAAATTCAGCACAGTAGAAACCCATCAGCGCATTCGCACGCCTGTTGAAATTCTTTCCCAACCACGCCAAGGAACCTGTCTGGATCTTGCAATCCTATTTAGTGGTTTATGTCTCGGCTGCAATTTACTGCCGAAGCTAATTCTGCTAGAAGGTCATGCCTTAGTTGCTGTGTCACTCACCTTGAAACGTAGTGAGTGGAGCAGCAATAGAGATAATCAGAAAAAGTTTTCGGGTAAGCGGGTGAAAGATTCGCAAGGAACTGAGCGAATTGAACCTGAAGTTTTCAGAGATATAGAGACTCTGAAAGAGATGATTGGTGATGGTATCTACTGTGTTGTTGAATGCACTGGCTTTGCTTACAGCAAAACTTTGCAGCCTGATTCGACAGAGCTTGCAGGAGTCGCACGAAACACAGATGGATTTCTGGCGTTTGAACAGGCAAAAGAAGTTGGTCGTAAGCAATTAGAGCGATTGCCTTTCCGGTATGCGATCGATATTGCTGTTGCTCATGTATCTTGGGGAATTGAACCAGTATCTTTTGAAATTCCAAGCACTTGGGAAAAACCAGTAATTAAGATGTATACCAAGCAAAATCTCAAGAATCTTGATGGTGTCACCGCTCGTGCTAATAGAAATAAATCTGATGGCCCAGTTGACATGAATGCTGATCAGACAGTAGAAAACGCAAAGAACTCTGTAATCGAAGGAAATGTAAATGAAGGAAGGGGAAGCTCAGGTGAATCTAGAACTACACAAAACCTGGGTTCAATTGAGCAGACGAAAGTTACAGCAGAGAAACATCGAGAGCTGTAGGCAAAGGCTCTGAAAATTATGGAACTTTCTGCCAATCCTGCGACTACGGCAATGGGTGTTTGATGACATCGATCGCTGGTTAAAGAAGTCTGAGGAACGGTTCTTCATCCTGATGGGGGGAACCGAGGGTGGGGCAGAGTGCGATCGCCCTCAAAACCTAAATAACTACAAGCACCGTAGAGTAAGAAACGATGACTGGAACTGTTGCAACTCAAGTGAAAGCGATCGCCTTTTATGTTGCTTGACCTATAGACAACCTTATAACTGTAACTAGCCATGCCATTTCTCAACCCTAAACTAGGAATTGACTTCTCAGCATACATTGCCGATCGCACTACCAACTTCACCGGACGGGAATGGGTGTTTGAGGCAATTCAGAATTGGCTAGCTGACCCCAAGGGCGAGCGCTTTTTCTTATTGACGGGGGAGCCGGGGAGTGGCAAGACGGCGATCGCGGCTCGTTTGACTCAGTTTGCTCAGGGTGTAGTATCGCCTCCGAAGTTTGATGCAGGATTCCTCCATGCAGTTCACTTTTGTTCTGCACGGGATAGTGTCTGGACAGACCCGAAGGAGTTTGTTCGCTCTATTGCCTTGCAACTGGCACAAAGTATCCCTGAGTTTGGGCTGGCGTTGAAAGATATTGGAGAAAAAACCAACAATATCAATGTCGATATCAGCGTTGGAACGGCTCAAAACAGCACAATTCAGGGAGTGGTTATTCAGAATCTAACGATTTCGGGGCTGACGGGGCAGGAAGCTTTTACCCAAGTGGTGGTAAACCCATTGCGGCAGATTCAGGGAAAGGGGTTTAATCAACCTGTAACCATTTTAGTGGACAGTTTGGATGAGGCGCTTACCCATGATGGAGAAAGCACGATTGTTGGTTTGCTCTCAAAGCTGTCCTCTGAGGTCAAGATTCGATTGATTCTCACGAGTCGGAATGAGGAAAGGGTTAAAAATAAACTGGTGGCTTACGAAGAGCTGTTTCTTTCAGCAGCGAAACATTTGGCACAAAACCAGAAAGACGTGCGGGTGTATATTATTGACCAGAGATTTAGCAAGGATGAAACGCTACAGAACTATTTAAAAGCTGAATCACTCGACAAGGAAGCGTTGACAACAACCCTGATAGATAAATCGGAAGGTAATTTTCTGTATGTCCGTTTTTTGCTGGACTCTGTTGCTTCAGGGCAGCAAAGCCTAACTAATCTAGAAGGGTTGCCGCAGGGATTGGATGAGTTGTATTACGACTCTTTGATACGGGTGGTGGAACTCGGTAAAAAAGACTGGTCAGACCTTTATGCACCTGTGATGGGAGTGCTGCTGGCAGCTCAGGGCTTGACCAAGAGCCAAATTGGGGCATTTACGAAACTGAAGGGGTCTGTGGTTGGGAATTGTCTGAATGACTTGCAGCAGTTTCTCGATGAAATTAAATCGGAGGATGAGGAGACTCGATATAAGCTCTACCATCAGTCAGTAAGAGATTTTTTAGGAAAACAACAACTGCTGATTCGCAAGAATCAGCAGAACAATCTCTATTATCTGCCTGCCCAGGAACAACATCAGCGGATAGTGGAGTACTACCGCCCAGATAATAAACCCTGGAACGAGGTGAAGCTAGAGATGATTGACCTCTATGGGCGGCGCTACCTAGCTCAACATCTTGTAGGGGCAGAGCTTGTAGAAGAACTCCATACGCTGTTGAATCTGGAGAAAGAGGGCAAAAACGCCTGGTTTAAGGTGAACGACGATGAGGGAGACACCGCTAGTTTCCTGGCAGATGTAAATTTAGCATGGTCTCAAGCTGATGAGGCGTATCATCAAGCTGATGAGGCGGATCACTGCGAACGAGGAAAAAGTATTGGACTACAGTGTCGCTATGCACTGATCCAGACTTCGATTAATAGTTTGGCAGGGATTCCAACGGCACTGATGGTGGCTCTTGTTAAACGTCAGTACTGGAAACCCGCTAAGGCTATAGCCTACGCTCGCCAGATTCCAGATCCGAAGGAGAGATGTGAGAGTTTGGCAGCACTGGCTGACCAACTGCCCAACTCAGAACCATTGAAGTCCCAAGTATTACAATCTGCATTGCAGGATGCCCTAGCTATTGCGGATGAAGGTGATCGTGCCCAAGCCCTCACGGCACTGGTAGACAAACTGACTCCAGAGTTACTCCCCAAAGCCCTAGACGCTGCCCTAGCCTTTCAGAATTACGAGTATCGTGCCTCAGCCCTCACGGCGCTAGCAGACAAACTGCCCGAAACACTCCCTAAAGCCCTAGATGCCGCCGTAGCCATTCAGAATTACGAGTATCGTGCCTCAGCCCTCACGGTGCTGGCAGGCAAACTGACTCCACAGCTACTCCCCAAAGCCCTAGATGCCGTCCTAGCCATTCAGAATTACGAGTATCGTGCCTCAGCCCTCACGGCAC
This sequence comes from Microcoleus sp. T3_A4, assembly GCF_036700465.1. Classification (NCBI taxonomy): domain Bacteria; kingdom Bacillati; phylum Cyanobacteriota; class Cyanophyceae; order Oscillatoriales; family Microcoleaceae; genus Microcoleus; species Microcoleus sp. T3_A4. Next base: position 106,532 of record NZ_JAUBOY010000006.1, on the reverse strand, counting down.
TGGTAGACAAACTGACTTCAGAGTTACTCCCCAAAGCCCTAGATGCCGCCCTAGCCTTTCAGTTTGAGCACGATCGTGCCTCAGCCCTCACGGCACTGGTAGACAAACTGACTCCACAGCTACTCCTCAAAGCCCTAGATGCCGCCCTAGCCTTTGAGGATGAGTCCTCTCGTGCCATAGCCCTCAGGGCACTGGTAGACAAACTGACTCCACAGCTACTTTCTAAAGCATTAGATGCCGCCCTAGCCTTTGAGGATGAGTCCTCTCGTGCCATAGCCCTCACGGCGCTGGCAGACAAACTGCCCGAAGCACTCCCCAAAGCCCTAGATGCCGCCCTAGCCATTCAGGATGAGGAGTATCGTGCCTATGCCCTCACGGCACTGGCAGACAAACTGCCCGAAGCACTCCACAAAGCCCTAGATGCCGCCCTAGCCATTCCGTTTGAGAATAATCATCGTGCCTATGCCCTCATGGCAGTGGCAGACAAACTGCCCGAAACACTCCCTAAAGCCCTAGATGCTGCCCTAGCCATTCCGTTTGAGAAGTATCGTGCCGAAGTCCTGACAGCACTGGTAGACAAACTGACTCCACAGCTACTTTCTAAAGCATTAGATGCCGCCCTAGCCTTTGAGGATGAGGAGTCTCGTGCCATAGCCCTCACGGCACTGGCAGACAAACTGACTCCACAGCTACTCCCCAAAGCCCTAGATGCCGCCCTAGCCTTTGAGGATGAGAAGTATCGTGCCTCAGCCCTCACGGTGCTGGCAGACAAACTGACTCCTGAGTTACTCCCCAAAGCTTTAGATGCCGTCCTAGCCTTTCAGAATAAAGGGTATCGCGCCTCAACGCTCACGACACTGGCAGGCAAACTGACTCCACAGCTACTCCTCAAAACTTTAGAGGCCACCCAAACCATTCACGATGAGCTCTATCGTGCCTCAGCCCTCACGGTGCTGGCAGACAAACTGACTCCACAGCTACTCCTCAAAACTTTAGATGCTGCCCGAACTTTTCAGAATAAAGGGTATCGTGCCTTAGCCCTCATGGCACTGGTATATAAACTGGCCTCAGCCCTCACGGCACTGGTATATAAACTGGCCTCAGCCCTCACGGCACTGGCAAACAAACTGGCCTCAGCCCTCACGGCACTGGCAAACAAACTGACTCCACAGCTACTCCCCAAAGCCTTAGATGCCGCCCTAGCCATTCAGGATGAGTTCTCTCGTGCCTCAGCCCTCACGGCACTGGCAGACAAACTGACTCCACAGCTACTCCCCAAAGCCTTAGACGCTGCCCTAGCCTTTCAGAAGGAGGAGTATCGTGCCCAAGCCCTCACGGCACTGGTATATAAACTAACTCCACAGCTACTCCCTAAAGCATTAGATGCCGCCCTAGCCTTTCAGGATAAGTACTCTCGTGCCATAGCCTTCACGGCGCTGGCAGACAAACTACCCGAAACACTCCCCAAAGCCCTAGATGCCGCCCTAGCCTTTGAGGATGAGTCCTCTCGTGCCATAGCCCTCACGGCACTGGCAGACAAACTGACTCCTGAGTTACTCCCCAAAGCCCTAGATGCCGCCCTAGCCATTCAGTATGAGGAGGATCGTGTCCGAACCCTCACGGCACTGGCAGACAAACTGACTCCTGAGTTACTCCCCAAAGCCCTAGATGCCGCCTTAGCCTTTCAGGATGAGAAGTATCGTGCCTCAGCCCTCACGGCAGTAGCAGACAAACTGACTCCTGAGTTACTCCCCAAAGCCCTAGATGCTGCCCGAACTCTTCAGAATTACGAGGATCGTGCCATAGCCCTCATGACACTGGCTTTTCCTCTAGTTAATACCTCAAATCGATTTAACCTCTGGAAAGACTTGCTGCATTTTCTCTCCTATCGAACTCGACAGGACTTACTAACCGATTTGGCAGGCCTCACCTCTGTAATCATTGCTTTGGGCAGCGAGGCTGCCGCCGCAGAAACGGCTCAAGCGATTCAAGATGTATCCCGATGGTGGTCTTAATGCGAGATTCGTTAATGTTGCATTAATGGTGCATTGAAAATACTGAGACATTCACTCAGCAAGCCATTTCCTGATTGCCGAATTCAGCGTTTCCCCAAGCGCAATCATCCTTGACACATCAAGCAATCATTCATCTGTGATATAAAGCACCATTCCATGATTGGCACTGTTTTAACTCAATTAAAAGCGATCGCTTTCATCCTCCAAACAACCATAACCTCATGCAGTAAGAGACAATGCCTGAAAACGTTGCAACACAATTAAAAGCGATCGCTTTTGAGCGCGATCTCGAAAGATTCACCGAAGGCTTTATAGGTCGAGAGTGGGTTTTTGAGGAAATTGACCGATGGTTGCAAAAGGAAAATGAAAGGTTTTTCATTTTGACTGGAGAACCAGGGGTGGGAAAAAGCGCGATCGCGGCGCGTCTCACCCAGCTCCGGCTGGATATCGCTGCCTATCACTTTTGTATTGCCGGACGCAGTGGCACCATTGAACCCAATCATGTGCTGCTATCTCTGGCGGCTCAGCTGATTGACTACTTTCCCGACTACGCTGAAGCCTTGGCAAATACCATCAAACCGTTAAGGCTTTCGGTGAATGTGGAAATCACAATCGAAACCATCAAAGACAGTGAAGTCAGGGGTGTTGTCATCAACAACTTGCACACCCAGAATCCGCAGGAAGCTTTGAATGTCGTGCTGCGGCGATCGCTTGCTGCCCTACCCAATCCACCTCAGCAACCTGTCCTACTCCTGATTGACTCCCTAGATGAAGCCGTAACGTTGAGAGGTGATAATAACTTAGTTACTCTATTGGCTGAGGCGAACGACCTACCGCTGTGGGTGCGCTTTGTCTTCACCACTCGATCAGAGCGACGGGTACTGCGCTACTTTGAGCGCTTGAAGCCCTATACCCTGGCGGCAGAATCGCAAATGAACCTGGACGACATCCGCCAGTACATTGAAAATCGGGTGGGTAAGGAAAAGATGCAGGCGCGACTTCAATCAGCTAAGGTTGAGCCACAAACTTTTGTGAATCGCCTGAGTGAACTTTCGAGTGGTAACTTTCTATACACCAAAATTCTGCTCAACGACATCGAAGCTGGACGGCAAACCCTCGATGACCTGTCTGCATTACCCCAAAGTTTAGACGAAATCTATCACGGCTTCCTTAAGCGCTTCACGGTTAGTGAGTGGGAAGAGCGCTACCAGCCCATCTTAGGAGTATTGGCAGTAGCCCAGGAACCAATTACTGAAGTACAGTTAGCTCACTTTACTGGAATTGGGCAAGGCAAGATTCGACAGAATCTGGGAGTGGTGCGCCAGTTTCTCGATATTAGTGATGATGGGCATGGGCGCAAGACTTTTAGTGTGTTCCACCAATCGCTACGTGATTACTTGCTCAACGAAGAGCGCAATATTGACTTTTGGTGCGAGGCAAAAGAGCAACATCAGCGCCTTGTAGATTATTACATGGCAGATGACCAATCTTGGCACACTAAACCGACTAGCGATCGCTATCTTTGGCACCATCTTGCTTATCACCTAAGTGGAGCTAGCAAGAATTCTGAATTACGTGCGTTGCTATTCAACTTTGACTGGCTGCAAGCCAAATTAGATGCTACAGATGTTAATGCCCTAATAGCAGATTTTAATTTTTTAGCCAACGATTCAGATTTATCTCTAGTGCAGAGTGCTATCCGTCTATCAGCGCATATTCTGGCTGAGGATAAGACACAACTAGCTGGGCAACTGCTGGGACGCTTGCTTATGTTTGAATTGCCTGAGATTCAAGTAATGCTAGAGAACGTTAAGCGCTGGAAAGGAGCATCTTGGCTGAGACCCTTAGCTCCTAGCCTAACCCCGCCAAGTAGTCCACTATTTTACACTCTTCAAGGACACACTGGAGGAATCCGAGCTGTAACCATAACACCAGACGGGCAACAGATTATTTCGGCTTCTGCTGACCATACCATCAAGATTTGGGATTTGCTGCGTGGAATGGAACTTGCTGCCCTCAAGGGACATACTGATGAGGTTCGGGGGTTAGTAGTGCTTCCTGATGGACAACGACTTCTCTCAAGCTCTTGGGATGGCACTCTCAAAATTTGGGATCTACAGCGTGCAGTAGTACTGTGTACTCTCGAAGGTCATACTGAAGGAATTAGTGGGGTAGGAGTAACGCCAGACGGAAAAATAGCCATCTCTGCCTCACGAGACTGCACACGTAAAGTATGGAATCTGGAAAGCGGACAATTGCTTAAGACCTTTTCTATCCGAAAAGGTTCTAATGAAGCACCAGTATTAATAAATGGACAAAAGATTGCCTTTAATATCTATAACCCAATCAGTGAACACTTAGCAGTTACATTAGATGGGCAGAAAGTTATCTCTACGACCGCTTATCCTACTCCGTGGAATCCTACTCTAGTAGTTTGGGATTTACTGACAGGTCAGGAGGAATTCTCTCTCAGTGGTCATCAAAGCTTGATTCATGATTTGATAATAATGCTAGATGGGGAAAGGGTAATATCTGCTGCAAACGATCGCACCATCAAAGTATGGAACCTGAAAAATGGAGAAGAACTGTTTACCTTAGCTGATTCTGCTTGTATTGAATCAATTGCATTATTGCCAGATGGTAAATACCTTGTCTCAGCTTCTGGTAACAATAGCATCAAGGTTTGGGATTTAGAAAATAGAAAAGAACTAAGTACTCTCGGTGTCCATCATGAGGTTCGTGCAATCGCTGTCACACCTGATGGAAGACGAGTTATCTCTGGCGCATCTGATGGTTCTCTCAAAGTGTGGAACTTAGACGACAACTTGCAGTTGCCTCCTCAGCCGAGCCATGCCACTTGGGTAGATTTTGTGTCAGTCATACCAAATGGACAGCAGGCTATCTCTGTTTCAAAAAGAGATGGAATTGTAAAAATCTGGGACTTGCAGAGTGGAAAAGAGGTGCTGACATCAGATCATCAGCGACCTATTAGGGCAATTGCAGCGCTACCAAGTGAATACCTCGCTCTCTCAGGTTCTCAGGATGGCAGTGTGAGAATCTGGGACTTGCAGAGCGGGAAAGAATTCTACACGGTAAACATTCCTACCCCCACCGTCTATGCCTCTACTCCAGCAGGTGCAATGCCTCTTGAAACCTCGCTGGCAAAATTGACTTTAGCATTTTCTATAACGCCAGACAGACAAGTGGCTGTTTTTGGTTTAGGTTTACATGACAGTATCAGTATTCTTAAAGTTTGGCATCTGAAGCACAAAACAGAATTATTTACTTTATCTGGACATACTCAACAGATTAGTGGGGTAACAATCATACCAGATGAACAGAGGATTATCTCTAGCTCATTTGATGGCACTATTAGAGTTTGGGAATTGGAAACAGGAAGACAGCTATTTGCTTTACAAAGTCATGAAGAGCCTATCAATAAATTTGCATTAACGCCAGATAATGAACGTCTCATCTCGGCTTCACAAGATGGCACGCTCAAAGTGTGGGACTTACAAAAGCGAACCCTGTCTCTAACTCTAGAAGGTCATGCTGACATCGTCTGGGCAGTAGCCGTTTCGCCAAATGGACAACATGCTATTTCCGTATCTGAAGATTGCACTCTTAAAGTCTGGGACTTGTCTGGTGGAAAAGTTATCGCTAGCTTTAGCGGAGAAAGTCCACTGATATCCTGTGCTGTAGCTTTAGACGGAGTAACGATTATTGCAGGTGAAAAATCAGGTCAAGTGCATCTCCTGCGTTGGGAGGAATGTGAAGCAGAGTTTAATGATTCTTCATTCTAACTGGGGATCGAGGAATCGGTAAGAGTGCGATCGCCGCCCACCTCATTCAAACCCACAAAGACATTGTTGCTTATCACTTGTGTCAAGCAGCAGAATTGGAAACCTTGAAGCCGGGACAGATATTGCGATCGTCCTCAAAACCTAAACCACTAATTAGAGCAAGAAACGATGACTGGAACTGTTGCAACTCAAGTAAAAGCGATCGCCTTCGATCGTGATATCGAAAGACTCACCGAAGGCTTTACCGGGCGAGAGTGGGTTTTTGAAGAAATTGACCGATGGGTGCAACAGGACAATGAACGGTTCTTCATCCTAACTGGGGAACCGGGAGTAGGGAAAAGTGCGATCGCAGCTCAACTTGTCAAAACCCATAAAGAAATCATTGCCGCCTACCACTTCTGTATTGCAGGGCGTAGTGGCACGATCGAACCGAATAATGTTTTGTTGTCTCTAGCAGCCCAGCTCATTGACTTCTTCCCAGATTATGCGGAAGCTTTAGTCAACACTATCAAACCCCTGAAACTTTCCGTTAATGTCGAAATTACCATTGAAAACCTCAAAAATAGTCAAGTTAGGGGAGTTGTCATTGAGAATCTACACACGCAGAATCCCCAGGAAGCTCTAAATGTTGTACTGCGGCGATCGCTTGCAGCACTTCCAAATCCACCTCAGCAGTCCAAGATTATTCTGATTGACTCATTGGATGAAGCAGTAACCTTCAGCGATCGAGATAATTTGGTCACGCTGCTAGCTGGGATGCATGACTTGCCATCTTGGGTACGGCTTATTCTAACGTCACGTCCTGAAGATAGAGTCATTGTGGAGTTTGAGCCGTTAAAGCCTTATAGATTAAAGGAAACATCAGAAGAAAGTTTGGCAGATATCTGGCAGTATGTGGAAGAACGGGTTGAGCAGCAAACGTTTCAGGAGCGGTTGAAAGAAGCTGAAGTAATTCCTCAAATGCTAATTGAGGAAGTCACCAAGCTTTCTAGTGGCAATTTCTTGTACACTAAGCTGCTGCTTAACGACATTGAGGCTGGACAGCAAGCATTAAACGAGATATCTGCTTTACCTAAAAGTATTGATGACATTTATCTGGCTTTCCTTAGACGATTCAAGTCTCAGGAGTGGAAAAAGCAGTATCAACCTATCCTGGGGACGCTGACTGTCACTCAAGAGCCTATAACCGAGGATGCGTTGTCAAATTTCACAGGTCTAAGACCGAGGCAATTACGACAAGATCTAGGAATCATCCGTCAATTTTTGGATGTGGTTGAGAATGCAGAGGGTGAAGAGACTAGAACTTACGCTATCTTTCACCAGTCTCTACGAGATTACTTGCTCGACAAAAAACGCAACAAATATTTCTGGTGTGATGCTCAAGAACAGCACGAGTTGATTATCGAATACTACAGGGGAAAAGCTCCTACATGGGAAGATGTAATTTGGAATACGAAAAAGGTATCACACTACGGTTTGCAGCATTTGGCAACACATTTTTACATATTGATTCAAATAGCAATCGCTAACGAAGACGAAGATAAAATTCAAGCTTATCGAGAAGAATTATATGGACTAATTTGTAAGCCTTTCATGTGGTCTAAGTTTGAACGTTTTGGCTCGCATCAATTTTTTGCTGAAGATGTTAAATTATCGATTGCTACCGCCCAATCTGAGACTCCTCCTAACCTTGTTCAAGAAGTACGGAGTAGCTTGCTCTATTCCACGTTAGGTTCACTCGCTACAGATGTTCCTCCTGAAATTCTGGGAGCAATGACGAGTGTGGGACAGGTAAACAAAGCTAAAAGTTATACCTCACTCATTCTCGATCCCGAAAAACAGAGTAGAGCTTATCAACAAATCGGTGAAGCTTTATTGACTCAGGCAGAAGTAGAGGAAGCCAGAAAGCTTATCTTAAACGCATTAACGATTACAGAAGGGATTTCGTATGAACATACCCGAATTATCAGGTTGGATGAGCTACTTTCGTCTTTAGCACAGTTGGCTGAATCCGATCGACTTCTTGCAGCAGCACAAACAGTTCAAGATGAGCATAGTTTTGGAGAGTTACTCTCCAAGTTTGTTCCACTTCTAACTCAGTTGAAGCACTTCGATCGTGCACTGGTTATTGCTCAAGCGATTCCTAGAAATAGAAGTAAAGGTAAGGCACTTAGCACTTTGGCGCAAGCACTTGCTGAAGCAGAAGATAATCAACGACTGAATACACTGCTAGAAATTATAGAAACACGACCAGCAGATTGGATAGAGACGAGTCTGTTGAGCGTAATGGCAGAGGCATTCATCCAAGTTGGAGATCGGACTGGACTCGATAGAATTCTTTTAATTGTAGATGAATTGACTCAAGTAGCACAGCTAAATACCGAAGTAGGAAGTTTAGCAAAAGTGCTGACTGTTGTTAAAGATCCGGTGAGATTAAATCATCTCCTGGAAGCTGTGAGCAAAATAGAAGACGGATTTCGACAAGTTGATGCACTCAGTGAAATTGCTTATGCTCAATTTGAAATCGGAGATCGTGGTGGATTGAACAATCTCCTGAAAACTGTAGAAGAGCTGGGAAGCCGAATTTCAAATCCTAGAGGATTGTCAGGAATTGCTTATGTTTTTTCCAGCCTAAGCAATCAGGATGCCCTACATCGACTGCTGATAGCAACTCAGAGGATTGAAAGTGAATATTCAAAGACTGAAGCAATGAAGGGCTCGATCGAAGCTATGGCAAACACTAAGAACAAGGAGGGATTATCCCATGTTCTAGAACTTGCAAAATCTGGATCGCTATCCACCGTTCCAGAGAATCTTGTTGAAAGCCTTGCCTTAGTATTAGCTGAGCAGGGAGAGCTTGACCAAGCATTAGACCTCTCAGAAGATATAAAAGATGGCTGGAGTAAAGGACATATTCTTGAGACTGTTGCTCTAAAGATGCTGCAAGAAGGAGAAGTTGAACAGGCATTGCAATTGTTGGACAGGCTTGAACGTCAGCAATTTCAAATTCGAGAGCGTATCAAAATGCGGGTTATTGCCCTCACGCTGATCCAGCAGGACAAATTCGATCGGGCTCTAGCTGTAATAGAAAGTACCAACAGTAGTGATAATTGGGACTGGGAATCAACGTTAAACTCAAGTTCTGTTGAAAGTCTTGCTCAAGCATTTGCTAAAAAAGAAAACAAAGATGCACTCTATAAGTTAATGGCAATACTCAGGGAGATTACTAATAAATATAAAGAGTACGACCGTAATTATAATCATCACAGAGAATATTCTTTAAGAAGTATTGCTGTAGCATTTGCCCAGATAGGAGAGTTTGAACAGGCTTTAGCAACTGTCAACGAGATTGAATCAGAAGGTTACTATGCTGCAACAGACAGCAAAGAAGATGCACTGTGTAAAATTACATCCTTCATGGCTGACCTTGGCGATAAGAATGGATTAGAGAAAATTTTGGCTATGCTGGAAACTGTTCGATTTCCAGGACAATTGAGCATTAGCCTCGCTCATGCATTCGCAGATGTGCATGACTTTGAACAAGCGTTAACCGTAGCAGAAAGAATTGGAGATGAATTTAAGAAAGCAGAGGCACTCATCTATATCGCACAGAAAATGATTCAAGCTGGGCATAAGACGAATATAAATCAGGTGTTTGCAAGAACCAAGATGATAACCAGTGAGTATTGGAGAGCAAAGGTTCGGATGGAAATTTCTCAAGCACTTGCACAGGCGGGAGAATTGGAATTAGCGTTACAAGCCCCAGTTGGGATTGGAGAGGAGGAGGCCAAAGCAGAGGCACTTTCTTGCATTATTCATGAGTTGGCTCATGTAGGAAAGTTTGAATATGCTATCTCTGTCTTGGAATCTATTCAGCAGGAAGAGATTAAATCAAAAGCAATCATTCAACTGATTCCGCTCCTAGCTAAAGAAACAGATAAAACCATCTTAGAACGGCTATTAACAATAGTAAAAACTTTGAACAAACACTATCGTGTCGAAGTTTTAAGTATTCTGCTACCAGAAATTGTGCAACTCGATCCTAGAAATAAACTGAATCAGGCTATAGAAGTATTACAACAGATGATTGAAGCCAAATATGACCAATTTGAGGTACTCAGTGCGATCGCTCAAGCACTTGTTAACCAGGGAGATAAATCTAGTTTCGACCAAGCTCTGGAATTAGCAGAAATAGTCGAAGATTGGCAACCAACACTATTAGTCGAAGATTGGCAACTAACACTATTGGCAAAAATAGCTCCAAACTTAGCTAACACAAAAGATAAATCCGTCTTGTATGAGGTTATTCTAAAAATAGAAGGAATGCAGGAGGAAATTTATAAAAGGGAAATACTCACTGGTATTGCTCAGGGATTTGCTCAAATTGGAGACAAGGCTGGAATAAACCAGATTATAGAAATAATAGATACATTTGACGAGAAGCGACATCAAGAGATCGTAATCAGCAAAATAGCCGTTGCTTGGGCTCAGATGAATGAGATGGAGCAGGCATTTGCCACAGTAGAAATCATAGAAGATGACGAATATCTCAAAGCAAATACGCTAGGCGAAATTGCCAATATCTTAGCAAAGAGAGGGCAGACACAAGAAGCTATCACAACTGTAGAAACTATTGATATACCTGATATATTAAGTGGATTAGCTAAAACCTTTGCTCAAATGGGTGATGAAGAAGGAATGATGCAGGCATTAGATGCCTGGGCAAAAACTGTGCAAGACCCAACGATTTTAGTAGAGAAGTTGTTTCAAGAAATAGCTCCTCTCCTGGCACAAGTGGGTAAAGTTGATTTGGCAATCGGTGCAATAAATTACATTTTAATTTCTAAGCCCAAGACAGAAACACTGATTGCAGTAGCGCAAGTGCTAGCTTCGACGAACAATCGGGATGGACTAAATCAGGTATTAGAGATTGCAAGAGAAGTCACCGGAGAGGAACCTCAAACAACAGCTCTATCAGAAATGGTTCAATGCTTTGTCCAAGTCGGTGAGATTGAGCAAGCCTTATGTGTCACCAATGAAATTAAGAGTGAGTGGAGCAAAATGAGTGCTTTAAGCGAAGCAATGCTGAAAGTGGCTCAAGCAGGGGATACAAATAGCGTTGAACAAATTTTCAAAGCAGTTCAATTGATTGATAAAAAATATTTAAATACAGATTCGTTAAGTAGAGTTGCTCAAGCTCTCACTCTTGTCGGATTAAATGAGGAGGCATTTTTAGTTTGGAGAAATCAGTTAGCAGTTGCTCAACTTGCTGGACGCAGTGCTGTATTTAAAGTGCTGACAGCCAGTACTCCATTTCTATCAATCTATGACCAAGGAGAAACTTTATGGACTCTCCATAGGACGGTACAAGAGCTTGAGAGTTGGTGGATTACCCAGTAATGACTAGAACTGTTTCAACTCAACTACTCCCTTCCCGGCATAAGATTATGTAGTTGGCATCTCCTCCGAAAGCTTATGCGTGCATCGAAAGCGGTCGATCGCTATACAAATTCTTCGGGCGGGAAGGGAGTAAAAACGATCGCCTTTTCCGACTCCATTCAACAATTGGACTTTGGACAAAGAAGAAAGCAGTTCGCGAACTAGACTCGCGAACAAAAGAGAGACAATGAGAGATTATCGCTCTCGATCTTCAAGGGCAGCGATGTTGCGATATTTCGCTCGCTAGATGCGCTATCGGGAAATATTACAGCTCAATCTCCCGTAGCCGACATGGGAACACCCGTCGTTTCGCCGGGGTTATAGTGCTTTGTACAAAGCTATTGTACAATTGTTTGAGTCGAGTAGTATCGAGCGAGCAGCAGCAGAAAGAAAACAGTTCGCCCTCAAAGAGAACGTCAACGGTCGCTGGTATCTATCCACGCTCTTGTGCCTCATAGCTTGCTCGCCAGATCCCGTTGCCGTTCTAAATTGACTTCATGACAGGAGATTCGATCGCGCTTGCTGAGGGTCTGCTTAGTCTAAACTCCAGTTGATAACCCGACTCAAGAAAAACATGAAAAATAAACTGATGCTCCTTTCAGATAAAATGCGATTTACAATAAAAATTTAGTCCGCACAAATTTCATTTAGTCCGCAACAAAATTTCATTTAGTCTGCACAAATTTCACAGTTGTCCGCACAAATTTCATTGAGTCTGCGAACCCACACCACACTGCGAGCCCACACCTGCACGCAGGCCAGTGCTGCCAGTGCTACTATAGCACGTACAGGCACACCAGCTCGGAAATAGTCAGGGGGTTGAGTATGCCTTAAAAGCACGCGATGCGGCATACTGCGAGCCGATCGCGGGAGCGCCAGCAGCGAGCCTTCCCCCAGTCCGGCTCTAGGAGAAGTCCGGCAGTCCAGCAAACAAGCTCGCCAAAAGCAACTACTATCCCGAACCAGAGAGCCGATGGCAACCAAAAACGTCAGAATTGTGGGCTACCTGCCAGAAGAGCAACACCAAAAGTTACGCGACTACATGGCATGGCAGAGCAGTCTTTGACCGAAAGCGCCGCGCTCGTGAAAATCATCAAGCAATTCTTTGAAGCTGCCCCAGCAATTTCGGCCGTTGCGGTAGCTTCTGAAACCAGGGAAAATTTCGCCCGACTTCAAGCAGAAATTGCTGGTTTGCAAGGGCGAGTTGCAGCCTTAGAAGCAGGAGGAGGAAAACGCCAATTCAATAAAAGTTTCCCGCCTCATTTTTCAGCAGGGCAGCCTGCAATGAAGCTGCGACCCCTGAAAGCTGTCGATTTAGCAAAACGATTGGGAGTGAGTGCCGAAGCTGTTGAGAGTGCCGCATCCCAAGGCAGCGCTTCCTTCTTGGAATGGAGCAAGCGGCGAGATCCGGCTTCGCGGGCGTGGCTTCATCAGGGCAACCTCTTCCACCCACAGCAAGATTGAGGCTTGCAGCGAACAAGAGTGCTAGCGGCGATCGAGTAATGCAGCCGGTAGTTTGACGGTCGCACCCGAGCCGAGCATTCCCAATCGGAAGCAACGCCCTTAGAATTAGTTGTAGAAGGCATTACCGCGCCAGAAATCAAACAGCGTACTGGAGCGTTCGTGGCGGGAAATAATGCTGCATTAATTGCGTTAGCGGGTGCACCTACAAACCTGCTTTTAGGAGAATTGTTGTTGATGTGGCTTAAATACGGCGTTGCTCCCGGTGGAGAACTGACGGGCATTGATGGAGTTGTGCGGGGAAAAACTCAACTAACTTGTCTCTATTGTGGTGGTGGATTGACAGCAAAAAAGGGTTCAGTGAAAGAACATCACTTCGCGCACACCGGGGAAACTTGCAAGCCCGTGTCGCAGCGGATTAAAACCAAAGCTTTTCCCTCGCTTCCGCTCTACGACAGCTTCAATATCGAACTCAAGGGTGAGGAACTAGAGCAACTAAAAGTGCTGTGGAAAGAGTACGGCGCACGGGATTACGCCATTCCCAAAGACTTGGTAAACTTTCGATGGCAGTTGAAGGGATTGCTGGAGTCGGAAGGATCTCGCTCTTATCGGTTTACCGACTTGGGTAAAATCCCAATGGGCGCGCTTCCCCTGGCATCGTTCAACAAAGTTCAAGAGCCGCTACTGAAGGAGGAGTTAGTTAAGTTAGAACGCTCAGCAGCGGTGGCTTTATCTGCGGGTTTATCTTGTTTGGAAGAACGGCGGGCTGATTTGCTGATTTATCGATCGCAGCTTCGTCGGATTCTGTCGAACTCGCTCTACTTTCTTGAGGTAAAAGCTGACGGTCAAACGTTCTATAAAATTGGGATTACGACTCGATCGATCTCCGAAAGAATCGCAGAAGTGCAGCGGGATGTGAGAGCGCATTACTCGGATGTTACTGTCAACTTGCTGGGATTGTGGGAGAGTCGGGGGAATGTGGAACTGTACTTCAAACACCGATACAAAACGTTTAATTACCGCATCGGTACGCTAACGGAGTATTTTCAGTTTCCCGATGTCAAGGCTGTGTTGAATGATTTGTACGGGATGGAGCCGCCTGCGTTATTTGCTGGTGAGGTCGATGCCCGTGCTAAAATCAAATCGCTTGAGCTCGCGTAAAAAATGATAATGAAAAAACATCGAGATAGTTATCATCATTAAAATTTAATATTTCTAAATTTACAAGCTATATATATTCGCCAACTTATTATTAATAAAAACTTTCTAACTGTAATATTCATTATCCAACGACAGCGTTCAGGCGACTAGCGTCGCATCCTCATGGTAAGCTGTAACTGTCTTACCCACCTATGCAATTAATCACCCTCACTGATTTAAGTTTTCTAGCCAATCCGACACAACTAACAGTTCCCATTGAATTGAAACAAGAGGAATTTCAACTAATAATGAAACAAACTTTCTTAAAACTCCCCACTGAACCCCTGCTACTTGCGAATCCCAAAGTGGATAAGTGGATTATGGAAGTTAGTTTGCTATTTCCAGAGGTATTTGAATGGGAACCTCCTACATTCTTAGTCGATACTCAGTTTAGCACTAAGCTTAATAAAGATGTATGCGTGCAAATCAACGCCAATGCAGCTTTTCTTGAACGTCAATCCGTCCATTTAATTGAATGGGCAATCCGCCATCCTGCATTAAATTGGTCTGACCGAGTAAAATTGTGGACAGCAGCCGAATCTCTCTCGCTGTCGCCAGAAAATATCAAGCTGACCGTGTTAGCACTGCACCCCGCCCATCCGGGGACGAGACACGAAATCAGTTGGGACAGCCAGCAACACGCACAGGCGAAAGACTGGCTCGCGGACGCGCTGGCAGGACAGGCGAGATCGCCTGTTGCTCCTCGAAGAACATCACCGCCTATGCGAGCGCCCCTCACTCATTTCGACATCGAGGGAATTCCAGAGGTAGAGATTTAGACTATTATCGCAGTCGCTCAGAATCCGATCGCGGCTGTTACTATCCGAATCGATCCCCACTTCCAAGTCAAGACAAATGGAAAATTTTCCATTGGCTGCCACACGCCCGCTAGCGCTTGCCAATACTGCCAGTGGCAAAAACCCGCCTGGAACGCCCAGTTTTACTGACAACTGAGTCTAGCGGGTCAGAGCCAAATTTCTTGCCTGAAGCTGGCGGCGTCGGCGATTGGGATGGAACGTTACCTCCGGCGTCTGGCAGAGGCAGCATCCGTTCTGCTTCCTCAATGCGATCGTACAAAGCGGCTGTAAGCTGGTCAAGACTGGCAAGTT
Organism: Microcoleus sp. T3_A4; assembly: GCF_036700465.1. Classification (NCBI taxonomy): domain Bacteria; kingdom Bacillati; phylum Cyanobacteriota; class Cyanophyceae; order Oscillatoriales; family Microcoleaceae; genus Microcoleus; species Microcoleus sp. T3_A4. The sequence continues at coordinate 91,505 of NZ_JAUBOY010000006.1, read as the reverse complement.
GCACCCGACTCTCCAGCCGCAACCTGACCTCTGCATCCCAGAGAGCCTCACTCTCGCTTTGCCGCTGCAAATCGGCTTTGGGAATGGGTATGGTCAGCGCGTAAGGAATTGACCCCTCGCCGCCGGAACTGTAGCCGGGGTTCGTAATTACACACCGTCCCTGGGGGAACCGCAAAATTTCGTCCACCGAAAACAACGGCATTTTTTGAAGCGACTCGTTCCAACTAATAGATTGATTGCTTTGAGATTGGCCGCCCATTGAACGGCTGGTGGACTTGCTTTTCAGCAAAACTTCTTTTTCTCCGTAGCGATCGGAGTATTTTTTTGCAGTATCAGTGTTACCCGGATTGAATAAAATATGAGTGCTGCAAGCAGAGGCGATCGCCGCCCCCATTTTCTCTCCGTACCCTTCGTACAGTTGCTCCAAACTCTGAATTCCTAGAATGAAACAAGCTCCATTCGAGCGATATTCGTTAATCCACTGCGGCATCCGATCCAATCGAATGGAGGGAAATTCATCGAGTGAAATAACCAGTGGATCTTTCCGAGAGCGACTTAAGTTGGACACAACGAGGAGGTGAATCGCGGCTGCTAGCAGAGGCCCCACGACGGAGCGCCGCTCGTCATCTAATTTGAAAATAATCATCTGTCGGCCTTCTATTTTCGTTGGGATGTCCGACTTTCCCAAAAATGCTCGCAACAGGTCAGCTTGGATAAAACTGCTGAACGTTCCGGCCGCTGTCGTCAGAATTCCTGAAATAGTTTTTTCTGCTTCCTTAGCGCTCAAAAATTGGTTGAAGCTGGTAGCGACCCACTCATCGATTCGACGGGATTGAACCGCATAGTCAATCCGCTTTACCAAATTTGGCAACCTCAAAATTGCATAGAGCATTGCCATATCTGGATATTTAGAACCCTTGACTAATTGAAGGAGTGCTTTAGCCAATAAGTCTCCAGCTTTTGAGAAAAATTCATCACCTTTTCCATTGCCTGCACTCGCATTTCTATTAATAACCTGACCAATTTCCCCCGCCATGACCGAATCTTGAGGCGATTTCATAAAGTCGAGAGGATTAATAATGCCTGAATAAGGTTCTCCCGGTGCAAATACCGACACTTGGTAGCCATACCGCGCTGCCAGAGGTGCGTGGAGTTTGAGCTGATCTCCTTTCTTATCGTAGAGAATAATCGGAAATCCTTGCACCATTGCACTTTCTAGCGCCCTATCAATTGTCGAAAAAGTTTTACCAGATCCCGGTGCTCCAATTACTAAAGTTGACCGTTCTGCATGAGGGAGCCAAACAGTGGGAGAAGAACCCATAGCTGTCTGAATAGTGGTAACAAAACCTCTAAGTTTTTTTCCTTTCCACCAATAGCGAGGACTGCCACACCATAGCGTGACTTTATTATGTTTTCGTTCTTTAATTTGTTTCAAGGCAAGCTGAGTGGCTGCCATTTTTTCGGAAGTTCCGCATACTTTGCCAGTGGTAATTTTGCCCTTGCCGTTCCCTAGAAACCGAGACAGTAAGAGGAGGAAAATCAGCGCCCCTATTGTTAGATACCCATCCGGGTTATTATATTGTTGGAAAAGCCCGCCTAAGTCGATTGACGATAGAGGTGAGGGTTGCTGTGTTCTCCTTTGAGTTTGAGCGAGAACTGGAGTAGAGTTAGCCTGTGCTATCAAAAATTTAATCTCAAAATTCATAAGTATGTATTTGAATGCAAAAGTTGGTCGTAAGAGCAATTAAATCTGACCTGACTTGTAGCTACAACTTACTGTTGCCAGACAAGTAAGCTTAAATCAAAATTACTCAGTGTTAGTTCAGTCTTGGGAACGAGCAATTACAGCCCACAGTTCTAACTTTCGGTATAAAGCAACCAGCACTTGATATTATCCCTGCTAGCGCAGTTAACAGGATAGGAAGCAAAATTATTAAAAAATATTCTTACCGTGAACAAGAAACAAAAAGAGTGGCTGTCAGAGCTTTTGAAGAGACACCCGGACTATGAATTTTTAAAACGCAGCACTATCAAACTAGGAAGAGGCGACATCTCGCTAACTTTAGAACGTACAGAATGGATCTACATGGGAGCTGTTGAAGTAAAATATTCAGGAGCCTATTTACCTGGATTAAAGTGGCATTATCTTAACGCCAGACTATCCAGAACGGGCAAATTGCTTTCCGACTTAACCTACAACTGTAAAGTCGTGTCTTACCCTCACTGTCCGCTGGCGCCTGACTGGTTGACAAAATCTAACTTAGAAGAGGTGAAAATTCAGGAAGGAGAACAGATGAATTTCCCCTTTCACGAAGCTGTATTGATGGTAAGCCAGCCCCCATTATTGAAAGGGAGTTTTTACCGAGCCAAGCGGTGGCGTAGGCGCAAACCAAAACGATCGCCTGTAACAAACTGTCGTCGTACTCCAAAACCTTTCCAACGCGAACTGCCATTTTTGAAGCCAAAAATCCTAGCTCCCGATACTAAATTTGTCCCCCTTGCTTGTATTGATGGCGCTCTTATACAGGTTCCTGAATATCTAATAAAGTTGTTAGAAGAAGCTAATGCTAGCCCATCCGAACGAGCGGATGCAGCTTCTTTGTACGCGATCGCGGGTTTGAAAGCAGCTATCAACTTGGTAGAAGGGCTGCCATTATTGCGAGCGAGAGCGGTAAACCCCAAAAGCCACACCAGATTTTAGTGAGATCGCGGACGCGATCTCACTTTGAACTCCTTCTAAACCTGATATGCGATCCTCTATCTAATGGAATACAATAAAATTTGGTGTTATAAAAGCGATATATGTATGACTGATGAAATGTCCAAACCAAACTTCGATGAAAACGATGCCCTGTTATCTGACTTGCTCAAAGAAGTTCAGAAATGGGAGGGACCTTTAGCTGGCGGGACAAAACTAGGGATAAATGCAGACAAAGTTGATAGCTTATTTCAAACTAAAGTCAACTTTGGCAATCCTAGAGATCGACTAATCCGGCTGACCGAGAATATCTTTACAGATAGCGGTACTGAACTAGATAGCATCTATAAACAACAGATGCAACAACAGTTTGACTTCTATTATATGACCCTGACAGTCGCTCTAAGTCCTGAACGTGGCGCTCGATTCTGGCGGTTAACCTGTGAATTAGATTTTAGTCCCAAAGGTAGCAGCGAGCCAATTATTACCAGCTTGTTTCCTGCTCAAAAGTGGCGCTCAGTAATGAACTTTGGAGTGGGCATGGATGTAGGATTAAATGGTAACTTAAACTGGGATGTAGGCGTGGATTCCTCCAAGTTAGCAGAACTATTGGACTTGATACCAAAAGATATCAAAGCCAATGTCACCAGCAAGAATAACTTTAAGGCATTTTCAGCCATGCCTGCCTATCAATATAATCTCGGTCATTCCGAAATTCTGACCAACGGTGAAGGAAATTCTACTTGCTACTGGCGAATTCAGGATCAAGAACTACAGAAAATTGGCACAGCGAAATTCGGAATTGTTTTTAAAGTACCCAAAGGAACTGAATCAATTACTTTGCAGGGCACAGTATGGGCTGAACCCGATCTTAATTGGCTGACGGCTGATATTCGAGATGTTTTTGCCAATTTGTCCGAAAATTTGAAACAACTACTTAAGCAGAAAAATGAAGCAGCTAGCCATTTTTCTCGTGGCGATGCTGAAAAATGGGAGCTAAATATGCCGAAAGGATGATGACTAAGAAATTTTAGTGTTAAAGTAGGCTCAAAGGCAGAGGCGGAAACTTATGGCGAAAACATACTACACCTATCGCATTCGCGTTGCCAACCGCGATCGCGTCCAGGTGGAAAAGTGGGATGCTCAACATCAAGACAAGGGACAACCTAGCGGCGCGTTTCGATATCAGGAGAATCTAGCAGAGATTGCACCACTGCTGCAAGCTGCCAAGAATAATGAGTTGAACGATTCTAATTTAGCGCGATTGCTCGGAGAAGCATTATTTAATGTCCTCTTTGATGATGTGCTGCGCCAAGATTTCGTCAACTTTTACTATCAAGTAGTCCAACAGGAAAAACAACTACTGCGAGTTGAACTGGATATTGACGAACAGGGAATGCCTGAGATAGCTGCCCTGCCTTGGGAATTTATGTGCGTGCCTGCAAGAGCTAATCTAGGTACAATTTGGATCGGGACATTACCGGATCTAGTTTTTTCCCGTAGGCGATCGCAGTGGATTGCAGCACAACCAATTCTGTTAGAACCTGATGAAAAACTGAGAATTGCTTTAGTTATCTCTGCTCCACCTAATTTACCACCCGTCGCTTACGAACCAGTTCAAGCAGCATTAGAAAAACTGGCAGTTGAGCAAGCAAACCGAGTGGAATTATTACCAATCGTTAGTTCTGCTAACCCCAAAGCGATTGACACTATTCTGTCAAGAAAACCTCATATTTTTCACTTCATCGGTCATGGACGGATGCAAAATGAGGATAAGCAAGAAGTCGGTGAGATTGCTTTAGTCGATTCTGGACTTGATGAAGTAATGTGGGTGGATGCAGATTATTTCAGCGAATTGTTTAATCGACACCGCCCAGGTTTAATTATGTTACAAGCTTGTGAAGGCGGAATGCTCTCTTCATCCCAAGTATTTGTGGGAGTTGCATCTAAACTTGTACAACAGAATGTGCCTGTGGTTGTGGCGATGCAATATGAAGTAACTAACAGTACAGCTTGCTGCTTTGCGCTGGAGTTTTATCAACAACTGGCAACAGAAGCTCCGGTGGATATTGCGACTCAAGATGGAAGACGAGCGATCGCTCTTGGGCCAACCCAATATCGCAAACGCGACTTTGCCATCCCCGTCATCTTCATGCGCGTGCGGGATGGCTATCTATTCAAGCATCAAGAAGCAGAAGCTGAGTCCAGACAGCCTAATCGCCAACCTATTGATAAGTTGTTTAACACCAACATTGGGCAAATAACTGGATCAGAGATACAGCTTGGCGATCGCAATTACTATGGTGTTGAAATTGAGCGGAAAGCCGATGCTGTACCCGGTAAGCCCCAACAACCTACCGCTAAAGATAGTACTCGGATTATCCAGAACGTGCAGCAGTCTGGAGAGAAGAACTTAAACTTTGAGCAAGCTAATAACCTCAATATTGGAGAAGATGAGCGCTTTTGAAATTTTTCAGAGCCAATCTCTGCCAGTTAGGAAAATACATTAAATATGATGAAATATAGATGTTTAGGTCGCTCACCGCTAACAAATGCTCAGAATATTCAGATTTTGGCAGCATCAGAATGTGAACCAGCAAGGCAAATACAACCCACATCTGCGGAATGTGGGTTGTATTTTTTAGAATTATAGGACTTACGCACTCAGCCAAATTTTCAACGAAATAATGAGCTTTTCACCCTCATAACCAATGCCTAAACCAACGCGATTTCGTTTCAGTGCGTAAGTCCTAAATTAGTGAAAAAATGAACCCCCAAACGGTTTTTTGTTAAACTTATGGAGTTTTAATATCACATTGCGTAGCAAATATAGTATTGATTAAATAAATAGAAATAACAATACTATAGCCCAATACGGTTCAGTTAAAGCTCAAATAGTGGTAAATTAGGTATGGTGTCCAAAAATGGAGAGCAAGTAAGGTGCATCTCAAAGAATTCTCATTAGTATCTCCCAAAATCCCAAGTAAGGAGATATTCAAGGCCATAGAGATAGCAATTCCAGCAAGTGCCATCGAACAGGCGATTACTAAAACGAAGGTTGAAGAGAAACGTCATCGCGCCCTACCAGCACAACTGGTAGTGTGCCTGGTAATCGCCATGAGTCTGTGGTCGAAAGATTCAATGCGGGATGTACTAAAAAATTTGATTGATGGTCTTAATGAAGCGTGGATAAAAGTGGGTAAATATTGGCGATTTCCATGTAAATCGGCAATTACTCAAGCCAGACAAAGATTAGTTAGGAGCAGGGGTGATGAGACAGTTGTTTCATTCCTTAGTGCAACCAATGGCTACAGTTGAAACAGTAGGAGCTTTTATCAGCGAACTCAGGGTCGTAGTGATAGATGGAACCTGCTTAGATATACCAGATAGTGATGAAAATGCCCGGGTTTTTGGTCGTCCGGGAAGTCGTAAGGGTACAAGAGCAGCGTTTCCGAAAGCTAGATTAGTTATTTTAGTAGAGGCGGGAACACATTTAATATTTGACGCCTTAATGTGTCCATATAAAATGGGAGAAAGAGTAAGAGCGTTAAAGTTGTTACGCTCAGTAACGCCAAGAATGCTATTGATGTGGGATAGAGGTTTACATTCTTATGCGATGGTAGAAGCCACAGTCAGTAAAGGTTGTGAGTATTTGGGGCGAATTCCATCCAACGTTAAATTCTTAAACGAAACACAATTAGATGATGGTTCATACTTGAGTTGGATTTATCCATCCGGCAAATTAAGGAAAAAAGGATTTAAGCCCATACAGGTAAGAGTAATTGAGTACACAATTGAGAATTACGACAGCCCCGAAGCACAAATTAGATATCGTTTAATTACCAGCTTGTTGGACGCGGAAAAATTTACGGCCCAGTTACTTGCCTGTGAATATCATCAACGTTGGGAAGTCGAGAATACGATTGATGAAATGAAAGTACATTTATTAGGACGAAAAACTCATATTCGTTCTCAAAAGCCTCTTGAGGTAGTACAAGAAATTTATGGTTTACTACTAGGACATTGGGCTGTAAGGTCATTGATTTTTCAAGCAGCAAGCAGTGCAGGTGTTTCACCATTGCGTCTTTCTTTTACTGGAACATTACGAGTTATTCGTCGCGCTCTGCCAAAATTTCAGCGGTTACAACCACAGGAACTTCCCTTTTTTTTAGTTGGTTAACTTTGGAGATTCTCGATCAAGTTCTACCTGAAAGGGTTCAGCGAAACAACCCCAGAGTTGTCAAAAAGCCTGTTTCAAAATTTCGGTCGAAACAAGTTAAACACAGAGGTACTGGAATCATAATGAATCCTCCTGTATTTATTGTTTTAAGCACTGCATAGCCCTTAACTGAACCGTATTGTACTATAGCCAAATTACGAGGGTTAAACGGCTGTAGAAGCATTGTGAATACGACCAAGAGAGGTTAGTTTGGCAAAAATCTGGGATAATAAAATAGGCTCAGGCTGTTGCGGAAGCATTTTTAACATTTCCCGAACATATCGAAAACCCCGACAATAAGCTTGAAGATCAACAATGCCAGAGCCAGGATTATCTTCACGAAACTGAGCTAAAAGATAATGCGATAAATTGACCATAAAAAAAGAAAGATTAACAGCATTAGTCACAGCAGTTTGACTTCTGTTCATAAAATCTTCCAATCCCCAAAACTGTTTGGCATCCCGGAAATTAAATTCGATTTGGAAGCGCAGTTTATAGTAGTCAATTATTTTCTCATAAGACAAATCTAGCTCACTAGAAAACAGAATTACGTGACTGCGAGCATTAGTTTTGATATTGGTTTTTACCAAGATAACTACATTTAGAGGTTGGGCAAATTCTTTATGAAGTAGAGTAGATTGATAAATATCGGTTTTGATATCTTCTTCAATACTACTGTGACGCAAATATTCCCCAGAAATATTACGCCAGTCCAGCTTATCTCCCTTCGGGTTCAGCAGTCCCCTGCGACGGGAAACCCGTCTTCAGGGCTGCTTCACCGTATTTACGACGAGAACGATGATTGGGGTCAGGATGTTGGTAAGGTATATATAATGCCCAATCGTGGCGTAACTTGGAAATTATGTGTAATTTTACCTGCCTAGCCATTTGTAAAGCATTATTGTTCCCAAAATGACCATCTACGACTAAGTAAGTAAGGGGAATAAAGTTAGTTATTAACTTAAATAGCTCATTAATCATATAGCTGAATTCTTAGTAATTCAGATGTAAAAATCACCTCCTGTTTATTTTTGTTCTTACTCCGTTTTGGTCGTCCGCGCCCACGTTTTTCTTGGGGTTTTATTTCTGCGCTTGGTGAGACAATACTTTTTTCTACATCACTCTTGATTACCTGTTCTATCTGAATCGGAAATGAGTGTCTTTGTTCAACACTTACTAATGATAAGGTAAAGAAAGATAATCCCGATATTGGTTTACTTATTAGACTGGAAAAGAACCTATCTAATCCATAGGTTTTTTTCCCGGCTTTGCTTATTACTACTTCGTCTCCTGCCAACAGATAAACATCATTTGGGCAAAACAAATGCCGCCGAAAAAACACCCAGAACACCGTTGCCCACCGTATGACTGTCCGAAAGAATCTGATTACCGTCCGATAACTACCACCACTAAGCGTCCAACGCGAAATTCCCAACATTGTTACTCGCCCGCTCATTGCTAATATAGCCATGATGATCTGACTCAACTGACGCATTGTCGTCACTTTTATTTCTGGTAGTAGGCATTGCAACAGTGCTAGTATGTCAAACATGGGCTGTGTGTGGTTTTCGAGTTGTCGTTGTGGAAGACTATAACTCTACTACATCAGCCCTCTTTTTATACTCTTTTTTTGGCTACAGTATTGAATAATTAATACTTTTTCTCATATAAATATAGCGCTATGTCCCTAACACAATTTATGTTTTATTGCCAAAAGCAACTTGAAATTGACACAAGGCAAATAGCAAGGGTGCGCTGATACTGGCTGTGAGTACGGGCAGACGGGGTGCTACACACCGGACATTTTGCAATATGTTGGGTTGAAAGCACACTCAAAGTAAGCTGCTGTTGCTCGGTATCGAGTTCACACTGCTCCAGGTAAAATTGGCTGGAATTAGGCAGTAACTGTTGAAAAAACTGTCCGGTCTGAGCCGTGATTAAGTTGAAGATAGGCAGCTTCTCCTGACTTCTATTCCATTGTAACCTTTCACCAAAAGCTGGGAAAAACCCAAGATAGTTGACATTTAACAGGTGGAAGAAAAATTAAAAACAAGGGGATGCTATTAGTGCAAGTTAGATGCGCGATAGCTTAGAACCGCCATAGCATAGTTCAAAAAATTTACTCTTCCAGCAATACTTGAAATCGCGAATCATATTTGATAGCGTCAAAATCCGAGTCAAGCCTAGCTAACTGACGATTTTTCTCAGGAGCAAGTTCGATGGCTTGTTTAAGATTTTCAAGAGCGAAATCAATGTTTCTTTGTAGAGAATAGCAACAAGCTTTATTATAAAAAGATGCATGTAGACTAGGGCAAATTTCTAAAGCTGAGTTAAAGCTTGTGATTGCTTCATCATAGTTTCTAAGAGTAAGCAGCGTTAAGCCTTTCCGTTCCCAAGCCTGATGCGACTCAGGGTGTAACTCAATAGCTTTGTCATAACTTGCCAGCGCTTCTTCATAGCGTTGGAGTTGATAGAAAGCGTTGCCTCTGCAATACCAACCTTTGACAAAATCTGGCTGAAATTCAATGGCTTTGTCATAACTTGCCAGTGCTTCTTCATAGCGTTGGAGTTGGTAGAAAGCGTTTCCGAGATTCCCCCAAGCTGCCGTGTTACTAGGTTGCAATTCTAGAACACGATTCCAGCTAGTAATTGCTTCTTCATGACGCTCAAGACTTTCTAAGATAATGGCTTGCCCCTCCCAAGCTTCTATAGAACTGGGTTGAATTTCTGTCGCTCGTTTGAAACTGATGAGAGACTCGTCTAGAAGGTTTAAATCAGCTAGTGCAAAACTTCGATAAAAATGAATTTCATAACTTTCAGGAAACTTTTTTAACGCCTTGTTATACATCACGACGGCTTCCTCGGCTCGCTCAAGTATATCCAATATTCTTCCTATCCAATATTGAATAGATACATTGTCCGGCTGAAATTCAATGACTTTGTCATAACTTGCCAGTGCTTCTTCATAGCGTTGGAGTTGATAGAAAGCGTTTCCGAGATTCCCCCAAGCTGCCGTGTTACTAGGTTGCAATTCTAGAACACGATTCCAGCTAGTAATTGCTTCTTCATAGCGTTGTAAAGTATGCAGAGTGTTACTGCGCCCAAACCAGGCTTCGGAAAAATCTGGCTGAAATTCAATGACTTTGTCATAACTTGCCAGTGCTTCTTCATAGCGTTGGAGTTGATAGAAAGCGTTTCCGAGATTCCCCCAAGCTGCCGTGTTACTAGGTTGCAATTCTAGAACACGATTCCAGCTAGTAATTGCTTCTTCATAGCGTTGTAAAGTATGCAGAGTGTTACTGCGCCCAAACCAGGCTTCGGAAAAATCTGGCTGAAATTCAATGACTTTGTCATAACTTGCCAGTGCTTCTTCATAGCGTTGGAGTTGATAGAAAGCGTTGCCTCTGCAATACCAACCTTTGACAAAATCTAGTTTAATGTCAATCGCTCTATCATATCTAAGGCAAGCTTCGTGATAACGATTGAGTTTTACCAGAGTAAGTCCCTGATTCAACCATGCTATGTAATCACTAGTATCAATTTCTGTGACTTTTTCATAGCATATAAGAGATTCTTCATATTGATTTAGCTGATAAAGTAAATTACCTTTATACTCCCACGCTTTTGCGTAGTCTGGCTTTATGTTAATTACTTTCTCATATTTAAAACAAGCTTCTTCACAACGTTCCAATTTTTCTAGAACAATTGCTTGATTCAACCATGCTACATAATTGCCAGCATCAATTTCTATAACTTTCTCATAACTTGCTAAAGCTTCTTCATAGCGCCCAAGTAGACAAAGCGAGTAACCTCGCTGCTCCCATATATAAGAAATACTATCCTGAATTTCTAAAGCTCGCTCAAAGCTATTAACAGCTTCTTGATGACGATTTAATTGTGATAACACGATCCCAATTTGCTGCCAAGCATGGAAAGATTTAGGATAGGCTAATACTGATTTTCTATAACTAGCAAGTGAATCTTCATATAACCCTAATTTTTGAAGAGTATCTCCTAGATTGTTTAATGCATCTTCATAATCTAATTGAATTTCTATTGCTTTCTTATAACTAGCTATTGCTTCTTCATGGTATCCTGCTTTTTCTATCACAACACCGTATGCATTCCATACATGAGGATCATTAGGATTTAATTTAGTGATTTTTCGATACTTGTATATTTTCTCCTGTATTGGAGTGAGTTTAGTAAGAGCTTTGCAATTATTGTACGAAGACTGGTTAGTACCTGTAGGTACAGCCTGAAAATTATCTACTTCAAGAGAATCCTCCTCCCTATCCCATGCTTTGTAAAAAGTTTTGATATCTAGATTTTCTGCACAGAACCATACGACGTAATGACATTGAACCCAGCGATAATAATCATCTTCATATACTTCATCAGTAATATGCTCTTTTAAAATTTTAACTGCTTGAAAATATTGTTGATTTTTTATGACTTTTATTAATGTTTTTGCAGCCTGTTCATATATCGACCTATTCTGAGTAGTAGTCAGTAAACTAATTAACTTGTCAAAAACAATAGAATTTCCTACTCCAATTACTTTAAATCCCTCAAATATCTTATTGTAAATATTATCTCTTTTCTCTTCGCTGAGTAATTTTAGGAAAAAATCAATGACTTTTGAGTTTTTAACTCCCACTTCTGTCAGAGTATCAATAATAATTTCCGAAACGTTATCATTCTGATTTTTGTTGAATAAATGTATCAATTCATCTATAATTTTTGGCTCGTTAATAGCAGGCACCGTAGATCCACACATTGAGCCGAGACTTGTCACAGCTAAACAAATACTATGTTCATCACTGCTTTTATTAATAATTTCTAATAAAACAGAAACTGCCTTTATATTATCTGGATCAAATAGCCTGATATTACTAGCTGCTTGACAGCGTAGTATCTCATCTTTATCATTCTGTATTAAGGAAATGAGAGAACTCATTGCAGTTATATTTCCAGGGTCAACTACTCCTAATCCGCAAGCTAACCAGCAACGCTGAAAAACATTAATGCTGTCAAAGCTTAATAAGGAATTTAACTGATTAATTAAATCCCTATTCCCCATTGCAATAACCTTTAGATGGCGTACAGCTCTGTAACCCATCGCATCTTCAGCACATTCTACATTCTGTAAAAAATCTAGAAGTATTGAAGTAATACTGAGATTACAAGCACCTAGCCATTGTAAAGCAATAGATGCTATAAAAGGTATAAGTCCATTTGTATTGATATCCATTGCCTCCTTCATAATATCAATCAATTTGGTCATTTGTTCACTATCACAGCGATCTAAATATCTAAAAGTTGCGATCAATGATTCTCTATAAGCGGTTTGAATTATTTCTAAATATCCAAAATTATATGTAAAATTATATAGATATTCAACAAAAGAAAGGTCAGAAAATAAATTCAAGATAAGTCTATTGTTAACCATAAGTAAAGTATCATCTTCAACTCTATTTCTTACGTTGTCAAAGATTAAATAAACAACTAAAACAAAAATGTCTGCTGACGAGTTATCTAAAATTATTGCTAAATTACTCATAGTTTCCTTTAAATCAAAATATACTAAGCTAATTATTTCTATCAGTAAGTCGAGCAATAAATGAGTGGCTGCTTCGTTTGTAACTTTAAGCTCTTTCAATTGGGATAGTAGTGATGGTAACTCTGTATAATCCTTGCCCATGAAGAGGGCTCTTAGAATTTCTACTCCAATCTGGCTGCTTGTCTCAGAGTCCAGGAAGATTTCAGAAATTTGAAGTGCCAAATCCCGTGAATAATTACTGTATAGAATCTGCTTCAGATATGAGTTTACGTACTCTGATGGAATTTTTTTAATTGCCTGTTTGCTTTTCAATTTGATTATTTCTAAATATAGCTGATTATCACCTGTTTTTGAGTGAACTCCAAACAGCCATTCAATAAGCTGATTAGCTGTTTTTATAAGAGATTGGTCATCTCCAAACTCTAAGATAAGTTCTGAAGCAATCAGAAAAGCAAAATGCTTATAGAAGTTGCCACGATTGTCTTCAAAATCTTGTAATTTCGTAATGACTTCGAGCTTTTTCTCATGATTTATATCGGGTCTACCCATCCATATTTTTGCTACCTCTTTCCAGAAAAGTTCCAAAACTCTATAAATTCCTTCTTCAGAAACGGTGGTGTCATAGTGCAGAAAGAATCTAGTATCATCAATTGCTAATGCAGCAAAATACTCCTGAAATGTGGGATGGAAGAACGCATAGACTGCCTTCCTCCGATTCTCCCCATCCACCCCCACCTTATTCAGCCAACCCAACTGCAACGCCAACTGAAACAACGAACCTTCCTCATCCGGCTCACCCAAAAACTTACACACAAAGTCATGCCGCAGCCGAAATCGAGTTGCTTCTTTATCAATCGCCTCCCGCGCCAACTCACCCAACGCCGCATTCAACTGCCTGCGCTGCTCCGCCGTCGTCGAAAACTGCTCCCGCTTCCACTCATAAAAATCCGCCACAAACTGCTCATACAACCCCGCCTTCGTCTCCGGCAGCGCCCCCTCCCCCAAATACCAGTTGAAACACAACAGCGTCAGCCGCAGCGGATTCTTCACCAAATCCCGAATCCGTTCCTTCCCCGGTGCCTTCAGTGCCGCACACAACTGTTCCGCCTGCACCCCCTGCTCCTCTGGCAACGCCCCAAACCACTGTCCAATAAACTGCTGCACCTGCTGCGGATAGGAAAACTCCAGCGTGCGATAGGTGTCAAACGTATCCAACGCATTACGGTTGCCATCCCACAGATTCAACCGACAACTCAGCACAATTCGTGCCTGCGAGAGCAATCCTCCCATCCGCACCTGCCGCGAAATCTCTGCCAAGGGATTGCCCGATGACACCTGCATTTCATCTACCCCATCAAGCAACAGCCACACTCGCCCCTGCTGAAACCGGGCAACGAAGGCATCCTTAACTTGTCCAGAGGCTTCCGCTTGTCCCAGCTTCCAAGCAACGGCTTGCAGCCATCCTTCCAACAAATACGGTTCTAGTTCTTGCCCCCGCAAATCTGCCAGCGACACCCAAACCGCGATCGCTCCCTCTCCCTGCTGAGTCACCCATTGGGCAATCTGCTGCAACAGCGTCGTCTTTCCCGCTCCCGGTTCCCCAATGATCGCAATGCGCTTCCCCCGACTCTTGGGACTTTGCCCCTGCTGCAATACCCGTTCGAGAAACTGCTCGTGCTCAAAGCGCTGGGTAATCTCAGTTTCTTCGTACAGCAACGAACCCTGATCTGGAGACACATCCTCCCCTCGCCGAGTCTGCCGCTTGCGCTCCACCAATCCCAGCGGCACATACACCTGCTCGGTTCGATAGCTAATCCCCTCGCCACTGGTTAGCGGGTTGGTGGTGAGCCGCAGTTGCTCCTCCAGCATCGCTTGACTGACAGCGTGCCAGTCAATGTTGGGTGCATGAGTCGTCGGTTGGAGGAGTTCCCGGAGTGCTGCAACGTCAAATTGGTAATGGCGATCGCCAATGTGAATCTCGCCCCCCTGCACCTGTCCAATATTCGTATTGAACTTGCCATCCTGAGAGACGAATTGCAGCGTAGTGCCACTGACTTTGAGCCACTGCCGCAGTTGGGCAACTTCTGACTCATCTTGGCTTCCATTGAGAATGCGATCGAGAATCGCTATCAACTCGTCAGGGTTAGGCATTTAGTGGAAATTAACTTAGAAGAATAGCACTGGCTTAAACTTAACCAATACCCCTTTACCTTATTCTTTTCTACATCAAAAACAAAAATATTGCCAGATCCTCCCTCTAGGAGTTAAGGCTACCGCCTTTCTGAGTTGTTCTTTTCAGCAACTTTTATAATGGTTAAAACCAATAGTAAAGCTAAAACTAAAACCCCAGTCAAACCAGAAATCACAGAAGACACAACTCAATTTGACTCAGAAGACTTTGATTTTGAAATTGACCCCGAACTCCTAGAACCAGTTCATAATCAAGTAAGGCGACCAATTCTGCCCTATGGCATTGTTGTTAACGAACAAGTGGCAGGAATATTAATTCCAGAGGATCAGCTAGAAAAAGCGAATTGGTTTGTCATGCCAACAGAAGAGGAAATGACTACAATTGGACTAACAGAAGATGTTACAGGTCTGCTACTCTCTAAATGCCACTTATGCGTGCTGGGATTTGTACCTGAATACATTCGTTACAAAAATGACGTTGCTAATTTAGGCGGTGCAATGGTCGGGCTGTATGAAGAGTATAAAGCTCAACTTGATAAAAAGATAATGGATGTTGTCAGCGAACACGCCGTTGTCTTTCTGGATGAAAACAATCGTCCCAGACACAGCACACCTATTGTCGTCAGATTTAAGAATGTCGCACTTTGGAGCTTTAAAGCAGCCAGAGACGAATTTTACCGTTTGTTGGAAAAAGCATTCGCCGACTATTTCCAAATTCCTTTCAGCGGGAAAACCGATAAATGGCGAAGCCTGGGTATCTTAGAAGTTCAGTTCAAAGGAGTTAAAGAAGGTGAAGGCTCTAATAAGAGCTACTGCTGCAAAACTGTTAACTATACCAAGCCAACTGCTGATAATTTTCCCTTACTCTATCTGGGACGGCCGCAGCATAAAAATGTGATTTGGGGACTGCATGATACCATTGCGGGATTTACTGAAACTCCTGCATTACCGGGTACAGCAGAACCACAAATTCAAGTGCTACCACCCATTGTTAAGAAAATAGAAAATGGGAAAAAGCCGACTGGGAATCATAAATCCCTTCGTAAAATTGCTACTGAAGTAATAGAGGAAGAGGATGATTTCGACGACTTAGATGAAGAAGATGAGTTTGAGGATGAATTTGATGCGGAAGAAGATGATTAACAGTTTCGGCTAGTTTCTTTTCAAGAAATGCCTCATATCCAGTTCAGGAGCGAGGCATTTTTTTATTGGTAAAAAACAGGCGATATTTAACGGAGATTCAAGCTCAAATACTTTAAAATTGCCTATTTCTTTTGATTTGGCAGTTCAATCAAAGAACTGTTAGCTAACTGGTACTGATGACCGTTGAAGCAAAAAAATAACTGCCGCATACCATTCTTTGACTGCTGCTGTACTTGCAAACAAGGCAAATCAGAGGTTTTTGATGGGTCGCTTACTGCTTGAATTAGCGGTCTTTTCGGTGGCAAATTGGGATTTAAGTAACTAGCAAATACACGATTAGGAGGAGCATTGTTCTTGAATAAATACGCCGCGTATAAGCAACCTTCCGCACCGCAAACTCCAGGGCTGTTAAAATTAAAAATAACTAACCTGCCTGCTTGCCCATTTACAGTCCAGGCTAACACATTTGATGCTAAATCTTGGGGGTTAAGCTCAGAATTTTCAGCAACTATGGTTTGAACAGTTTCAACAGGGATGAATCTAGTAGCAGGTGCCCAAGAAATCGTTGTAGCACTGGCGGTACAACCAGCAGTTCCTAACAACATTGATAACAGCAAGAACAAGATGACTCCAAAGCGGAACCACCGCCCAATAAATAAAAACGATGATGCTCTGGGCGGGGAACTATTTAGGGAATTACAAGCGGGGTTTGGTAGTTGATTATGAACAGGTGGAGAGAACAGTAATAAATTTCTCTTTGCAGCTAGAATGCGTGGTTTATCTATTTGTTCTGCACCTAAAGTTAGTTGTTGGTTTTTGCTAAACATTGCTTTAACCTCCATGAATTATTTCTATGTAGATGTCATCCCCAATCCGGTCATGAAAGACACCATGAAGATTTACTAAATCCGCTTTAAGCAAAAGTTTGATTGTTGCTGCTAGGAGTCTTATTAAAGCGAACATATCTCACTTATCTTTGCTGGTTTTACTAAGTGAAGGAACAGTAATACCCACCTGCTTAAATGCCCAAAGTGCCTCTTCCGAAAATTGCCAACCGGGATCTCCAAAATTGGGCTGCAAAGTAGAGCGAAACTTATCAATACTCCCTGCCTTGTTGATAGAGTAGCGCAATTCTCCCAGAGCGATTTGTTTGGCTACTGATAGCTTGACCGCACGGCTGTAAGGATAAAAATCGTTCGTTGGGTTGGAATAAAGCAATTTACACTGATTCTCTTGGAGAGAAACCAATACAGAAAATGGCACGGCATCTCCCTGCAAATACGCATCGAACAAGCGATATTGAATGCTGCCATCTGTTACTTCAGTTACAAACTCTGTTCTGAGAGTCCCTAAACCAACTGGAAGGCAAGCTGAAGGGAAATCAGCGTTCCGAGTTGACTGGCTAAAAGCTGGGGAATAGCTGAATAAACTGGTTAACAAATAAATCAAAAAAGCTGTTAATAAGCCCCAGGCAAATTTCAACAGAATTGTCCGTTTTTTCAAGGAAATCATAGTGCTGAATATCTCCGTTTAATTCAAATTCCTTCTTGATATGGGTTAACAGCCGTTCCATTAATGCGGGTTTCAAAGTGCAAGCGAGGCTCTGCCGTTGTCCCAGTGCTGCCTAGTTCGCCTATGACTTGGCCTTGAGAAATGCGATCGCCAACTTTGAGTTTTACTGAACCCTCGCGCAGGTAAGCGTACCGAGTTGTACGACCGTTACCGCGATCGATTTCAATCCAGTTACCGTAGCCACCGCCGCAGTTTCGTGCCCTTTCTTTGCAGTTAGAAACCACTGTCGTGACAACCCCACCATCAACTGCTTTTACTGGACTTCCCATTGATCCCGCAATGGCAATGCCACTGTAGGTTTTCCGCACGCCGGAAACGGGACGAGTTCGCATCCCAAAGCGCCTGGTTACTGGTCCATTTGCAGGCTTGATACCTGTTGATTGACCGCCGGAGGTAACACTCGCAGAATTAGAGGATTGCGCCGCACTAGAGGTAGGAACGCAAGCAGCAGTATTCGACCCCGCGACTGTTGTACTTCCCCCTCGATAACGCTTCAAAACATCCTGTCCGTAACTTAAGAGAGTTAAACGACCGAATGTATCGGTTGAAGAGCCGTCAACTTTGGAGTAGTCGCCCCCGAAATGCTTTTGAGCTACTCGCTCAATCAGGCGATCGCCACTAAAAAAACTCCCAGTAGTAGGGTCTTTTTCTTGAGAGGTGGCATTCAGCTTAGAGGCGATAGTTTGAGCAAAAACAGCTTCTTGATCGGCAGGCGGGAAAAATTGAAAAAGTTCTGCTTGAGTGGGTTGATAACCCCCTTGTAACTTGGCTAAAAATTGCTCGCCTTCTGGTTTAGATGAAATTGAACTAGCAGCGTACTCGTTGTAGCTCATAAACTGGTACTTGCCCAATGGAACCCCGCAATTCTTGCCACCATCAGCGCAAACATGAACGCCAACAGTCTCATAAGAACCGCTGCTTTCGATATTGGCGATCGCTTCTGACAAAGCCGCAACTTTTACTCCTTGAACATTGCCAACTAAGACTGGTACAGTGGCGCTAGGAGGGCAAGGAACATTAATATTAGCTGCTGTACCCACACCTTTTGTAATAGGAGAAGATACTGAGCCGCGAACCGCCCCAGTTGCTACAGAGGAAGAGCCGCTAGAGGATGATTCCAGGGCTCCGACGAAAATGGGAGAATTAACCCGATAGGTGAAAAAGGGTACTGGCCCAATAAAATAAGGAGAGCAACCGCAAGGGGAACAAAATCGGAAGAATAGAGCCGTATCAACGGTATCGGTTCTCTCGTCAGGTTCCATAACTACTACTTTAAAAGCGCTGCCAAAAGGCAATCTTCCCGTCGGTTCTTTGCCGCCGTTGACAACTTTAAGACAGCCCGAACCGCCCTCGACTTCCTGGTACTTACCGCTAATCCATTGCTTGCCTTCCAACGAACCGCGAGCGTTCCGACCAGAATTCTCCAAATCGTCTAGTTCGATATAAGCGCAATCATTTTCTTGGCAATTAACCGAGAATCCTTGAACGTCGGAGCCTGAGATCGTCTTCGTTCGCCGTCGCTCTGCGGGGCCATAAATCGCATCAATTCTCATTACTAAATTGCCAAATTCTGCTATTGGATTGGGAAAGCTAGACAGAGGTAAAGCATTCAGCCCGGGTACGTCCTTAATTAAGGTCGTTTGCCAATCTGAAAACGCGCCAAGTTGAGCGCTGTTTAAGTTCGGAATCGAAGATATTGAATACTGAGACAGGTCAATTTCTCCCAGTTTCAACTGACCTAATTGTGGATTGGAACTGAGAACCAGCTCTAGAGTGCGATCGGCTACATCAATGCCAGCAGCTTTTGTGGCTAGAAGTCCCGCCACCGGCGCAATCTCTGCGACTTTAAATTGACCGAGAAGAGGGATAGCCTGAACTAACTGATTTAACGACTGCTTGGCAACTAAAGTAAATGCGCTTAAAGCTACGCTATCTAAATTCAGACCAGCTTGCTGCGCGACAAAACCGAACGATAGCAATTCTGGTTGCAAAGCTTGGCTGATATCGCCCAACATGATGTACTGGTCAGGAGTTTGCCCTGCTGTCCAACTTCGGCTCAAATCATAGCCAACTGCCTGCTTGTACTCTCCCGCTGAAAGGCTTCCAGATTGACTGATGGGTGGCATTTGAGAAAAAGAAATTTGTGTCCAATCTGGCAAGAGGGCGTTAACTGAAGTAGGATTTCCTTGCCTGTCCATCCCTGGTATTTCTAAAATTTTGGTTGGCATTTCAGTTGTATCAGCAGGGGTTCGTGCCATAGCAAATATTGGTTGCTCAAACAAAATGGAAACTATTAAGACTAGAGAGAATAACGATACTGATAATTGCCAGAATCTTGTTGATAATATTCTTCTCATGTTTGTGCAAAAAACTTTGGTTATTGGTTGAGGATACTGTACAAAAGTTAAGCAATTAAGTGGGAGAAAGGAACCCACCGAACTTGATGAGGCTGCAATTGCGCTTCTTAAAATAAATGAAGCAGCCTACCGAGGCTTTACATGGAGCAGCCTCGGCGTAAAACACTACAGCTCTAAGTCACCGCCGTCGAAATGAGAAGTAACTGTTTGATTTTGATAGGAATTAGCGTCATTTACCCCTCCCTCAAAATAAGGGTTAGGGTTAGCAGCCGTCTCCGTCCACGGAGTATCTGCTAAATTCAAATCGCCTTCAAAAACGTTTTCTCGATAGCCATCAGCAAAGTAGTCGGGAGCCCCGTAACCCTCTGTTTGCTGACTGCTATAACCGTTGCTTTGATATCCGTTAAGGGAGGACTCGCACGGGTTACTTTCATAGCCGCTAACAGCATAGCCATCAGCGCTGTAACCGGGTTCATTGCCATAGATATTGTTTGGCTCGTTCATAAATCCTGTAGCTACAAAGTAGTAAGAATCAACAATTCAGCGTAGCTAGGGAGAACGAGCAGCCGTTTCATCCGATAGTCGTAATTAAACTACCGCCTATCGGCGGATAGGCTACGGCGATCGACGTAGCCTATCTGCAAACAACCAAGACCTACTGCTATTGCACGAAACAAAATATAGTGCTGGCATTGCTCTTAATTTCGCCCGCCTTCCATCTAGCAAGGTGGGTAAAAATTACTCAGAAATATAGAGGTGCGTATCTTTGCCGAATTGTTTGCCCAACAGACGGCGCAAATCCCTGTAACTGAATTCGCTACGCGATTTTTCTGACCTTCATTCGTCACACAATTATCCTTCAAAAAGATATGACTCAGCTAAATCTGTTAACGCCCGAATTACTTGAAGAAATTACCACTCACCCTGTAAAACCTCAGTCCGGCATTTTGGAAAAGCTGAAGCTATTAGCCCAGATGGGTATGCACCGCGACTTAATAGCCGTGCTACTGGAATTGACCGGAATTCCCCTTCCCCTTTTACGTTACTATGCAGGCCCATTAGTTTTACACAAAACCCCCTGGTCAGAAAGCATACCTGACTGGTTGAAAACGGCTTGCTTATCCGATAGGCTCGATTTGATTGTAGAGGAGCACAGCAACAGAATTGTAGGGAATTACTGCACTTCCACAGAAGTCGTGGCTTATATGATGGGAGCCACATTTGAAGCTCCTCTGCACCACAGTTATTACAACGTCTATATGTGGGCAGCACAAGACACATTGACAAGACATAATCGGCTACCAAATGGTTACAACTTGTCCGAATTAGCTGAATTTTCAGCCGTGAACTTTGACAGCATCCAAAATGATTATTACCATCTAGCTAGAGCAATTAGGAAAAGCGTTGTCCGCCATGCAGCATCCCAAGGCTGGGGCAAACGTAAATTGTCCCAAGATAAAAGCGCTGATGCAGATTTACCGACAGAAATGGTAACAGCTAAGTCACCAAAAGATAAGTCAAAAATTGAAGGGCAATTGACTTTATTTTAACACGGAAAAAAAGGCAATGTTCGCGAATTATAGCCCGAATAGCAGCACAATTAAAATGAAAGATACTTCATCGCTTGCAGAAATGCTATATGAGCGAATCCAAGAAGCTCCACCTTATTCTTGGTTCCCGTCTCCCCCAGAGCTAATTGAGCTTATGATTGAAGAAGCTCAAATCATTTCAGGAACCTACGCCTTAGAACCAACAGCAGGAGACGGCTTATTGGCGCAGGCTATGGTTAGAGCGGGTGCGATCGTTGATGTAATTGAAATAAACCCGCTGCTACAACAACTTCTGTTTCAAAAAGGGTTCAATCTAGTTGGAAGTGACTTTGTGAACTACCCCAACTAAACTGACGTTATAGTTGGGGCTTCTGTACTCACAAGGGAATGCCAAAGATGAGACTTTCGTCCCCTCTTTGGTCTTACTCCCCCTCCTACAGCAGAGACGGCTGAACCATCCGCCTTTAGCATTCTGATACCTTCCGCTCTAATATTGATGGCTGCATTTCCATCTCGGTCATGGTGAGTACCGCAATTAGGACAAGTCCATTCCCTGATATCTAGCGGCATCTCATCCATCTCGTAAAAACAATTAGAGCAGAGTTTAGAACTAGGGAACCATCTATCAATCTCCACCAACTTTGCGCCTTTGCGTTCTAGCTTGTAGGCTAAAAAATTAGTGAACATTCCCCATCCACAATCAGATATTGATGCAGCCAAATTATGATTTCGAACCATGCCCTTGACATGAAGACTTTCTACTATGACAGCTTGGCTATCGCTGACCAACTTGTAACTAAGTTTATGTAGAAAATCTTGCCGTGAGTTGCTAACTCGTTCGTATACTTTGGCGACAACTCTACGATATTTATCTCTTGATTTACTCCCCTTTTGTTTGCGTGCTAATTTTTGTTGCTTGCGCTTGAGGTTTTTCTGATGCTTGGCAAGATGCTTCGGGTTGTCGTATTTGGAAATTTTCTCACCATCAGTGATAACTGCAAAGTGTTTTAGCCCCAAGTCAACACCATAAATCTTGCCTTCTGAAAAATTGGGCTTTTCTCCATCTACCTCACTCAAGATGGATGCAAAGTATTTACCCGATGAAGTTTTGCTGATGGTGACGGTTTTGATTTTCCCCTCAATTGGTCTGTGTATTTTGGCTATGACTTCACCGATCTTGCCAGGAAGCCTGACATTACCGTTTACGATTTTGACCTTTTGAGGGTATTGAATCGACTGTCTACCGTGCTTGGATTTGAACCGAGGAAATCTCGCTCTACCTTCAAAAAAGTTTTTATAAGCTGCAGTTAAGTTGAGCGTTGTAGCTTGCAAAACTTGGCTGTAACAATCTGCTAACCACTGGGTATCTTCTGCTTTTTTGAGTTTAGGTAATAAGGAATTGAGTGCTACTTGTCCAAGCCCTTTGCCTGTCTCTTTGTATGTCTCAATAGATATCTTCAAGGCATAATTCCACCACCAACGTGAGCAACCAAATGCTTGAGCTAGTAGTGTTTGCTGTTGTTGAGATGGGTATAAGCGGACTTGCACAGCTTTATGTAGCACTTAATATCACCTCCCTGTTATGTTTATCTTACTATAATTTACACATAACAGTAAAGCTAAGCCGGAAATATTTAGGGATTGCTCGGAGATCCATAAAGGATGTACCTCACAATCCCTCGGCTTATATCCCCACCTCACATTCGTATAGGTGGGGATATAAGCCATTTTAGTTAACAACTGAACCCCAGAGGCGATATAGCAGAATTTTGGCAAATCCCCCATTTTCTACGCCCCACATCAAAGGAGTTGATTTAGATATCATACAACGTGCCCATAACCTTTTTCTAGCCAATTCTGGACGGCTGGTAAGTGTTGTTAGCAATTCCATGAATGTCCGAGCCGAGCCGCGATCGCAAGCATTCCGAGCCTTTCTTAAGCGCACGTCAGCCAAGTTAATAGAACTTCCCTTAGAAATCTTTTGGGGGAGCGGTCGCCCGGTGACTGTTGAGAGCTACCTAGTCGTAATAGACAAAAAATAGACGATTGCTTCCCCACTATACCGTTTTATTAGTGGGGACAGCACAACTTACCTTTCAACAAATCACTATTACTTTGTCTCGAAATAAATATTAAGAATGTAACTTACCCTTCTCTACCGAATATCTGCCCCAATATCTCCGCTATTTCTATCACTTTTACAACTAAAACTATTACCTTAAAACCCCTCTACTTTCATGAATAATTCCCCACACTACGCCCCAAATTCTATTGTGGAATACGAGCTGATTACAAACTTTTCCCGACTAAAGGATGTCCTCTCGCCTTTAATAAAAGCTCGTGTTATAGCCATAGACACAGAAACCACCGGGCTAGATCCACTTACGGAACGCATCCGACTTATCCAAATAGCTGTCCCCCACCGCCCAGTGATAATTGTCGATCTAGCTGCTTTTGCCGCTCGCGAATTATCGCCTTTAAAAGCACTTCTAAACAGCAGTGCGCTCAAAATATTTCAAAATGGTAAGTTCGACTGGCAGGTACTAGAAATAGCTGGACTTAGACCGTCTGGCCCATTTTTTGATGTCATGCTAGCGAGTCAGGTGTTGCAATCTGGACTCAAAAAAAACCACGATCTACAATCCCTCGCTCTTGAATTTTTAGGAATCAAACTTGACAAGAGCCTACAGTCGAGCAATTTCGGAGGTAAGCTATCAGCTTCTCAGTTAGAATACGCCGCTTTAGATGCTGCTGTCCTGCTGAAACTTAGAGCGCGACTCATCTCAAAACTTCGGAGTGCTGGGTTACTAGAAACCGCCCAAATTGAATTTGAAGCGATGCCTGCTGTAGCCCAAATGGAACTAAATGGAATCTTACTGGATGCAGAACAATGGCATTTGGTGGGGGAGGAACTGAAAGCTCAAAAGCAGACTACGCTGGTTGAATTAGTGAAAGCCGGTCTCAAACCAGCCCCTAATCCCCAACTTTCGCTATTTCCCGAGATGGTGGAAACCATAAACCCCCGCTCGTCTGTACAAGTTTTAAGTGCTCTTCAGGCCTTCAATATTCCAATCAAGTCAACAAGCAAGAGCGAACTTATTCCTCTAGCTCGCCAATACCCGATTATCCACTTGTTACTAAATTATCGAAAATTAGCATCTTTGTGTTCAAATTTTGCTGAGGCATTACCGAAACATATTCACCCGAGCACGGGAAGAATCCATCCCAGCTATCGGCAATGCGGTGCGCGTTCTGGACGCTTTAGTTGCAATAAGCCCAACCTGCAAAACGTTCCCACAAATTGTACGGCTAAGGGAATGCGTGCGTGCTTCATTGCCGCTCCCGGATATCAAATTATTAAAGCAGATTACAGCCAAATCGAGCTAAGGATTGTCGCTGAAATATCTGGCGATCGCCGAATGTTAGATGCCTACGCTAAAGGTGAAGATTTGCATACTTTAACGGCTTCTTTGATTACGGGAAAGCCATTAGAGGAGGTAACGGCAGAGGATAGGCGCATAGCTAAATCAGTTAATTTCGGATTAATTTATGGCATGGGTGCTGCCAAACTTCAAGCTTATGCTGAGGAAAAGTATGATGTTTTTTTAACCTTGGACGAAGCTAAAGAGTTCAGAAGACGATTTTTCCAAGCTTATTCTGGAGTCAGAAGATGGCACGACAGCATCAGGAAAACGGTGTACGTCAAAGACATCAAGCAAATCCGTACAATTGGCGGACGCAGAAGACGGTGGGCAAAGAAACCCCGACTTTCTGAGTTGCTAAATCACCCTGTTCAAGGAACTTCGGCTGATATGTTGAAAGTGGCGATCGCTCGTTTGTTCAAACTCCTACCCAAAACAGGAGCGAAGTTGATTGGTGTGGTACATGACGAGATTCTGTTAGAGTGTCCGCAAACAACTTTAAAAAGAACCAGTTGCATTCTCAAAAAAGTTATGGTGGAGGCTGGAGAGCTATATATACAGCAAGTTCCGGTTGAGGTAGAAGTAAAAATTGCTTCTTCTTGGGCTTGAATTTAACAAAATTCACCAGCTATTCATGCCTCACTTCAACACATATCTTACGAGTAGCCACAGCCGATCGATCTCAGTTTTTACATCTTGAATCTTCAATTGCCAGCTATTCATAGGGAGATTATTATCTTTAATCACGAATGATTTCATTGTTTCTCCTACTGGTGAGCCATCTGTGAAAGGAATTATCTCGGTGTCCTGCATCAGCGAAGCTGACAGCTTCGTGGGTGTAACTAAATACACATCAATGGCTTGAATCTGCTTGGGATCTCTTCCTTTAGTAAAAATTGGCAACCGATCGTTTAGATTGTTAAGCATTAGCACTCTCTCAGTGCTGCCAGCAGGAAGATTCATAGCCTTGTACCACTCGTTAGGAAAGTCGTGTTTGAGGTCGAAAGCAGCGAATAAACCTTCGTCACGGCTTAGTTCTTCCACGCTTTTGATATATGCCATCACTGAGTCATTAGCAGGCTTCTTGAGCTTATCTCCGCCATCTAAGGCTGTGTAACGTATATGTACGATCGCATCTGAGATCGTATTATAGTCAAACTGTCTGAACTCTTTTGGTAATTCTAGCCGCCATTTACTGATAACACCTG
The DNA here is from genome assembly GCF_036700465.1 of Microcoleus sp. T3_A4. Taxonomy (NCBI): domain Bacteria; kingdom Bacillati; phylum Cyanobacteriota; class Cyanophyceae; order Oscillatoriales; family Microcoleaceae; genus Microcoleus; species Microcoleus sp. T3_A4. The sequence continues at coordinate 65,583 of NZ_JAUBOY010000006.1, read as the reverse complement.
CTCCCTCAAATGGAATGTAACGTTCGTCTTTGAAATTGAGTTCAAATACGCCACTGTCGTTTTGTCCCGAACTAACGGCGATCGAGGTGATAGGCACGTTAACCGTACTGAAGCGATCGTCAGTTTCATCGGTTTTTTCTAGATAGTCGTTTTTGTCTTTGGCGATCGCACTTGTCCGAAACTTGTGTTCTAATAGTCGCAGCGTACAATTTAGGCTAGTGTAGGGGCCGACAACACAGGGAACTGTCAAGGCTACGGATTTGATGCGGCGCATATAGTGACCGGGATGATCCATGTCAAATAGCACTTCTGGTAATCCAAATTCGCAAGTTCCAATTTCTTTTAGCTGAATCAGCGCCATCGGATTAATTTGCCGTAGGGAAACGTGCTTTGTAACTTCGTAATCATAGCCACGTTTTTCTTGGTAAGCAGTTTCGAGTTGTTTTAGACCGATGTATAACCGTTCACCAGCTAGTAATCCATCGCGGGCAGCATCCCAATAGCCAAATTGGATGAAGTTGGAAGTCGTCAGGCCTCGCTCGAAACGGAAGACTTTTTCAGCTTTCTTAGCCAGTTCGTAGGCTAGTGTATAAGCCTGATAATACAATGTCTGGATTTGCCCTTCCATCCAGGTGTAGAGTTCTTCGTTGGTGTATTTATTACGCAGGAACTCCTCTACTTCTTGGGCGCTATCAATATTGTTTTGCTGATTGATAATCTCCTGATTGGCAATATTGATCTGAATTTTCTGGGTAAGTGCCTGTTTATCAATATTTTTGATTTGATACCCAGCAGCATTCGCTTGTTGTACGCGATCTTGTAGTTGGCGCAGGAATCCAGCTTTTCGGCCTGCACTTGACGATTGGTAGGAAAGATTATCGGAGTATATTTTTAACCCTCGTGCAACCGCTGAGGTGGCATTTGCCAGATGAGGAAACCCCCACTTCACATCTGCACCAACACCCAACGGGTGTCCAGCTAAAGTCATGTTTGGGAACGCATGGAATACGCTTGCCAAGGTTTCTACTACCCCGATACCAATCTGCCAATCAGCAGCAGCACTTGCCTTATCTATCTCATCTTTCTCGGACTGAATTAATTTCAAACCGCTTTCATTGATCGGTTGTTCAATCTGGTTGGGCAATTCGCCAAAATCGGTATTACCATCTGGCACTTTGCCCAAATCCTCGCCAATAAGTTTTAGGTAGTGTTGCAAGCGATAGACTGGTTCTTTTCGGCTTTGTTGCAAAGCTTCCAATGATTTTGTGGCTGCCTCTAATTGCTGCTTTTTCACTTCCATTAGCAGGTTGTGCATAGTGCTTTCATGACCAGCCCGGAGTTTAGATAGTGCTTCTGCATCTTTTTTCTCTTTGGCTGATAGGAAGGCATTGCCCATCGATTTTAGTTCTGCACAGACTTCTAAAGCTTTTTGCAACAAGTAATAGAAGCGGTAGTTTGGCATCGGGCTGTTCAAGTCATTAAGCACGCTTGCCAAACTAAGTCCTTGGGCAGCAGCTTGTACTAACAATGCTGGATCGATCGGCGGCTCAAACAGTGGCAGTTTACGGAATACACCCTCGATGTTCTGACAGTGCCGGATTTTGAACAGGCGATCGTCGATCGTATCCCGCAGACCTCGTAATTTGGGATTATCAGGAATACAGAAGTATAGGGTTGTTGCAAAGCCAAAGACATTTGCTAGTCCTACAACACCATTGCTTACACCAATCAAAAATGGGGTTTGATTACTGAAGGGAAATGCTAGTTCTAACTCAACCATCGCGTTACCAAAAGCGTCCCATTTGTCCAACAGCGACCTGTAAGTTTGAGGTTGAACTTTGCCAAGTTTGGGAATCTTCTGCCCTCTCGGCCCATAAATATGAGCCGCCAGCACGTAAAGTTGTGTAGCTTGGTTAAGAGTTTCGATCGTATCCTGCCGGAATAAGTAGTCACCCCAAGCAATCAGGATTTCGATGTATTTCATCACCACCCACTTCATGTATGCTGATGGGCGCGATCGGGCAATAACATGAGGCTGGAAGGGTTGATCTCGCCATTCGTTAATAGCATCATTTGGCTGACCGGGTTGCAGTCCTGTAAACAAATTTGCCAGCACATTCTCTGCATCAACTTCCTTAAACGGCGCAAATTGCCAAAAGCGTTTAGAGTCAGTACCTTTGGCAAGCGGATTGAAAACGTAGTGACACATCTTCAATGCTTGTTCAAACTGCTGTGACTTCAGCAAGCGGTCTACCAACTGCATTGGTGCGTGGAAAGCGGCTTCCCAGTTATAAAGGGAGTAACTCCCTTTCAGTTCATGATAAGTTGCCTTCGTATCGGCTCCAAAAGCGTCAGCCTTATCAGGAACTTGATTGAGGTAATAGTAAAAAAGAGCATCCAAGTTCCCCACCATCAGTTTGCCTAATAGTTCGGGGACAAAGGGATGGTAAAAATTAAATTCTTGTTCGTTTTTGTCAACTTTAACCATTACCTTTGTTTGAGGAACATCAAAAAAAGGCTCATTGTTATATAGATTTGGTGTAGCAGAATCAATCGCCTGCAATGAAGAAATTTTAGTTCCTGTGTAGTGAAAGTCGGTACTAATTGAGTGAGACTCCAGGACGTTACCTTTGGCAATTTGGCTGCCTGTAAAATGAAACGCTTTGGGAAAATCGTCTGGTAGTGTGGCCGTTTTTATCCATGTGTCTTTGAAAACCTCAATCACGACTTTAGGTTCAGAACCTGTAACAATTCTGGGGATAAATTCATAAGGACTTACATCTAGTGAGGCATCTGGAATATCGTAAATAGCCTCAGCGGAAAGTTGTTTTTGTGTCCATTTCCCATTGCGATATTCGCTCCAAGCCATCTTAATTTCCCAGCCCTCTTTTGGTTTACTAACTGGTATTTCCGCATTGGGATTGATTGGCTTCAGTTCTACTGCGACTGTCTTTTTAGCAAACTGCGGAAAGAAAATCAACAAACGCTTATCCCAAACAACAGGGATTAAATAAGTTCCGTTCTTAATAATTTTCCCCTTGTTATTATCTTCCTTGACCCCCTCCACATCGTAACTGGGGATATCCACTTGCACTTTTTCCCACGGATACCAGTTTTTTTCGGTTATATCAAAATACCGGTAATAGAAAAAGTAGGGTGCATTCCGTGTTCGGGCGAAAATATGCAGTTTGATATACACAGGATTGTTACTATCAAATAGTAGCTTCCCGTCTTTATCGATTTGCTGTTCTACAAATAGCCCCACGACTTTCAAATTCGCTACCTCATCTACTTTAAATAAGTAGCTTTTCAGCGCATCTTGAACGGTTTGCGTGTTGATATCCTTCTGCAATAATTCCGATTCCAGTTCTTTATAGAACGGACTTTTGTCATCGCGAAGTCCAGGTTCGATCCAGTTTTCAGGGTAGAGGAATACTTTACGGTTGGCTTCCCAAACGCGGTAACGCTGCATCCACTCCCAGCGATCGCGATCGAGTGCATCATTTTTAACATCATATTTGTCTTCGAGTCCCAGAAAACATCGTTGAATAAACAACTGCACACTCGAAATTGCCTGCTTGATGCGGGAAGTTTCCATGCAAGCATCCATCTGCACGTCAATTAGGAAAAACTCGAACAAGCTGTCAGCATCTACCACGCCCCATTTTATCAAATCTTCTTGGACCAGCAGGTAACTAATCAAGGCTAGTTTCTGGTTTTCACGCAACTGGTCATTAAGCGGTTTGACGACTTTTTCCCAATCTTCTTGGTCGTAACGGGCACGGATAGCCTTACGAATGTCTTCAGCAATTTGATGACATACCCAAAACTTCGATGTTGGTTTTGCCCACTCAAATAGTCGATCGATATCAACAGCTATTTTGTCGGCTACTACTAATGCGTGTTGTAGCTTAACTAAATTTACCTCGTTGCGAAAAGCCTCTGGGCTTTTTAGGTCAAAGTGTTCGGCTTTGAGTAGTTTCTCAATGTTGTCTGGCTTCCAAGTAGTTACATCAGCTATTTTCTGACTCAGTGTGGCTATTTTTTCGCCTGATTTTGTTGCATCAACTGGTTTGGCTGCCCACTCAAATAAGTCCAGCAAATTTGTTTCTGTTTTGGGCAAGCTGTTACGAAGTTCCGTATAAGCCTGAAGTCGCTGCCACTGTTTCAGTGTTACAGTATTGATGTTAAATTGATCGAAATCATCTGCGTGAGTTTGCCAGTAAGTTACCTCATCAACGCTCAATTTAAAGCCATTGACTAACAAGGCGGCTTTAAACAGTTTGATAAATACTTTATCGACTTCGGACTCTTTCGAGTAGTCGGGTAATAGTGCGGAAGTCGGAATATTGGCTTTAGCTAAGGTTGCTGTTTTCCACTGAATATCTTGAGGCTGTTGACCACTTACTTCCAGCCAGTATAATTTCCCACTTTTCAACTTCTTCGGAGTCGGATCTGTTGACCAAATGTTAGAAGGATCTTCTTGTTGGTATTTGAATGGAATCGACTCACCATCTAGCATCAGAGGTAGTGGCTGAGTTTCACTTTTTGCCACAAACGCATAGGCTTCGTCTGTCGGTGGAATCAGGTAGCCTTTCCAGTTGCTGGTAGTTTCTGCCGATCGCACTTTAATTTCTTCTAAAATACCAATGGCAGATTTATCGGATGTCCCCACCTTTAGTAAATTGGATAACAGTACGTCTGTAACATCGATCAACAAACTCATTGCCCCTGCGAGGGTATCGACAATCAACCGATGTGCCAAACGCTGCCGCAGGAATGGCAGGAAATGCTGGAGAAAGTAAAAACGTTTGTCAAGGGGGGTATTTCCATCATCACCCGCCAATAGCTTAATTTTTGCCTCATTTTCTTCTGGTTTGGGAGGACATTGTGTAGCAGGCAGATTACTGTTTGTTTCCCTTGCATTTTGTTTTGAAAAAATTCCTAACAGCGCGTCATTAAAGATATTTTTGGGCTGTTTGCTAATGCGATCGATCGCCTTTGCCCATTCTGGATTGCTGGAAAGAGCTTTAGCCTGTGTGCGTTCCTCATCGGTGAGAATACCTGTTACCTGGAGTCCCGCACTGGGTGGAGTTGCATCTTTGTGGTAGCTGTATTTGAGTTTCTTGGCGAGTGTCTTTTGTGACTCTGGAATATCAATTGTGAGATTCAAAGGAGCATTAGTCGAATAAACGGTTGTTCCTTCCAGCAAACCGATTATTTGTTCTACTACCGATGGTTCAAAAAATAACCCACCTTTGGTACGGACTAACTCAGCCGTCGCTGCTTCTTTATTGTTTTCAGGTATATCTTGGTGAGCGCGATCAATGCCATTTAACCCATCGTAAAGTGTTTTAGTAATTTGCAGAATTGTTCTTTTTGTGGGAGCTATTGGACGTAGGATATCGTCACGATCGCGGATGAGATAGTTAAGTTGGCGGAAAGTAAAGCCCGCATCCTCCATTTTGCCCCAGATTTCCAGTAGTGATAGTGTGTTCCAGGCACTTGGGAACGGGTCGCCAAATAATGCGATCGCATCTGGCAAGTCTGCTACTTTAATATGTAGGGTTTTAGCCAGCAAGCTGTGCCGATAAAGCACCGACAAATTGGGTAATGTTAGATCGTCGGAGAGTGGGTGGAAACCCATGATTGCCGTGATGTCATCAGCTTTCAGATTCAGCGCAGCCATCAACACTGGTAAATGGTCTGTGATTTTGGCTAATTGTGTCAGGTAATTTCCATCTGCATCTGCTTTAAATACCTTGTCAATCCCCAGCAGGTTATGGGTCAAAAACAAGCGTGAATAGAGCGATTTTTCCCCAACAGTGCTGATGTTAGCCCAAAAAGTCAGCAGTTTTGGTAGTGGTAATCCCGTTTGGTCGAGCAATTTACGAACAGCTACCAACTGATGCAGAAAATCGGGGGTAATTTCATAAGTTAGTTGAGGGATATCCGGACAATTCCAATCATCCGTCGAATCGGTGTCGTTGTTGCAATCGCTATCATCCCCACTATGGCTCATACTGCTACAGTCAACGTCAATGAAAGCATCGAAACCAACGTAGTCGCAATTATCGGGATTTGGGGGTGTTCCCCCATTAGTTCCTGTTGGGTGGGTAGACAGTCCAACTAATGCTTTGTCAGTTTCATCAATTGTCCAGCCCATTTTACGCCAGAGTCGGATGAAACGATGGATGCGATCGTACTCATCAACCCTTAGTACAGTTCCATCAAGGTGAGTTAATCGAACTTTGTCTAAATTGCAGGTATCCGGAGTTGGTTGCCACAGTACCAGCGGTTGAACCTCAACAGTATCAACTTGAACTTGAAGCATTCCTTGCTGATTAATTCTGACAGAAATACCATCACTTCTATCCTTGACTAATTGAAATTCATCTCCGTATTTTTCGGCGAATGACTTGCCATCCGGTGTTTTTGTTTTGACTGGTCCAGCAACAAGGACAGGTACGTTGTCACCAATAGCTTTATCATTAGCAACTGTACCAATCCGCGTCCCACTTAAATCTACAACTGTGTTGTCTTTACGTAATATGCCAAAAGTAGCGGAAACAATGCCAATAACAGTCTCACCATCTTTATCTACAATTGTTCCGTCTTTGCGTAATGTACCAACAAATAATTCATTTTCTGAAAGCGGGCGGGGTCTCGATACCTCTGGCGGGGAGATTGATGCTGACGTTGGTTCTTGTTGTGGTGGCTTAATAAACAATTGACCTTCGAGCGGCAATTGTGGCCCTTCGCCCGATTCCAGCACAATCAACTGACCGATTTTTTCAAAGTAACAGTACACCCACCGCCGCAAATCTTTAGTGTTCAAACACCAATTAAGTTTTTGTTGCTGACACGGATCGGGATGTAGCATCGCATCAAGCAACGGGACAAATGGCTGAAACGTCTCCAGAAATTGAATCAGTTTGGCAAAACGAAGTTGTAGCGATTTAGTTTTGTCTGGATCGACCAGCGTTTGAAGAAAGCGATAGCTAAAGCGAAGGCTTTCCAATATCGTCAAGGCTTTACCTTGGGGATAATTAGGATTGATAAACTGTGTTTTTAATAATTCGACCAAATCGACATACTGAATGCCTGTACGCCGTAAAAATTGCTTCTTCACGAATGTTAGACCCAATTTCTGGGTTTCATCCATACTGAGCATGTCCTGTTGCGTTTTGTAGCCATAGTAATCATGTACAGGCTTAACACCAATGTTATGCTGATATTCGTGTTCGGTATGAGTCTTTTTCAGTGTGATGTCGAAATACCGCTTAGACCAAAATGCCTCTTTGGTGAGGATAATGTATTCCTCTTGCGTTAATCCCAAAAATTCGGCATCAACGACGCGATCGAGAACAGTATCATGCAGCTTTTTGAGTTCATCTTGCTGGATAGGGGTTAAGGACGAATTAGTACACTTCTCATCGGCTGAACGATATACATCAAGGAGTTCATAACGGCTTGTGCCAAGGTACTTCAGAAAGATTCTAATCGCATCAATGGGCTGGTGGTACGGTAGTGTGAACGGATAAACAGCATTTTTAAGGATGCAGTATGCTTCGTAATTTATATGCTGTGGTTGTGCTAGTAACTCGCTGGTAGTTTCGTCTTCAATGTTGAATGTTTCCAGTTTTGCTTGCTTTGGAACATTTGTATCTACATGGTACTCACCCAGATGCACCACGAAGCTTTCCATTACTTCGTTTACGAGGTCGATGTAGGGCAGAACTGTAAAGGTATTGTCGCAGGTGAGTTCCAGGCAGCCTAAATCTGGGCGACGGCGAAATAACTTTTCCAGTGGTGTATCCTTTATACCCAGATGGATGTTCGGGTTCGTTTTTGATGGATCGGTTGGATCTTTCGGGTCGAGGTTGCTATTGCGTAGAAATTGTAGTAGCTCAACAAAGTACGAAGCAGGACTATACACAGATGTACATTCCTCACATTCGCAGAAGTCCATACTGCCGAATAATTCTTCCAAATTGAGAGGAAATGCTTGCTGATTAGCAACAGCTTGCATCATCGCCATGCGTGTTTCAAGAGGTTGCTCACCGTCAATAATAGCCAAGCCCGTTCCTCGCACAGCTTCTCGCATCGTTATTAACGCCTGTTCGTTGCGGATGCGGTTATTGATGGCGTTGGTATACACTTGTCGGGCAGTTTCCTCACCGAGTATTTGCCCGTGTGCGCTGAGGAATGTGGATTCTGGCATCTCAGCGACTTGGAAAGCTGAGGTTAAATTAGCATTAATTAATACTGGCACAGCTTCTGGGATAGGACTGAGTGCTTGCACCCGTTGGAGAGTTTTTAACTGCTCAACTACACCGGCGCGATTTTCTTCAGCAATACCTGTAAACGCTTCGGTGTTTTGCAGTGCTTTGTAAACCGAGGTTGTGTGAATATTGAAATCGGGTTGGTTGTTTAAGAAATTTGCTACACCAGTTTTCACTGTCGTATCTGCAATGGGGATTTCTGCATCCTGCACCATTCGTTGCAGCACAGCAGTAGGTTCGGCAGCAAATAGTTTTTGTCGCAAGGCTATAGCGAAGCTGTGCTTTTTCTCATCGTTGGTAGCTCTAGTAAAGGTTTCCGGTACAACCTCTGGGTTTACCAGTGCAGTCAAGCTTTCGACGTTGAAATGTAGTGCCAAATCACGCAGGTTGTTTACATCTGGATGTTCGGTAAGGGCTGTAACTAAGGGAATATTATCATCTGACCAATCCGCCAGCGAATGGGCCAATGTAATTTTTTGCAGCGCCGCTTTTGGCAGGGTTTTTTGCAAATTTTCAAAGGCTGTTGGAATGTCACCGCTAGCGTCCCGAAGTGCTGTTTCCACTGCTTGTTGGTGTTTGTTATTGGTGAGAACTGCCTTGAGGGCATTGATTCGGGTTTCCAGGTTGCAAGGTTGTGATGTCATGGTTTTTACCTAAACTATGGTTAAAGAAATGAGTTGTTCTGAGCCACTAAGTTTGTGTTAGGAGATTAAATTTGCTACTGCCAATCAAATGGAGAAATTTTTATTAGGGAGAATCTTAAGGAAAAACAACATCTTCATACAGCAGAGAAAATTGACTGTGCTTTTCCAACAGGGTTTGGATTCTCAATGAAGGTGTTGTTGCGCGTAGCCTCGCTGCTTCCCTCAAGATAGTCTGACTAATCGGGATGAGTTGCAGCACTGAGGATAGAAGCAACTGCTCATAGGTATCAATTAGATTAACATTGGATTGTCTAAATGGGATTATCAGAGATTCCATAAACTTGAGTTCGCTAGTGATCAGCTCAATTTGTCCCGCTTGGAATTTTTGCCACAGCGGTTGCAGCAGTTGCCAGTAATTGGGATTGACCTCGATTGTGTAAATTACAACTGAGGTATCAATGTAAATTCTGGCGGGGTCTGGTAAGTTTAGTTGTCCCATGAATCTCTTTCAGCTTGCAGGTCACGGTTAATTTCTTCGACGCTTCTGAATGTTCCTCTGCTACGCGCCTGCTCAATCCATTCCAGGATATTTTGCCGCATTAATTGCGGTCGCTCAGGCAGCAGAACAATCACCTCAATGGTTTGTCCCACAGAACTTGAGAGCATATCGGCAGGCAAGTTGATTTCAATCTTGTTGCCTGGTAAAACTTTAGTCTCAATCCGTAATTCTGATCGCATAAAAACCTCTCCTTTTAAATTGCCCTATATTGGATCAATCACGGTGCATATTGTGCTACCGCTATTAGACTTCTTTAATCTTCTAATCTCTAAATCCTATTAATCTTCAAATTCTGTTAATCCTGATTCGCATTTGATTTTTTCTCCTTGTTTGGGTTGTTTTTTGGGATTTGGTGTCTTGGTAAACGACTGGACATTGGTGGACGATCGTGTTCTCATTACTTGGGTCAAAATCCATTGCGTGCTCCCCAGTTCAGAATGCCGCGAATCGCTTCACCAGCCAAATGCTGTACTGGGCCAGAACCATGTTGCTCATAAGAATTCACGGTCAACATAGGAGGTCCACCAAAAAATGGTGCTTGCGCAACGGCAAAAGCATCATCTACCACACCAGCCAAGACTCCAGCTACCACAGTGCTAGTTCCCATTAGCGCTGCATTCAACTCTCCGCGATTGTTCCGTCGCTCAAGTTCAACAGTGCGTTTTCCTTCTTCTATGGCTCCTAAAACTGTTACTACACGTCCAACAAATGTTGCAACCTTTGGGGCTGTCTCAGCTGTCCATGCGGTGGCACGCGCCAATCGACCTGGTGCAGGTGGTACTGTAGGCGTGGGAATGGGTGTAGTAGTAGGTGGTAATTCAACAGGTGGTGCTACTGGTTTGGAAGCAGGCACTGAGAGTGTTGCTTTTGGCACTTCTGGCGGTTTATCAAATTGAAGAGGAAGCTGTTCGGGTGGAGTTAGACTGAGGGCGGGAGTGGGTGAAGGAGATGGGCTGGGTGAAGTAGGGGGCGGTGTGTAGACAGGCCCCTTCCATTCACTAAGAGGACCTCGCCACGGTGCCTTTGGCGGTCGTGGGGGTTTAGAACTTTTCGATACAGCTGGAGCGTTGCCTTTTGTATCACGAGCAAACTCACCTTTTGCGCGTGCAGCCTGAGCAGCTTGTTTATCTGTGGTAGCCCCATCTTGTCTATTCGGTCCCGATGGCTGTGGTCTGACACGCCCTATTTCTCCGTCCCGTAACAATACCTGTGGTTTGCCTTCGTGTCCCGCATCAGTCGATCCTCCTGGACCAAATGCATCAGACGCTTTCTGCATATCCCCTGCAAGGTCTTTGTCGAAACCTCTCCCTGTGCGAGTAGCTCTAACGTCCTGTTTCAGCTGCTGATCGAGTGTAAGTTGCTGCTTACCAGTCGGATCGGTGCAACGGATTGGTGAGTTGTTCACATACACATATAGGTTTAGCCCATCTACCATTCCCGCTGGATCGCAACTTGTCCACCTCCCCAACCACGGCGCATAATATCGCGCTCCGTGATAATAAAGCCCAGTCTCCTCATCCCGCTCCTTGCCCGTATAACGATACCGGTTTGCCGCAGCCTTGATGCTCTTATCTACCGTCTGATAAGCGGTACTACCGTAGGGATAATACTCCTCATAGGAAATCACATTTGCCATATCATCTAATTCCAAACTAGCCGAACCAAGATGATTACCAAACTGAAACCGAATCAATTGTGCAGGCGATTCATCATCGGGATTAGTAACAGTCTTAGTCTCCACCAACGCAATCCGCTGCTTATCATCCATCACGTGCAGCGTCTCACGCTCTAACTTAATATCATTCCCATTGCTATTAAATTCGCGGTAAATCTCAAATCCACCCAGATAAATTCGCTCATTCTTGCGCGTCCCATTTTGCCTTTCCGTAACCTTACGAACCCGCTCACCACTGGCATCATAAACATAGAAAGTCGTCTCCGGCACTTTGTCAGGTGGCGGCGCATCATTCACAGCCTGCCGAGAAGTCGCACTCAACTCATCCTTGTAATTCCACTGCATCAGCATCAAGTGCGGCATACTCATCATATTGCCGTGAACATCGTAGGTGTAAGTTTCAGTTTTTGCACCTACAGTCGTGTTACTTAGACGATTACTCTTCTTGGCAGGTTCAATTAGACTCGCTTCGTTATAGGTATAAGCACGAGTCCAGTTCCCATTCGCCGCCTGATGGATTAACTTCTCAAAGTTACCAACAGCATCATAGAGATATTGTTCTGTATAGTTCCGCATCGCCTGTCCCTCATTAGGATGCGGCAGATTCACGCGAAACTCGTCATTCCAGTCCGTTTCTGGCTGCCCAATCTGTCCGATATGCTCCCGTCCCGTTGCCTCAATCAGTCGGTAGATTGCGTCGTAAATATAATCGCATTGCGGCAATACAACCTGTCCCTTGAAAAAGATGGTTTGCTGGGCATCATCCCGAATCCGGGTAATATTGCCAACAGGGTCATAGGTATAAAACAAATCTTGGAATACCGCACCACCCCGCGTGGTTTTAAGATGAGTTAAACGGAAGGTTTTATCATCATAGGTATACTCAGTTTTTGCTCCATTTCCATATTCAATCTTCGTGCGCTGTCCCTTGGCGTTGTAGTCGATATTCGTGACAGGATTAAAATTTGCTGACTGCGGAATGAGTAATGCTATTGACTCAGCCGTTTCTCCCAGCCAAACATCCATCCGTTCCAATAAATTCGCCTCATTGTAACGAGGACGGATGATATTGAGTTTCGTATTCTGCTTGCTACTATGGGGTGCAACTAACTGAATCGATCGATTCAACGCATCATAACGGGTACTGCTACTAAAGATTTCAGTTTCTAAAACGGGATTGTCCGACCAATTAGGAATTTTTGTATAATCCTTCACCAATTGGCGCTTGCTGCGTTCCAGATTTCCCTTAAAGTCGAATTCTACATTCGTGGCAACACCAGCACTATCAAAATGTTGATAAATCCTGCCACGATGGTTTTTGACATCGCCTTGTCCTTCACCATAAACCGTCTTTTCTGTCAGGATTTCCGGCTCATTACCAGCCTTGACAAATAATTGAGTCGGACGCAATAACTCATCATAAATAGTACGCAAAATGTGGTTACGGCTATCCCACATCCTGATTGGTTTGCCTGCTACATTATTTAGCATCCAGCGATCGCCCGCTTCCATGCTCGACTGATGAATGCGATCGCCCAACAAGTCATAGTCATATTTCATCACAATGCGATCGAGAGCATCTGTTACTGCACGCTGATTCCCCTCAATATCCAACTCAACATGAGTGCGATATTTTTGCTCATTGCCATTAGCATCTTTTCCATTATCAGCAATGGTTAAAAATGTGCGTCCTAGCGTGTCTAAATACGCAATAGTCGGAGTATCCGCGTGTTTTGATGCTTTTTGGGCTGCGCCTTTCTCATCACTTCCTAATGCCTGATTAATCCGCTGTTGATACCAAGTAGGTAAATAATCCGCCTCCGGCAATTTAGTAAAAAATGCACGCACATCCGGGTCGGTTTTGGGGTCAAAAGTCACCGTATCGTTAACATCGTAAGTTTTTTGCTGCCACGGATCGAAAACGACTTTGTCGTAGGTATGATTCGGATGCAGGGTAGCAACAACTCGATCGAGCGGGTCATAAAACAGTGTGCTGCTAACGCCATGTTTTTCAATACCGAATTTGTGCGTAGGACTGAAAAACGGCTCGTATTGCCTGACTGGTTTACCCTTATTGTTGTAGATTGTCGCCCCCGTACCCACCCAGCGCGGATTTAGGATGGGTGAATTCGGCACACTTAAATCGATCGCTCCCGGTTCTGCTTGCACCTTAGTTTGCGCTTCCCGTCCAAAGCCATCGGAATAGACAAAACTTAGTTGAATTTTTGATTGTTGTCCTATTTCTAAATCGCTAATATGGGTTTCGCGAACAATAGATGCCGCACAAACAGGAGTGCGATTCAAATCATAAATAATCCGCGTCGTTGTCGTTCCCAGATGTTGTGCTGCCAATGAATGCGGGTCGTTAGTATCAAAGAAAGTCTTAATTTCATCATCGGTGAGGTCGGCTTTAAAGTTCGCAAACGAGTCCCCTTTGTTCTCGCTTTCCTTACCCATAATCGCTATAGCAATCACCATTCCCAAGGCATCAAATTTCGCTTGCGATCGATTACCATTTGGATCGGTAATTTTTTCTGGTTGCAGGGTGCGGTAATTGTTCTGAATTGCGATCGTATTATTGAGCGGATCGATTGTCTCAATCGCCAGTAAGTGATAGTTGTCGTAGGTGCTGGTATAAACATTACCAAACGGGTCTTTGATTTTAACAGGTAAATAGAACTCATTCGGGTCAAACGCCTGCCGACCGGATGGAATCCACCAACCACCATTTTGCTGTACGTATTTTCCTTCGTTACTTAGTAGCGCATTTAGCTCGCTAGAGGTTAGCTTACTGCTATAAACCTGAGCCAACAATCCCGGCGTAAATGCCAATTTAAAGCTTTCACAAGGCAACGCCAAAGAGTCAATTTGCCCTAGCGGTAACGGGGTTGGATCGGTGTTGTTGGCTTCGCTATCTTTGCGGTAAAGCGTTCTCACTCGCTCGATTAAACGCTTTTGAACACCAGTTGTAGCGATAGTTTCGTAAGCTATTTCGATCGCACTTAACAACCACCTGCGGATGAAATCAAGCGTAAATGGAATTGTCGAAGTTAAACCAGTAATTTCGTAGGTGCGTGTCTCAATCGGTACTCCAATCCTATACCATTTTGGCTCGATCGGTTTGTCATTTGGCTTGTTTGTTACCTGATTTTTGGTGTAGATAATCAGTGTTTTTGCTTGTTCGGGATAAGCAGGAGAACGACGGGGATAAGCGATCGCAACTGATTTCAAGACATTCCCAAACGCATCTACTTCTAATGTCATCGCATGAGTCACACGCGGATCGAAAATCTTCCGTTTTTTCTTTGGATCTGTTTCTGGATGGGTAGGATCGAGAATGAAACTCCGCTCATAGTGATAGTCAATCGTTTCGCGATCGTGCGTGTAGAAGACAGCATGTTGCTTATCCTGCTTTGGTTGCAGCCAACAAATTTCATAATTGCGTTCTGAAACACTGTAGGGATACTGGCTTTTTTCTAAACCGTCCATCGCATAGATTTCCTGACGCAGAATTCGACCTTTAAGCGATCGACAAGCTTCGTACTCTTCCGCGATCGTTAAACTGCGAGATAGAATCGAACTATCTGGTAATTTCAAACCAATAGGAAGTACCGTATCCGGTAATAAAGTTGCTTTAAATTCCGTTTCATTTACTCCAGGTTCCTGATAGTATTCTTTGGCAAAAAATCTAGAAATGCGATCGCTGTCTATAAAAACACCTGTATGAAACCAAGTCTTAGTATGCACGGGTGGAACAAACGAAGCTGCATCCAAATTGGTACCGTCGGATGTTGTGTCTCCAGACTTAATTGTACCGATTTCTTCCGTATCCCACTGTTCCACCATGCCAAAGCCACGAAATTCCCGTTCCACTCCATCAAAATAACCGTGGTGGTAGGCATAGCGGGTGACAAAGCGGTTGCGGCTAATGCGATCGTATGTTTCCACCCGCTCCACTACATGAACCGGAAACGGCAATTTCGTAATCCAGGGTTTACCTGCTAATTTGTCTTGCAGGTAAAACTTAGTAGAAGGCGCATAGTGTACAACGGTTTCTGCACCCAGATTATTGACTGTATTAATTAACAGATGCGGCTTCTGTCCGCCCATCAGGTCGATATACCGCATTACACGAGGAATACTCCCCGGTAATGACGAAGACCATACTAAACAAGCTGTCCCATTTCCCAACAAGTCAATTGTTGTTACCGAAACCACATTGTCGATCACTGGGAAATACCTCAACGTGCGCTTCGCCGCCCAACCGTTGCCTGACTGATTAAAATAAACCTGTACCCCTTTACCACTCAGGTACAAAATATCCGTCGTCCCAGAACCGTCAATATCCGCTAACAGAATCCGTTGCTGGTTAAAGATATCGGGCGCATCAAACCTAGGGGCATTATCCATTGTCACCTTCGCCCCAAATCTTCCATATCCCAAATTTGCCCAGTAACACACCTCCCCATTGCGAATTCGCACGATATCCGTCAGCCCATCCCCTGACATATCCGCCAGGTAAATCGACTGGGTACTGTCAGAAAACACCACTCGCGGGCCTTTTTCCTCATCCCAGGGTTGATACACCCGTTCCGCCGCCCCAAACCCATCTTCTGCTAGAGATGGATGCCAAACAAAACAATCATCTTCCGTAATCAGAATGTCGCTATGTCCATCCCCATCCAAGTCAATAAATTTCAAGTTCGGGTTATCCCAATCCAGGTTGGGCAAGGATTTAAAGGCAACAAATGATTCCCAACCTTCATTGTGAGTACGTTCGTAAAAACCGGGAGTAGGACTGCGTAAAGTTACTAAATCAAGTTGACCATCGCCTGCTAAGTCAAGAAATTGAGCGCCATTATTTAAACCAGTTGCAGGTTTACTAGCAACTAACTCAACAGGGGCAAAATGTGCTTCAATCTGCTTAGAGCCATTAATTTCTACATTGTTAATCGGGCTTAAATTGCGCTTATAAAACCACCCATTACCCTGCTCGCTCAAAATCCCGGACAATCCTTCCCCATCCAAATCGACCCACTGATACCGCGTGCCATCCATCCCTTGGGGCAGATTTTCCAAACTGGTGCGATCGACTTCACGTACTGTCTCGTCAATATTCGCTTCGGTATAAGTAAATTCCACAGGCGGCAGGGATTTCTGAATGTAACCGCCGTCAGGATTTCGTTTATAGCCTGTTTGTTTGACTGAAATTAATAATGAGTAAATTGGATTGCGAACATCGGTAGTGTTTTGTTCGTAGGAATAAGTAAAATCGGTCGATCGCACTAAACAATTTTTTCCCACACCTTCTGCTTCTGGGAAGTGATGAAACATCAGCACACGCTGACACAGGCGATATGTGCGAACTTCAAAACCCGATCGATAAGATGAAAACGGATCGTTACGAACAGTCCAAACGCCTGAATCGTTCGGTTTGGGATTTAGTAAATTGTGTTCTCCATAATCGAAGATAACTTCAAACATCCAGTCCGTTTTCAGTGCTAAATCTTCATTGAATGTTCGAGGCATTTGATTGCCATATTTAATTCGTTTTAGATAGCGATTTGCCGCTCGGCTGTCTGGAGTCCGATTCCGTTCGTGTACCTGTGCTGTAATTATTCCTGCTGAATCTTCCGATCTATATTCATAACGAATTGCATTACCTTTATCGTCATAACTTTCGCAGATTGACCAGCTAAAAATACGGTTTGAATCGCTGGGTTCGGCAATCCGACTTTCGGCTGTTTTGCCATACAGTGTCGTAATATTGTCTTTGGAAAGCGATCGCCAATGAACTTCTTCTGAATCTAATTTTGTCCAGCGTTCAATTCGAGCAAACAAGCCCTCAATTCTGGGACGATAGCGTTGAATCTTGAACTGACCATCGGGGGAATTAAAGCTCTCCCGGCTGCCATCTGCTCTCAGCACAGGAACCAAATCTTCTGCACCAGAAAGAATGAAGATATCGGACTCTTCTAAATCTTGATAGCGGGGTAAACCTTTGTCCGTCTTGCGGGTAATTGAGGGAAGCGATAGATTCCAACCAAAACCAAATATCCCATTACCAGCACCCGAATCATAGGAAAGCGACAACTGCGGCCCAAATCCCGATCGACCGGGACTGGTAACAATAGGTACACTCATGGAACCCGTGCCAGTCACTGGGTTAGCTGCAAATTTCTCACCCATCCCTTTAATCGCTCCTCCTCCTTTGGGCAGGGATACGGTCGGAGGTGGTGAGACGTAACTTTTATCTAACTCTGTGGCTTGCTTGTCGCTTTTTTTGTTTGAGTTAGCAAACATAGGCTTACCCTATACCCCGTATCGGAGCTACGTTTAGGCAATGAACTTTGGGCTTGCAACTGGATGACTGGCGATCGCTACACCCGATAGAAGTCGCCTTCCATCAAACTGCCTTACTTCTTATGCAGACACCCTTGTCTCTACTCCATTAGCTTTGAGGAATTCTTAATCAGCCACGTTAAGCTCTAATTTTCTGAGAAGTCTGGTAGACACGACAGTACTTTTGGAGGTACTCTTTGTAGAATTATGTTCTGAATTATAAGACAAAGTTACAACTGATCCGATGTTGCTTCAGAAAAATTTACACTCTTTGCGATCATCGCAAGAAAGCCACTAACCAAACAATTCCTGTAGGGGAATGGAAAATCGCGATCGATCCGGCCCACTAGCCGATCTAGCATAACTCGCTTGATTGCGAATCGCTAGAATCTGCTCCTCATCCCGCAGCATCGACGGCGTAAACTGATAGCGCTGATGTCGCAAGTCCTGCAAAGTCACCTTCAATTCATCACGCTGTTTCCCTTCTACCCGATCGCGATAATATATCTCCTCAGCACATTTTCTCACGGCATTGCCTATTTCTGCTGGCGTACAAAGCCTGTAATCCCTCAATAAAATCCGCCACTCATCATCCGTCCAAGGCGAAATACAAGCATTGCGGAACTCAGGAAAATATTTTTTGAGATGAAGATTAAAAATTTCATACATCGCCCCTTCGTGAGGCAAATCCACAAAGAAAATATCATCAAAGCGACGAATTAATTCCGGTGGTAACATCCCCAAACGGTTAACTGTCGCCACGATATAAATTGGGTATTGATGTTCCTGCATCCAGGTTAAAAGCTTCCCCGATAAACGGCGAGAAACTCCACCATCCGCATTGGAATCCCACCCTGCAAAGCCTTTATCAAAATCATCCCAATACAGAATTGTAGGGCTTAAAGCCTGAGTCAGTTCCAACAGTTCGCGTAAAGCTAAGTCAGGTCTGGAAGAACCGACGATCGAACCCCAGTCAGCCGCCAACAGCGGTACTCCCATCTTCTTAGCCGCAAGTTTAGCACTCAGACTTTTGCCCGTACCCGGCGGCCCCCAGAGAATCATTCCCTTCGGAAATTTGAGTCCGTATTTCTCTGCTTCTGGACTCAACAACGAAGCCACCTTTGACAGCGACTCGTCTAGCAAGTCTAAACCACCTGCATCCGGCACATCTGCCTCAGCAATAAACTCTAGGCCTCGCCCCCGCAGCTTGTTAACCTTGTGGTCGAGTACCAACTGCGCTATTTCCTCGTAGCTAGAAGCAAAAGCTAGCGATCGCTCTAAAATTAACTCGATCTCACCTTGGGGCAACCCCTGGCAAGCTCGAACCAAACCAGCTTGCAACACCTCGTTACTTTTGTCCCCAAGCCAAGGATGGCGATCGCAAAACAACTCCACCACCTTTTGCGCTGCAACTCGGGACGGTAATGGAGTCGTCAGTACGGGAATCAAAGGCTGCAAGTTCACCGGCAGTTGTATGTAGTTTTCCAGCATCACCCAAAACTGAGGAGCCGCAGACCAAGATGAGTGATAGTAAGCATTTGCCAATTGAAACCCCAGACGCGAACTCACCTGACCGGATTCGTCAAAATCTAACACTCCCTCAAGAATGTAAATTCCCTCTCTCTTACTCTCTAATAGAAACTCAAGCACGTCAGAATCTGGGCGCAAGTCACTATTTTGTAATATACACTCACCCTCTCCACTCACAATTTCCTGCAAGCAACTGTACCCTGAGTTCCAAAAGAAAACAGGCAAATGCAGCTCCTGTCCCCAATTGTGGAACTGTGCTAACACTCTGATTCGGTCAGGCGTGTAATACTCCAGCCCGACAATCTTAATGCCTCTTTGGACCAAAGCGAGCCAGTCATTAATGGTACGCATAAATTCCACGGTAAGAAATATTCAAAGGTACTTTTCTCATTGATAGGCTACGGTCGAGCGTTGCCATCAGCCAATAGTTCTACAGCAGCCAAACCTCCTCTTAATTCTTAGGAATTATTTACCTAATTTCCTCAATATACATAATTATGTATTTCTGCTACTCAAAAAAAGATACACCGAAATATTACAGAAATTTATTTCACAGGAAAAACTATTAATTATTATTAATAATAATAAAAAACTAATTATAAATTTGATGAAATTTGAGAGCGCCTAACGGCGCTGTTAGCCGTGAAGTAGTTTAATTAAATCAAACTTTATGGCTACAACAACAGCTAAAAACCATAACTCTCCTCGCCCATCCAATGGAGCGGTGACTTTGAATGGCAAAAGCAATGGTGCTGCTAAGTCAAAGAGCCCAGCGACAGCTACCCAATCGCAGGTCAGTCGCCGTTCGACACTCACTGTAGAAGAGCAAGCAGACGCACTTCTAGACCGCGTGCGAACTACCATCCTGAAAAAATTTGGAGTCAAAATTCAACTTCGCGAAAAACGCCTCCAAACTAAGGTAGGTCACGCTACCAAGGAAAAACTAGGTTTGGATATTGCTGCACAGTTGAAAAAACGCGGCAAAACGATGAACTGGCAGCGTTGGAATAATGAAGTGTTTCCAGCTTTATTCGGTCAACCTGATGCACTGCGCCACGACATCGAAGTCATTGCTCTTGTAATGGCCAAACTGTACGACGTTTTCGAGATTGACCCGCAAGAAGCAATTAAAGGTCTCGTCAAATTCAATCAAGAATCGCTTGCTAAACGCAATAGCTATAACAAGCAGGATGAATCCGATGATGAAGATGATGATGACTTAGAAGATGAACTTGATGCTGATGAAGATGAGGAAACAGATGAATCCGAAGAAGACTTGGACGAAGACAGCGAAGATGATTTCGATACCGAGGAAGAAGATGAGGAAGATGATGCTGATGAAGATGAGGACGAAGACGAAGATTTAGAATAATCTTTCACCCTCGCTCAAATTTTACAGCTTCCTTCACCGTCGCTCTTGTTGAATATGTAAAACTCTGCTCTACCTAAAAACGGTAGAGTAGAGTTTTTTATTTTATTCATATTATGAGTATTTTAATCAAATTTCAGCTTTCAGGGAAATATTTAAAGTATTAATTACTTTCAACTTAATTAGTTTTAAATACAGTTATTAATATTTTATTTGAAGTTAAGCCCAATAATTAAACTTAAAGAGGCAGCGATTGCTGCTGTGTATATGAACAAACTTGAATTCAGGAAAATTGAGAAATGAGAGTCACTGAAAAAGTTCAAAAGACTAATGCAACCCATACCGCTAAAGCTCATAAGACTCAGATAAAAGCCCTCGACAAGTGCATTAGTTACAACGATAAACTTCGCCTAATGGTACTAGAAGTTTTGAGAGAAGAATCAGGTCGGGAACTGGCAAGTGTTGCTCGCTTTAACGGTGGCGAATTTGATTGGGAGACACATAATGCCCAATTTCGCGCTGACTACAGCGAAACACCTTTAAAGGAATTGATGCGTGCTGGTCGCATCCTATACGGATTGACCGACATGGATGCAATCCGCGATCGCCGCGCCAAGCATCGGGGCATTCGCAATAAACGGCTCGCCCGTCAGAGCAGCGGAGTCGCTTCAAGCTCGCAAAGCGTGCATGAAGAAGTGGATGTTGCTGACGACGACATCGATGATTTGGATTGAGTCGCTTGAGCAACTCAAAAATTGCCCGTTAAGGGCAGCTTCCCTACTCCTCATTCTAGGAGTGGGGAAGCTTATTGCCACCCGCCCACCCTTTGATTGAGAGCTATTTTATTTTCTTAGAACTATATTCGACCTGGATGTGAATTTTAGGCGGCTAAAAAAGGAGGAAAAAAGAGGAGAAACCAGCATAGTTATTACTCATTACACCTCGTAATTCCTACTTTTTCGGTCACAATCAGTATAAATACTTATCATTTTTCGTAAAGAATTGTTGCTTTTGACGCGATTTTTTGTATTTTAGACCCTTCTAAATCCTCCTCAATCCTCGTAATAAGTACGGTAGTCGCATAGCAAGCCATGTCAAATAGACGTAAGAGGGGGGTAAAATTGAGCACTCTTTGCAAATTAAGGGTTTTTGCTAGACTGCGATGAGAACTGTTGGAAGTTGGAGTTAGCGATCGCACACTCTGGGCAGCCAAGGGGAGAAGTTTAACGGGCAGTTTGGACTTCAACAGAGCACAAGCATGAGCAAGTGAGTCGATAGAATATTTAGTTAACTTGTAATAAGTAGTAAGACACAATTAATTACACAAAAATTGGGGT
Source organism: Microcoleus sp. T3_A4 (assembly GCF_036700465.1). Lineage (NCBI taxonomy): Bacteria > Bacillati > Cyanobacteriota > Cyanophyceae > Oscillatoriales > Microcoleaceae > Microcoleus > Microcoleus sp. T3_A4. Next base: position 43,842 of record NZ_JAUBOY010000006.1, on the reverse strand, counting down.
TACAAGCCTTCCCGGCACTAATTTATAGATAGATGCCGTCGCCTGTGATTCGCTAAAGGTCATAATTCACTCCATTCTCAGCTAACCAGCGCTTACGTTCCTCGAAATCTGGCAAAATCCGCTCGACTCTATCCCAAAACGCATGATTATGGTGCGGTTCAACCAAATGCACCATTTCGTGAATCGCCAGATACTCAATCATCGATCGCGGTAACATCGCCACTCGCCAGTGAAAATATAAATCTCCCTTGTACCCGCAGGAACCCCAGCGATAGCCTAAATCTCGCACTTGCACGGAACGGGGAGAAGCTTCGAGGCGATCGCCCAAAGCAGCAATTTGTGTATCTAAAATCGACGGAAGGCGATCGCAATACCATCGAATAAATACTTCTCTCCCTTGAGCCTGCGCTTCTTGCTGCAATTCAAAACGACTTTGATACAATCTCAAAGGTGGCTTTCCCTGCACGCCATCCACCAGTTTGAGGCTGTAGCTGCGGCCCAGATAGTAAAAGCTTTCCCCGGAAACGTATTCTTTAGCAGGGGTAGGAGGATTGAGAGATTCTTTCTCGATTAGTTTACTGTGAATCCACAAGCGCTTATCGTTGACGACTTTTTCTAATGTTTCCATTGGCACTTCTGGGGGTGTTGCCAAAATTAATTGACCGTCTCGTTCGACAGTGATGCCGATCGTGCGACGTTTGGCACTGGGGCGTAATTTAAAGGAAAGGTCGCCAAAGGTTAGTGTTGTCATAAAATTAGGCGATCGCGATTTTTACGGGCAAGTTGTACCAGTTTATCTGCCACTGATTCTAATTGTTCGTAATTGATTGCATCCTTATCATCTAAATACCCGGCTATCCACTTTCTTAAATCTTCTTGAACGACAGGGCTGTCCCAATTTACCCGTCGAAGTTGTTGCATAATGTGGTTGAGAATTTCGACGGTTAGTGCTGCAAGTTCGGTGAGATTTTTGTCAGAATGTTCGCCTAAAATATTCAGAAATGGCAGTTGAGTTTTCGGGTCTAACCCGGTTTCATCGGTCTGGCGACCTATTTGGATTTCTTCGATATATTTCCGTAAAGCTTGTAATTTTTCTTGCCAATTTTCTGCGAGAGATTCGAGGATTTCTTGCAGTTTGTCACTCAAGTTTTTGTAATAAACTGGGTCTTCATCATAGCGGATAGTAATGTGGTGGCGGGCGGCGAATTCCATTTCGGCTGCTTGGGCTTTAATTGACCGATGCCGCTGGACGTGAGTTTTAAAGTCCAGAGACATTATATCAATAGGCGGAACTTTTGGATCGATTCCTTGGGATTCAATATATTGGTCAATTAATGCCCGGACTTTTTCTTTGGTGTTGAAATTGAATACATTGAATCTTTCATCCCGGTAAAGGTCGGCAACGGATTTTTTAATTAGACCCAATTTTTTGGCATCTTGGACAAAGTTATAAGGATAACGGGCTTCGGGACGGGGTAAAATTGTGTCTAAGGTGTCGAGAAAGTCTTTAAGATAATTGTTGAATTCGACTCTGAGGCGCTCGTCTCTAAGCAAGTCTACACAATCATCTAAATCGTCTATTGTGCAACCATTTTGGCTGAATAAATTAATGACTAGCTGGTGTTTATCTCGCAATTTTGGCAACTCTTCCCGAATATCAAACCAAGCGGCTTCTGTATCTACTTTTTCGTAAATTGCTAAAGCTTCTGCTAGATTCACGCCGTAATAATCTACAACTAAGCCATATTCTTTAGTATCATCATGAACGCGGTTGACGCGGGCAATAGCCTGTAATAGTTCATATTCTTTCATTCCTCGGTCTAAATATAAAACTTGTTCTAACGGCGCATCAAATCCAGTCAATAGCATACTTTTAACTATTAAAATTGCTAAACTGTTTTTGGCTAAAGGATCTTTAAACTTGGCAATATGGATTTCTTGTTGACTCTTATCAGTCCACTTTTTCCAGTTGGGAGCGTCATCTTTATCAGCAGAAATGACGGCGGCGAATTCTAGGCGACGGATTGTTTCTAAATGTGGTAATGCTTGGGCGAGAAAGCGAGTTTCTGAATCCAGGTTTTCTAGGGTTTCAGTGTCGAAACTTCGCAGGATGGGGGCGCGAGTTTCGAGTTGTTGCACCAGTTCTATTTGGGCTTCTAAAAATGCTTCTTGATAACGGACGGCGGCGCGGCGAGTTGAGGCGACAACTTGCGCTTTAAAACCTCCGGGAAGGATACGATCGCAATAATGGCGCAGCATATCTTTAGCTTTGGCTTTAATCAGTTCTCGCGCTTCGCAGACTTGGGTTTTAGTCGCGTATTTAGCTTTAATTTGCGCCCGTTCTTCTGGGGTTTTATCCTGAAATACGATTTCAAATAGTTTATCTAGGTCATCGCCTTGGGTGACGGCACCTCTGGCTTCTAACCCTTCATAAAGAATGGGTAAAGTAACTTTATCCTCTTGAGATTGGCGGATATTGTACTGGTCGATAAAATCACCAAAAATTTGCTTGGTCGTTTTCTTGGCAGATTGGACGATCGGAGTACCGGTAAAACCAATTCGCGCACAGTTGGGTAATGCTGTCAAGAGGTTTGTGTGGAGGGTGCTGGCGTGTGATCGATGCGCTTCATCAATTAGCACTAATATATCTTCAGAAGGATTGAGATTTTTTGGCATAGGCTCAATTTTTTCTTCTTCTTCTGAGTCTTCACCACCTTTAAATTTTTGAATCATCCCGAAGACTAAGCCAGCACCGGGTTGTTTGAGGTACTTTTCTAGCTTTTTGACGTTTTTCGCTTTTTGTAAGGGTTCGCCTGTAAGGACGGCTGTCTCGGACAGTTGTTTTTCTAAGTCGGTGCGATCGGTAACGACGACTATCTTGAAGCGACGCAAGGCGGGGATGGTGCGAATTTTTCTGATCAGGTACACCATTGTCAGGCTTTTGCCGGAGCCCTGGGTGTGCCAGATGATTCCACCACGTTGGTCATCGGTGCCGTGTTGCGTGTGGCTTGGGTTGTCGAGGAGTCGCCTGATGGCTTCGTGGACTGCCCGATATTGTTGGTAACGGGGGGCGAGTTTAATCGTGCGTCTGTCGCTGGTTTTGAAGAGAGTAAAGTTTCGCAGGATGTCGAGGAGGTTGGCGGGTTGTAGCATCCCGGCGATAAGCATTTGGCGCGAGTTGAGTTCGGTAACGCCGAGTTCTGCGGCTATTTCGGTTTGGGGGCAGGGAGTGGTGTCTTTCCACTCGACATAATGCTCGTAGTTCGCGCCGATGGTTCCTGCTGCTGCCCGATGTTGAGACGCGGCTATCATTAACTGGTTGTAGTGGAATAGCTTTTCTGCGCCTTCGGGTTGGCTGCTTCCCCGTTGGTTGGAATATTGCAACAAATCGCGGATTGCTTCGGTGATGGGCTTATCCAGTTCGGGGCTTTTGCACTCGATGACGACGAGGGGGATGCCGTTGACGAGTAGCACGATGTCGGGGACGATAAACCCCCCTTTGCCTGTTGCCCAAGGGGGGTCTACTCGGTATTGATTGATGGCTAGGAATTCGTTGCGGTAGGGATGCTCGAAGTCGATGAAGTGGACGGTGCGATCTTTGCCGTCTTGTCCCTGAACTGTGGTGCCTTTGAGGAGTAAATTTGTAGCGGCTTGATTGGCTTCCATTAGTCTTTGTGCGCCCAGACGCTCTAATTGACTCGCGGCGGCATTCACTTGGGTATCATCGAGCCAAGGATTGCCGCTGTCATCGAGGTTGATGCGTTTGATGGCGGCTTTTAGACGATCGCCAATTAATACTTGCTTGAAGTTCTCGCGATCGGTAACTTGGGGATTATCCCAACTGCCTTCGATATGCTGCCAACCCATGCTGATAAGTTGGTCGATGGTTGGCTTTTCAACATAAATATACTCTGGCGTTAGTTGGGGCATTGTTCCAGTAAAGGTAGGTTACGAGGGTCGATCGGCTGCATCGCTCGCCACAGTTGCATCGGGTGCTAATGATTCTAGCTCTGGTGGCAGATGATTGGTAATAAAGGAACTCCAGTGAGGTATCCCACCTGAATCAAATTCCATCTGCAAAATTGACGCATTCGGTACTCGAAAGCCTCGCGAAAATCCCAAAAGCCGAGTCATCGCAACGGCATCAATTACCGTTGGGTTAGCCAAAATCTGCCACAGCATTGCTTTGATAAAAAATCCATGTGAAAAGACAACTACAAAACCGGATTGTTGTTGTAACTGGTTCAGGGTAGTTCGGACTCGTTCCATCAGTTGAACCAAGGATTCGGCGTTGGTTCCATCGACATATTCAGGGTCGCAGCGATCCCAGTAAGCTTTGCTCAAAGGTTTGCGAGCCTCGGTTGTGGTTGGTTGGTCGAGCTGTAGGCCCAGATAGGTAAATTCCTGAACTTGCCAAACCTCAACGGGTGTATGTGGAAATTTTTCAATCAATGGTTGAGCAGTGAGTTGTGTTCTCAGATAAGGCGAAATCACAATCTTGTCGGGAGTTTGTTGGACGGCGGTTGGAATACATCTTGATTGTCGATCGCCCAATTCACTCACGGCGTTTTCATGCGGCCCCATAGTTGCCAACCCTGCATTAGATTGACTTTGACCATGACGAATAAGCCAGATAGACACGGTTTGATATTTCCTCTTATTTAATGGGTGAAAATCCCAGGACTGGCTAAACTGTATCACCTACAGAGGTGAATTTATCGGCATCTTTGACCCGCACTTTTCCGGTTAATAAGTCGTGCATCAGTCCTTGTTTTTGGAGTTTGAGCTTGTCGCGGTAGGCTTCTTCGCTGCGGATGCGGGTGTCGTAAGTGTCAAGTATTTCAGCAATGCGTTGCTGCTCTTTATAAGTAGGCAAGGCTAATTGATACTCACTTAACTCCTCTCGATTAATCTTCGGAAATCCACTACGCATAGAGACTGCTGTAGCAAATCGAGAAAAATCCTCACCTAAAATTAACTCTAAAAGAAAGCGTGACACAATAGTTGGTTGAGGTCGAAGCGGGTACATATCTGCACTACAAAGTCCTTCTCGATTTGCAAGTACAGCTTTACGAAGATAAGGACGAATTTTGCTGTACAATACATCCCCTGATTGGAAACCATATTTCCCGCTGATAGCATTTTGTTCTGCTGCTGTCTGAAGATTAAGAATTCGCCCAGTTTCCGATTCAATATGATCGGGAGCAATTAGAACCCAATTACAATAAGGTTGTTGTTTTGGATCTAGCTGACCATTTGGCAGCGAGATATGATCCACTAATTTCACCACTTCCCAATCCTTTGGAATTCGTCCCAGTAGTGAGTCTTTGAACTGTTCGGGGTGCCCGATCGCATCCCTCAATTCCCCATTCTCATCTAACCCCCGTGTTAGCAAGTCGTGCAGCAGTCCAGCCTTCATCTGCTTGAGCTTGGCGATGAGAGAGGAGGTATGTGCGATCGTCTCATCACAGCTTTTAAGAATTAAAGCAATTTTTTCTTGCTCTGCTAAGGGCGGTCTAAGAAATGTTAGTGAATAAAAATCGCGATGTTTTAAATCAGGAATAGTTGTGGTTCCTGCTCTCAACTTAATCTCTTTCTGGATTTGCTCAAGGTTTAGATAGCAAACAAGGTAATCTCTGTTAACTTTGCTCCTATCATAGTCAACCAGAAAAAAGTTGTTATGGAAAACTCCCTCAACATCAGTAATAATTTTTCCGGTTGCTCCTGTTCTGGTAACTAGAACATCATCTTGGTGACAAATAACGCGATTACCAGGCGATTCGATAAACTCTAATAGGTGGGAATTGCCAATATTATTAAGGTATTCAACTGTGATGTAGATATATCTACCAGGCTTGTAGTCTTTAAATCTTCTGGAAATAGCAATTTGAAGACCTTGCCTTACTGTTGAAACGTCCTCAAAAGTTAAAACTTCCCAATCAGCCGGAATCTTTCCTAAAGGCGAATCCTTAAACTCCTCAGTCTTAACCAAAGTCTCACGCATAACCCAACCCACTCAAAAACTCATTCAACTGCTTCGCCGCCGCATCCCGTTCCGTTTCAATATCCTGCAACGTCACCCGATACTTATCCCACCAATTCTCTACCGCCACAATAACCTGCTGACGGTGAGCCGTGACATATCGCTCCAACTCAGCAATTAAGCCATCCTTGAAAATCGCCAACACCAACCCCTGACAATCCTCATCCGTCAACGCCGCACGTTTAGCTGACAAACGCTTCTCCACTTCTTTCTTCAGCATCCTCAGTATCCCCTTCGCTTCATTCAATTGCTTTTTAATGTCCTTATAGGGTTCCAGTTGTTTCTCAATCTCGGCAATTTCCGCTTCCATTGGCTCAACCGTCGCCTCAAGTTCTGCGATTTTAGCCGCATTCAACAGCGGCGAATTCTTCTTTAAATCCTTAATTTCCTTCTTCGGCTCCTTAATCGAACCTTTCAGAGTCTTGAGCCTTGTCTCCAACTCCTTAGCAAAATTAACCGCCTCCGACTCCTCCTCAGTTGCTTCTCCCTCTTGGGCCTCTTCTCCCCCTTCAAACGCAACCTTAAGCTGCTCTAACTGGGCAATTTTCGCCTCAGCGTCCGCAATTTCCTCCAGATAGTCCGGCATCAACCGCACCACCAGCTTATGATTGAGCGGGTCGAACTTCGTCTGATTTTTCTGCGTATCATCATCCTGTTCTAAAGCATCCCGAATCGTATCCACCCAACTATCAACCAACCCGCCAAAATCCGATTCCGAGAGCGTTCTGAGTTCATACTTCACTTCATCCCACCAACTCGCCACCACACCCGCAACCTTGAAGCGGTCAAGTAAACCCACAGGTTCCAGGCTATCAACAAACGAATGCAAAAACTCCCCTCGCAGTTCCATCACTTTCTTCGTTTTCGGCAACTCCCCCAAATCTGGTGCATGAAGTTGCCACCAAGCAGCAAACACACTATGAAGTTTACCTTCTTGTTGTTGAACGCCAGCATCAGATTCAATAAATTTTTTAATCTCCCCTCTTTCCGTAATTGAGGCAATAAAATCTAAATAATCCATTAACAATGCTCCACTAAAATTCTAGTTGGATCGAATCCATGCGCCTCTAACAATAGACGCTTTGCCTCTACCTCAACTTTAGGAATTCCTCCCAATAAATGTGCTTTCACATCCTGCGGTTCTGGCGGTGGCGCATTGTCCGCATAGCGGCGAATATTGCAGTTATAATCATTGTCTGCTAATTCCTGCTTTGTCACCACTGCCGAATAACCCGGTAAAGCCTTAAAATTTTCAAACACCCAGGTAATCTTTTCAATATGTTCGGGGCGCAAATAATTCTGAGCGCGACCTGCATAAAATTCCGCATCGGCATTAATAAATAACACCTGATTTTTACGTGCCGCAGGTTTCGCATCTTTACTCCCGCGCATCACTAAAATACAAGCAGGAATCCCCGTTCCATAAAATAAATTTGGCGGCAAACCAATCACCGCTTCTAAACGATCTTTCTCAATCAAACTCTCGCGAATCTTCTTCTCTTCACCCCCCCGAAACAGCACCCCATGAGGCATTACCGTCGCCATCATCCCATTATCTTTTAGCACCGCCATCATGTGCTGAGCAAACATTAAATCTGCTTTTTTCCCGTCTGCTGGACAAAACCCATGCGTAAACCTTCCCTGAAATGCCATGCCTTCACGGCTATAGTTTTGGGAAAAAGGCGGATTGCTAATTACTCGGTCAAACCGCATCAGTTCCCCGCCTTCAATATGTAAGGGATTAAATAGGGTATCATCATTGTGAATATCCGCATCCCGAATTCCGTGCAGCAGCATATTAATCTTACAAATTGCCCACACGCCGCCGTTATTATCCTGCCCGTAAAGCGCTAAATTTCTGGCATCGCCGCCGCACTCTTCAACATATTGCTGTGCCAGAATTAATATACCCCCCGAACCACAACAAGGGTCATAAACAGACATCCCTGGTTGTGGTTTCATCAGCCGCACCATCAACTGCACCACTTCACGCGGCGTATAAAACTCGCCCCCTTTCTTCCCCGCAGAATCAGCAAAATCTTTGATCAAATACTCATAAGCAGCACCCAATAAATCGGGGAAAACCAAATCTTCATTTCGCAACCGATACTTACTAAAATGTTGAATTAATTCGCGCAATTTAGAATCAGAAAGCCGATTCTTTCCCACCTGACGATTAAAATTAATGTGACCTAATACTCCTGCTAAAGCTTGGTTATTATCTTCCAGAGCTCCTAAAGCTTTATTCAATCCATCTGCTACTTTTTCATGTACTTCATCGCGAATATAAGCCCATCGCGCTTTTTCCGGTACAAAAAAAGCCTCTTGGTAACTCATGGGATTTTCCGCCCTCAGTTTCGCATCTTCTGGCGTGCGTCCCCGTGCCAGATTCTCCTGTAGAATTTGGTCGTAACGTTGCTCAAACACATCCGAAGCGCGTTTGAGGAATAGCATCCCAAAAATATACTCTTTGAACTCCGAAGCATCCATATTGCCCCGCAGGATATCGGCGGCGGCAAACAGATGTCGTTCCAGTTGTGGCAGAGTTAGCTTACTCATGAAAAAATACTTAATATTAAGAAAAAAATATTCCTGATAAATGCGATCGCCCCTAACTCACCAGCTTACTAGCTAGCCCTTGATGAATCCGATCTAACCAGACAGGAATTACCGGCTCACCAGATTTTAAGGATGCGTTCGCGAAGCGTGCCGGAGGCATCTCGCACTCTCCTAATCAAACTCTACCAGTTTAAGCGATCGCTTTTTTGAATCCCAGCCCAACATAAACCACCCTAGCGGAACCGCATTTGTAAATTCCGGTTCATTCTCCCTCAGCCGTTGCCGCGTCCGAAGCGCCACCTCAAAACTCAACCCCACAGACAGACAAAGGTCAAACGGCGCCAACTCCTCGACTTGATGGCAGGCAAAAACAAGCTCTAATCAACAAATTACTGATCCAAGCCAGTAAAAACATCAAAACATAGAGTCAAGCATTTCGGTAACGTCTTGTTGGTCGCGGCCCCGGTTGTCGTCCTATATCATGAGAATGTCTAGCTTTCTGTGCCTGCTGAGTTGCGGAATGTGGGTTCAAAAAAAAGCTGCCCCCTCTGGACTAAGCGTGCAGCTTTTTGCAGCCTGGCGGATACTACTTCTTAGAAGAACCTGACTTCTTTCGTAATATTGGTAGGGTTAGTACCTGAATTAGTAAGACAATAGAACGGATTAGGAAGGGTATAGCTACAATGAATTCAATTTCCGTACCCAAATTACTGAGGCGGTATACTTGGTGGAATTTCGCTCGGAACAGCAATGCAGTTTGAAAACAATCCTGATTGCTGTTCCGAACAACTAGAATTTCCTTTGGGCTATGGCTGCTGTATCGGAACACCATTCAACACAGCCATGACGAACCCAGAAATGGCATCTACACTCATTAAGCTGCCTAACCGAGGGATGAATCGTCGGTCGTCCTAACCAGTCTATAGTAACTTTCCATGAAGGATGCTGAGTCTGGTTTAACGACAACAAAATCGCCTCTCCGCATTCACCGGGACATTGAAAACAAGCCCACTTTCGATAGCGGGCATCACCAACGACCAATACCTGTTTCGGTATAATTTCTTCAGGTGCTGGATGAAGTTTAACTATCCGTGCTGACAAGTCGGGTCTTTCAATTACTTTCAGCTTGATTAGAATCCATCGAATTATATTGCGAAGAAACATAGCTCACTCCACCAAATCGAGAAATGGAACAATATCGCCTTTGCCCCAACAATCAGCAGTACCGCAAATAGGGCAATGTGACTTGGAATCAGCAGCTTGCTTTCGATCGGTCATTAGGTGAAATTTTCTTACTCTTTGGGCTATCGCACCGTTCTCGCCTCGAAATCCTTGAAGGCGGTGTACCAACTCTTCAATCGCCATAATCGCAACACCTGTGGTGAAGAGTACCACTGCGGGACTTGGGTTTCCTTCACCTAGAACGTAAGCCTCTGCTTTCCGCCGTTCGTATTCGACTGGATGGTTCCGCTTCAAAGCCTCATCCCGCGCTGCCACAGAATTGATAACTTCTCGGCACAACAGGCAGGTGTGGTTGGGTATCAGTGCCGTTACTCGACCATCTAGCGCTTTGATTTCTGGCGGTTCAGTTGGAGATACCTCAATGGCAAGCCCTCCATCGAAAACAGGAGTCAGGTAATAGTAGGCAAAGCGGTTAAGCAACAACCGTCCGGCATGGTCATCCGTGCAACCGAAGACTATATCGCAGGATTTCAGGGCATCTCGGCAATCCCGATCGCCTATCCACGATTGATAGGACTTTACTTGCACTCCAAGCCCTAGCTCCGAGAGCGATCGCGCTACAGCAAGAACCTTCGCGTGCTTTGCTTCAGCGTCTTCCCGAGTCGCGCCGTGAAGTCGGTTTAAGTTACTCTCTTCAACTACATCTGGATCGAAGAGCGCAATCAGCCGTACTCCCATTTTGGGAAGCAGCATGGCGACTGCGCTGCCCGTACCGCCGCAGCCTACAACTCCAACCCTGAGCGTTGATAAATCCTGAGTAAGTGCTTCCCCAAATGCGAGCGATTGTCGGTGAAAGACTGACGAAGGTATGCCCTGCCTCCGTCCTTTGTAGTGGAGCTGAATTGCTTTTCCTACAACACAAATCAGTTGTAGGGGAATCGACTCCTGCTGGCTCGTCCACAGGCGACCGACAAGCTCTCCTGAGTCTGTGAGAATTAGGCTCAGGAGTTTTGTCTGGGGCCCGTTTCTGTGCTGGGCAAGCTCTACAAGGTCAGGCTCGTTTCTATCATCCTGTTCGGAAAACGCAGCGATACCTCTCGGATGGCTGTGAACGATAGCCACTGTCATCCCCCTCGTGTGAGCGAGCTTCAATGCTCGAACAAAAGAATCAGTTTTCCAGGTAATATGCCGATCTGAACTCGAAACTATTTCATCTTCAGGTACCGCGAGGATTTCATAGGAAAGATATTTCCTCCGCTGCTGGCTATCCCAAGGATCGGATTCAACGACTACCTCACCGCAGAGCACGTAAGCAGCCCGTTCTCGTCCATCTTCGAGGCTCAGGCTTTTTTGGAGGTATTTAAGGTGCTCCTCCTGCAACACCATACTGGCAGTAAAGCTCATGCAGCCACCTCCAGGGCGTGTTCCACGCGCTTGAGCATCGTCCAAATACCGTCAGTACCGGAACGCCACTCGTTGTTGTGGCGCGACCACCGCTGCCAGGATACTCCGTTGAACATAAAAGCCTGGTTTGCTGCTGTGGGGTAACGGTTGTGAGTGGCAAGCTTCACCCAGGGTTGCAAGTAAAACATATCTGGCGGGACATCTGGGTAGCCTGGCGGAAGCACGATCAATACCTCTGCCTGGTGGACATCGTACTTGTTAGACGGCAACCTAAAGCTAGGGAGAATGACCCCTTTCTGGCTCCCGTCTATAACTTCCTGAAAAACAATACCTTTGCTTTCAAGATATTCCCGCTCTCGCGACGGTAAGAAACTCACGGATTAACCCTCCGTCGTAGTCTTCTTACCGGTGAAGAAGCGCTCGACTCCGGGAGCTTGGAGATCCACCGACTCCTCATTTCCCACCGGGCGGTCTTCTCCGTCCCGTACCTCCAGCCAAACTCCATAAGATTTGGGGTCAACTCCCGCAAGTTGTTTGAGCTTCAGTCCGGTAATTAGCGGTATCCCCCATTCAAATTTCCGGCCGTCAATTACAAAACGGAAAGAGCGATCGCTTTGCCAGGTGATAAACGCCTCTATACCCGGTTTCCGCAGATCGACCGTTTCATCAGGCCTGATTTCCTCAAGCTGCCCGTTCTGCAACCGCTGAAAGATGAGGTATTCATCAGATGGCCTCTTCCCTGCCGCGTCCAGAAGCTGAAAGCCCGCAATAACTGGATCGTCCACTTCATAAGAAGTTTCATCAATCTGAATCCGATAATTTTTTGACGCAATCACAGTAACACTCCTTTACTAATTGCGAGAATGACTAGCAATTGCTAGCTCGCAATTACCAAGATTACACAAGTGACTTAAAATTGCAAGGTAGCAATGGGAGAGGGAGGATGGCTAAGGTAGAGTTCGATGTAGAGTCCTTTTACGCAGCGTTAGACAGTCAGCGACAGTCGCAGCGCCTAACGTGGAAGCAGGTAGCGGCACAGTCTGAGGTAAGCGCGTCCACTTTGACCCGCATGGCTCAAGGAAGGAGGCCTGATGTGGATAGTCTCGCAGCACTGCTAAAATGGTCGGGATTGCAGGCTGAGTCCTTTGTCAAAGGAGCTCGGGATGTTCGGACTGAATCAGACCCGCTTACTCAAATTACTGCGTACTTGCGGGCCGATCGCAATCTCACGCCAGAAGGAGCAGCAGCTCTCGAAGCTATTCTCAAAGCAGGTTACGAGCGTCTACGCAAGGATCGAATAGATTGATGAAACAGCAGTTACGCCGCGGGTTCAAATCTGAAGCGGATGCTTATGCTCGGAAATATAGAAAGGAACTGAGTCTCAGACCTCATGACCCCCTTTGTCCCTGGAGATTGGCCCAACACTTAGAAATCCCCGTAGATCCCCTATCGGCTTACACCGAAATACAAGAAGCGGTTGCCCATTTTATGGAACAGGCTCGGGAAAGCTTTTCGGCTGTCACCATCATTGACGGCGACCGACGGCGTATCATCCACAACGATTCGCACGATCTCCTCCGACAGGCTTCAAATATCGCTCACGAACTCGGTCACAGCATTCTCGGTCATATCGCGCGTCCTGTACTCGATAAGCACGGCTGCCGCCACTTCGACGTGGAACAGGAGGATGAAGCGAATTGGTTAGGGCCAGCGCTGCTTATTTCAAAAGAAGCAGCCTTTCACATCGCTAAAACTAAGATGAGCGTGGTGGAAGCAAGTAGGGTTTATCTGGTTAGCGAGCAAGTCATCACCATGCGCCTCAATATGAGTGGAGCGCGCAAGATATTTACCAAGTAATTGACAAAAATGAAAGACTTATTCCCCGGCTATTATTCCCCATCTGACGAAGATTTTTTGGAGCTTTGGCAAAAGTGCATCTTTATTTTTGATACTAATGTTATTTTAGATTTTTATGAACATCGTAATGAAACACACGAAGATTTTTTTAAAGTTTTAGACGCTATAAATTTTAAAGCATCTTGCAGAGAGGAGCTAATTCAAATAAGGGGTATTTCCAGGGATTCAGCCCCCTAAACCACTTTGACTATCTGGTTCCGATCGCTCCCAATCCCTATTCCTCGCCTCTATCCGATCTAGCTGCTCTGCCACAACTGCCCAAAAATCAATATCTTCAGAGGAAATACCCTGAGCTAAAACCAAATCTTCTCCACGCACCTTGATTAACTCCCCTCGGACAGAAACAGTCAGAGAAGACACCGAAACCCCTTCCGACTCTTCCACGATCAGATCGTACAAATCTCCTACCCGAACGCGAGTGTACTCATCAGTCTCTTCCACGCGATCGCGTGCATAATTGAGGAAATACTCAAAAGCTCTTTGAGCCGTTGGCAGAATAGACTCAGCCATTTTTACCTGCTGAATGTCCATTGTGGCTGCTGGCGGTACTGAATCAGCATTCAAATCGCCCGCTGGCGGGTTCGGAATTATCGGCTTTAACCAGTTACCCAAATCCTCAGAGTTTTCTTTAACAGTTGCACCCAAAACCTCTGCATCGCCATAAGATAAAGCGCTTTGCACTTCACCCTCTAAAGTAATCCGCAGCACAATGTGGCTGTCTCGATCTGAAATTACCCTGATTGCTTCACCCGACTCTAAAAATGCTGTCCAATCTTCTATAACTTTGCATTTCCCTAGCTTTAACTGTTGATAGCTATCTAATAAAGCCCTAGATAGCAAATTCTCTAGCTCTAAGCGCTCTTCTTCTTCCAGCTTTACTACCTCTTCTGTAAACTGTTCTCGGACTCCCTCTTCACTTTCAGTCTGGTCTTTCAAAATAGCCAAATTGCTTAAACCCAGAGGTACGATTAGTTCGCTAGAATCAGAGCGATCGCTCTTTAAATCTTGCTCCTGTATTTCAGCTAAAGCCCCCGCTTCTGTCGAGAGCGAATCAGCTTCATCGCCCTCTGCTTCACTACCCAGCGTCCCAACTTGATTGTCACCATCTGCTTGCGAAAGCCAAACCAGCAAATTTTGTTTTGGTTGCCAATCTTGCCTATTTGAAGAAGATAAGCCTTTAAGCTCGAGAACTCGGCGCTCCCAATCTTTGTTTAATTCGATGAAATTGGCTGCGTTAGTTTTTACCAAACTGATTTGAGCATAGGCATATTTCTCACCTGCCAAGGACAGGGCAAAATCAATAGCAGCAAGGCAGCCGTGATAGAAATCTTGAGTCTCGCCGATGCAGATGCAATCTTTTATAATCGGTTCGCAATCGGTTTCTTTTCCAATTTGTCTTAGTTGAGAAATGGAGCTAGCAGGCAACCTACAAATGGATAGCTTAGAGTCGCCCTCTTCTAAATTTGAACTTAGATGTTGTTGGGGCAAATCATCTCCTCCATCATTGATAAAAGTTGCTATTTTAGCTTCTAAAAGGCTAAGTGTTTGTACCCCGCCTTCTTCATCTATTAACTTGACTGCCCGATCCAATCCTGCAAGCAATCCCTGATAAAAATCTTGGGTTTCTCCAGCTATCGATCGGTCAGTTGCTATCTTCTCAAAAAAAGCTAACCCTATTTGTTTCAGCCTCAAGATATACTCAGGAGAAAATCTCTGCATCGTGCCTAAAAACATAAGCGTGCCGCCCTCTAAAAGCGCGTCGATCTTTTAGCAATCAACCTATCATGCATTGTTGTCGTTCTCAGTAAGCCTTCAGTTGTAACTAACTTTAGTTCTCAAGGCACAGAACATTAAAGCGGTACTTGTTGTATCAAAAAGTAGCGATCTCGAAAAAAAGCCGTCAAACAAATTCCTATTGCTATAGCTAGCTGAAATTAGAACAAACAACAGCCACTCGGATGATAATTTCTGCATCTGAATCGCGTTTGAATAGTCCGCAAGAGTAATTTTGCTGATGACTTTTGAGCTGGAAAATTAGGAGGGACGGCGGATTGAGTTTACAGCCTTTAGCTTTTAGCTTAAATCAGTAACTTTTACTGTTAATAGGAGAACGGCGTTCCCATGCAGTTTGACCATCAACACAGCTCTCGAAAGCCTGCACCCGTTGCCGATCCGCTGCGACACAGCAGGAGGCACATACTAGCATCCGTCCTATTGCTACTGGACAGCGATCGCGCTTTTGCCGACTGGTCTCTCCCCCAACTGCCCCACGTATCAGGGTTTACCTATAAAGGAAATCGCTTTTTGGTAGCAACTCACAAAGAGGCTGAGCAGATAGTTTGGGGGTGGCTCGAGGATAATTTATGGGCAGTAACCAATACTGATGAAGATATGGACTTGCTGCTCCAGCACTTGCAAATTTCCCCATCTCTAGTTGAAGCATTTAATGGACAAGCTGCTATCAATTACCTTCGGACAGTTCATCCTAGAAAATTTTGCAAGCTTCTGTCCCCTGCCATAGCCAATCCCACCCAGTTCGTGCAAGCTCTGTTTGAGAACCGCAGCAGACCGGGACTGGTTAAACGCGCCATTTGTGAGTCAGCCCAGTTCTCGCCTTTGGCTTGGACAGAAGTAGAATGGGCTGGATATCTCATTTACTGCATTGTTAACCAACCAGAGGTACTTCCTGGCTCGCTCAAACTAACAATCAACTATCCTTATCCCTACAAGTCAATGAAAGAGCGAGCTTAGAAGTATTTAGCGTCACCTGCCAGCATTTATACCCGACCACATTGCCGTTGTCTTTTACAGCAACGGCATGGTCACTGTTACCAATTGCCTTTCCGAGTGGGAAAAAATAAAAAAATTGCTAATGCGCCTTCTGAGATATCACTTTTATATGAGAGTATAACTATAGTTTTTTTACAAAACGGTCTGGGGATAGTGACGGTTCATACCTAAAGCGCAGACATTCCCAAACTTCAACAAGAGTGCAAATATGCTTACAGTTTTAACCGCCGCCTCCTTTTGCACGCAAGATTGGAACTATGGTGGCACGTTACCGGAGGGCAAGTCATGACAAAGATAATCTCGCTGTTCAACCAAGCCGGTGGTGTGGGGAAAACCACGATCGCGCTCAATCTCGGCTACCACCTCTCTAAGCGAGGCCACAAGGTTCTTCTCATCGATATCGATCCTCAAGGTTCTCTGACGCTCTTCATGGGGGTTGACTCTCAGAATTTGGATAAAACTGTATTTGATGCCATTGTCAATGAGGAGCCTATGCCCATCCACACTGGCATTCACGGTATGGATTTGGCTCCTACCAACATCAACCTCAGCGCGGCGGAAATTCAACTGGTTAACATGGATTTTCGGGAAGTTCGCCTCAAAGATGCGATCGCCCCAATTCAAGACAACTATGATTTCATCCTCATAGATTGCCCTCCCAGTTTAGGGTTGCTCAGCTACATCAGCTTGGTAGCCGCTACTCACGTCTTAGTCCCCGTTGAGACTCACTACAAAGCCTTTGAGGGCACCAACCTCCTGTTGCAAACAGTAGCGAGAATCAGAAAGAAAGGAAACCGCTCTTTGCAGATAGCTGGTTTTGTTCCCTCCCGCTATGCTGCTGCAAACTCTCAGGACAAGCGGACTCTCAAGGCTATGAGCGAGCAGTTTACGACCTTCGGCCCCGTTTACACTCCCATCCCGCGCATAACTGCTTTCGCGGATGCTTCCGAGAAACAAGTCCCGCTTGCTGTTTACGAACCTAAGAATCCCGTCGTCAAAATATTAGACCAGCTAGCAGCCAAGATGGAGAAACTCAATGTCAAGTAAGAATGACCAGCCCTATAAAGGTAAGGCAAATTTGAGCGTTTTGTTTGGAGATGATGAAGTGGCAGAACCAACGGCAGAAAAACTGCTCTCGATTGAGTCGATAAAGCTTCCATCCTCTCAACCTCGCCGATACTTCGACTCCCAAGCTATGCAGGCTTTGGTTGAGTCAGTAAAAACTGATGGAATTCTCCAACCTCTATTAGTCCGTCCTTTGGGAGATGAAAAATACGAGCTAGTAGCTGGCGAAAGGCGGTATAGAGCTGCTAGAGAAGTGGGATTGACAGAAGTTCCTGTTATCGTTCGGGACTTGACCCAACAGCAAGCTCTGCGCGTCGCATTAGTTGAGAACCTCCAGCGGGAAGACCTCAACCCAGTCGAAGAAACGGAGGGTATCTTGCAACTGCTCTCCCATCACCTTGAATACGATCTCGAAGAGGTGGTGCGGCTGCTCTACCGGATGCAAAATGACGTACAGAGGATGAATGATAACGTTATCATTCATCATGAAATGCAAATAGTCGTCAAGGTTTTTAACGAATTGGGGCGGATGTCGTGGGAATCTTTCGTCAGCAACAGACTGGGACTGCTGAAGCTGCCGACAGACATCCAAGAAGCCCTGCGCTGGGGTCAGATCGAGTACACCAAGGCGCGAGCGATCGCCAAAGTTAAAGATGAGCAGGCAAGAAAGTCGCTTCTAGAAGCAGCGATCGCTGAAGGTCTATCTTTAACTCAGATTAAAGAACGCATCGCGGATTTAAAGGCAGGTACTTCGGGAGAAGAACCGGAAGAGAATCTAAAAACCCAAATAAAGGGAGCTTTAACAAAAGCGAACAAGTCCAAAGCTTGGAGCGATCCAAAGAAGCAGAAGCGCCTCCAAAAAATCCTAACAGAGCTAGAATCTCTTTTAGCAGATTAGAAAAAGTAAGGGCGATAGCGCATCCACCTAATCGCTACAACCGGAGTCTAGACAATAATTTTAGCCATTGAAGGTGATGGTTGTGCCCCTTCAAAGGCAGAAGTGAGAAGACACTTATGATCAGTTAAATATCCGGCTTCTAGCTTCTGCCTTCATACTTCGGTCTTCGGATGTCTTCTGCGTTTGTTTTGTAAGACTAAGAAGCATTCTTGGTGCAAGTCATTGTACAACCGGACTCCTAAAAACTTATTCAGGACTAGGCGCAATTGTCACAATTAGTAAGGTGCGTCAGATATCTAAACCCTCAATAATCGTTCGATCGATTTACCTGACGCACCCTACAACTTGATTTTAGTATGCCAGTTGCGTCCAGTCCTGCGATTGTTATTTGGGTTTGTTTCTAGCTTAACGCGCGATCGCGCTGCGTGCAGGGCTTGATATTATTTCTGCGCTGGCTGTTCAGAGGCAAAGTTTAAGTTTTTGTGACGGATGCCCTGTTAATCGAGAGGACATTATTTTTTGGCGATCGGTCTGATGCAGGCGATCGCGCGCGGGACGGCACAATTATTTATGTAAAAATAAAAGTCGCGCTAATAACAATTCTAACCAACAGTGGCAGTGAATGAGAAATTAGCTTTACGACAGTGAATGAAAAATCAGCTTTTAGGTAGAACTCGCTCAAGCTTGGCAGTTGATAGGTTGGAGACAGGAGATGAAATCGAAAAAAGCCAACTAAAACCAAGTTTTGCTTATGTTGACAGTTATGCCACCAACTCACACTCTTTCAAACCGCAGCCGACTTTCACCATCGTCAAAGTATCAAACCCTGTTAGACTGTTTTTTGGCAGATTTTCAAAATTCGCTAAATGCTTTTGCTCGCGCCTGGAATAAGTATCAGCCAAACGATTCCCTCTCGAACGACAGAAAACAAGACTTAGATTGGCTTGAATCGACGCTCCAAGAGTACAAGATTTCCATCCAAACTTCAACTAGCAGCAAAGAGTTTTGGAAAGGCTGTAAGGATGGAAAACAAAGCAGGAGAACAATTTCTGACTTCGACTCGCCAAGCGTCGCACAAACCTTACTCAACGCGAGCGCGAATCCGAAAGCCACTCAAATCTACGATCTGGGATTTCAAGTTGGATGGCGGTACGTTCGCCTCAAAGACTACTTGCTGCGAATCAGAAAACAGCGAAAGTTGGAAGAATCTCAGCAGCTTCAAGATTATCGACAATTTTTAAGTTTTATCCGCCAAAAGGCTGATTCAGAAGATATGGACTCATTCGTAAGTTTTGGATGGAGGGGTGAAAGGAAGTCAGGACAATGAGAGATAAACCCAGTAAAATCTTGGCCGTTGACGATGCAGCCGACAACTTATTTATTATGCAGGCAATCCTCTCAGAAGAAGGCTACTGCGTCACCACAAGATCAAGCGGGCTTGAGGCTTTAGCTCAAGTTGAGGAGTCACCGCCAGATTTACTCCTGTTGGATGTAATGATGCCAGAAGTAGACGGTTACGAAGTAACTTACAGAATTCGCTCAAATCCTCAACTTCCCTTTATCCCCATCCTGTTAATTGCGGCTGACAACTCAACAACCATAGCTGATGGACTTGACTTGGGGGCTGATGATTTCGTTTGCAAGCCCATCCAGGTGAATGAGTTACTGGCCCGCGTCCGCAGCCTCCTCCGGCTCAAACACAGCATAGATGCGATGCTGGAAATGACAAAGGCACGAGAGGATTTTGTGGCTCGTCTTACCCACGACTTGCGGATTCCCCTAGTTGCCGCTGATAGAATGCTGACCCTGCTCAAACGAGGGAAATTCGGTGAACTGCCCATTCAAGCGGTAGAGGCGATCGCCACCATCGGTAACAGTAACCAAAATTTGCTTTCGTTAGTCAATACTTTACTGGAAGTTCACCGATTTGAATCTGGTTGCAAGAGCCTGGCAATCGCCCCCTTCGACCTCAAAAAACTGGTCAAAGAAGTCGTCAAAGAACTGGAGGCTGTGGCTATTGATAAAGGACTTGTCCTAACCTGCGACGAGTCAGACTCGCAACCGCTGCGGATTGAGGGCGATCGCCTCGAACTCCGCCGAGTCATCACCAACTTAGTCGGAAATGCCATTAAATTCACCGATTTTGGTTGTGTGAAAGTCGTTGTCCGTCCAGATGCCAAATCGGTAAGCATTAGCGTAGAAGACACCGGCCCCGGCATCAGAGCCTCAGAACAAGCCTCGCTGTTTGAACGATTTCGCACCGGAAATCATGCCAGAGCAGGTTGCGGCTTGGGGCTGCACTTGTCTCGCCGGATTGTAGAAGCCCACTCTGGCAGTATTGACGTAGCATCAACGGTGGGTCAAGGCAGCACATTTACTGTACGGCTCCCTATCTCGCTCTAAAAATCTTGTTTGGATACAAAAGAGCGCATACGTTCTACCTCGGGCACACTCGTGCCGCTGAAGTACAATTGTCCTTTTTTTAAACAAACCAACCATGAATAAAATTAGCGTTGCCTTAATTGAAGACCACCACCTGACAAGGGCCGGAATCAAAGCAGCTTTAGAAGACTGCGAAGAACTCGAATTTATCGGAGAGGCAGCTAACGGCCTGCAAGGGATAACTTTACTGGAGAAAACCCGGCCTGATGTAGCGATCGTTGATATCGGACTACCGGGGTTAGTAGATGGGATTGAACTGACCAAAAGGTTCAAAGAATACATACAAACTGCCCAAACTCCAAGCGTGGAGAACCAACCGAAAGTATTGATTTTAACGATGCAGGATAATGAGGAATCCGTGCTGGCAGCTTTTGCAGCGGGAGCAGACTCTTACTGCATGAAAGATGTCAGTTTTGAAAAGTTAGTGGAAGCTGTTGTTGAGACAAATGCTGGTGAAAACTGGATCGATTCTTCAATTGCCAGAATCGTTTTGGCTCGCATGAATAACCCTTTCAAGGAAGCTGTTAACTCAGCAACTATTTCCACTGTGTCAATCAATGGAGTCGAGCCAGAATACAGTCATTTGTTAATGGCGAACCCTTTAACAGAACGAGAAAAAGAGGTTATAGAGTTGATTGTTGAAGGGTGCAGCAATGAGGAAATTTGCAAGCAGCTATACATTTCTCTCGGTACTGTGAAAACTCATGTGCGTAATATCCTCAATAAGCTGTCTTGCGACGATCGCACTCAAGCGGCTGTCAGAGCCCTTCGCGCGGGTTTAGTTGACTAAATCCGCTTCAAGAGCAACCGCTTGGTGGATAATACAACAGAGACGTTCCAGCAATCTAAGCTATTTAGGCGAGGGTCGCGATTAGAGGAGGTGCAGTGCCAGTTAATGCCGACAAACCACACTTGTGGAAACCCGATATTGCCCTGTCGGTAGACTTCTATAACAATTGGTTCATGCTGTTCGCTCCAAAAGCCTACCGCGACACTCGCATTGTTACAACTCAACAAGTTAAATCCGCCCTAGCAGAGACAGCCAATCTGAGCAACATCACGTCCGCCCTGCTGCGACAGCATCCAGAGGTTTTGCCCATTTTACGCATGGCGGCAGCGCCGCCAATTGCGCGAGATCGCCTGATCGGTTTAGCAGGAGTGTCGCCCAACCTGGTCAAAAATATGGAAGAGAAACAGCGAATTCCGCCCCGGGCAGACATTGCAACTCTGGATGCTGAACTCACAAAAATTAGTCAAATTATTGCACGACTGCTCGACAAAGATATTTTTCCTTGGCTAGAAAGCGGACAGCAGCCAACGGAGACTGAAGTTCAAAGAGCAGCGACAATTGTTGCCGATCGCCTTTGCGGTGCTATTTCTGACCCAATCGTTCGTAACGCTCAAGAACGAAGGCAGCTTGCTATGATTAAGCAATGGCTGGAACAGCGCGGTTATTCCTACATTAGAGGAGGAGCCGGATTAAGTTTTGAAACCATGCAGCCTGGGACTTTCTCGTTTCGGCTCAATATCCCGGTACTTTTACAGTCCGGCAGCAAACAAATTAATATCCCTATTGATGTTGCGCTTGTACCAATTAATTCTAGCCCTGGTGAATTCCCGTTACTGATTGAAGCGAAATCTGCCGGTGACTATACCAATCCCAATAAGCGACGCAAAGAAGAAGCTATTAAAATGACTCAATTGAGGAGCAATACGGCAATAACGTGCGTTTTATTTTGTTTCTTTGCGGTTACTTTGACAGTGGCTATTTGGGTTACGAAGCGGCTGAAGGAATTGACTGGGTTTGGGAACATCGGATTGAGGATTTGGGGCTGTTTGGGATATGAATGTAACTGCAACAATTGAAGTGACACGAATGTTGCGGCAATCGCAACTGGATGGAGCTAGAACTCAAGCTCAGCGAAATAAACTAGGTCAGTTTGCTACGCCTCCAACACTGGCAGCAGATATTCTCAAATATGCTTCAATGCTGTTGCCGTCGGATATTAAGATTCGTTTTCTAGACCCGGCTTTTGGTACAGGTTCTTTTTACTCGGCATTATTGCAGCAATTTGGGCGATCGCAAATTGTTAAAGCAGTCGGCTATGAAATTGACCCCCATTACGGAAACGAAGCGATTAAGCTTTGGAATGACACTTCGCTACATCTAAATATCGCTGACTTTACCCAAGCAATACCCCCTGACTCTGACGAGGCAAAAGCTAACTTAGTCATTTGCAATCCTCCATATACCCGACATCATCATTTGAACCGAGTTGAAAAGCTGCGGCTGCAACAGCTAGCACAGCAAACAGCGGGAGTTAAACTCAGTCAGTTGGCTAGTCTTTACTGCCATTTTTTGTGCATTGCGGATGCGAGTATGGCTGTTGGTGGATTAGCAGGGTGGCTGATTCCCAGTGGATTTATGGATGTGAATTACGGACAGCAAATTAAGGATTACTTGCTAAATCGCGTTACCCTACTACGAATTCACTGTTTCGATGCTGCTGACGCGCAGTTTGAAGATGCACTCTGTACGTCAGCAGTGGTTTGGTTTAAGAAAGCTTTGCCACCTGCTAATCATGCTGTTGAGTTTACCTATGGAGGGAGTTTGACAGCATCTAAAATGTCGCTGATCGTGTCGGTGGAGTCGCTACGCAGTGCAGCTAAGTGGACTAAATTTGGACTGATGTCTGGTAGTGTAAATTCTCAAGAGCAGCCATTGAAACTTAAGGACTTATTCACTATCAAACGGGGGCTGGCGACGGGAGCGAACAATTTTTTCGTGTTGACACCAGATCAAGTTTCTGCTTACAAATTGCCCTTTGAGTTTCTCAAGCCAGTTTTGCCTAGTCCCCGGTTGTTATCAGTTGATGAGATTGAAGCAGATGACTTGGGAAATCCGATTCTCGATTGTCGGTTATTCTTACTATCGTGCGATTTGCCCCCTTTGGAGGTGAAAGCTAAGTATCCGTCGCTTTGGGAATATTTGCAGATGGGAGTAAAACAGGGAATTTGCGATCGCTACCTGTGTAACCATCGTACTCCCTGGTATTCGCAGGAAAAGCGTCCTCCTTCGCCGTTCCTCTGTACTTATATGGGTCGTCAGGATACTGGTAGGGGCAGACCTTTTCGATTTATCCTGAATCACTCAATGGCTACGGCGACCAATGTTTATTTGATGCTGTATCCCAAACCTGCTCTTGCCAAAGTGCTTTTTGGAGTTTAGACTAAGCACAAATTGACTCAGCTAACGCTGAGCGAAATTCTAGTGAATTTAGAAAGAGTTTTCCAGGTTAAATTACGAATTTGGGAGAGTTTTGGAACCGACCTTTACCCTTTTTGACCACGGGATAGCGACATCTTTGAGCGCGCAGTTTACCGGATGACCATCCAGCCGATTTTCCTCGGGATTTGGGAGCAACAGCCGGACTCCCAATCCTAATTAAAAGTGGAAGCATTGATTGTGCAACCCTTCCAGGTGTCAATTCAGGGAGAGGCTAATGCCTGCGGTAGACGAATTTCCCTGACTAAATCTTGAGCTAACCATAATTGCCAAGTTAGCAATGGCATCAAATCACTCCATCGTTCACATTGTTCTGGAGTGCTTAGCTTCGGAATTGTCCAATGCAATGTTTGTTTCGCTAAGCGATACCAGTGTTCGATGGCAAAACGACGTAGATATAGTTGCCAAATTTCTGTAAGAGGTG
This sequence comes from Microcoleus sp. T3_A4, assembly GCF_036700465.1. Lineage (NCBI taxonomy): Bacteria > Bacillati > Cyanobacteriota > Cyanophyceae > Oscillatoriales > Microcoleaceae > Microcoleus > Microcoleus sp. T3_A4. Next base: position 19,832 of record NZ_JAUBOY010000006.1, on the reverse strand, counting down.
GCATTTGAACACCAACCCAAACTAACCACAAAGGTTGAGTTTTTAATTGACCCGTTACAGTGTCTAAGCGTTCTACTAAAATCAGAGTCATCGGATGTTTGGGACTACCTCGGAAATGTAAGTTATCCCATGTTCTCAACCTGATTCGTCCGAGTTTCGGCTCAAGGGATTCCAGGGTTTGTTCTGGTTCCCACCAGCTTGAGGAGTCGTTAAGCTTAAACTGGTTTCCATGAATTTTTGGCCGTCCTCTACCACTATAGGCTGGGGGTGTTGACCATAAGCAACGATTGGAGCGAATACGCATTAGTTTATCAGCGGCGATCGCAGCAGTAGCTTTAACCAGAGGGGCGCACCCATACTCACTATCAAATAGGGCGATGGGTCTATTCTGAAGATATTCACAGACTTGTGCCAATTGTTCAGCGCCTTTACCGATTGGGTTGTCCCAACTGGTAATACGTTCGTGTCTTAATGGCAGCGCCCAACTCCCGCTAATCGTTGGTATCAGTGCGATCGTACTATATCCTTGACCGATACCAACAGGTATGCCGTGAGGTAAGGCTGTGGGTTGATGTTCATAGGTCCGCTCTTTGAGAGTAGGTGCATGGGGTCTCAACCATGCTGTATGATCGATCGCTAATACTGGACGTTCCACTTGTGACATCTGTTGGATATATAGTTGCATCAATTGGTCTCGGTCTGGTCTACAATCTTGCAGCGCTTCGTAGACGCTTGACCACTCACGCCGAAATAAGGGATTGAGGGCTAAATCTCCTAAACATGAGACGTGGCGAGTCGTCATTATCGCGTCTGCTAGTTCAAAGGTGGCGTCTTTGGCATTGCCGAGACATTCATAAGCAAGTTGACGAAATTCCCGTAATTGTTCAAACAGAGATGGCAGGTAGATTTGAGATTTTTAGCTGAATTCTCAATCTTCTACCCTTACGCTGTCTGTTGAAACTATCGCAGACAGTTTTTTTTTGAGGTTGTCAGCCGAAGAGAACGTCAACGGTCGTCGGCATCTATGCTAGTGGTTGAGCCTCATAGCTCTTCACCAGCGACCATTGCCGTTCTTAAGTTGAAATCTAACCGTGCTATTAAGACGTGCTTAGTCTAAACTCCAATGCTTTTAGATAGGCCAGAATTGCTTAAAGAGGTGTGGCAGGCGCTCGATCGCATTTCCGATCAGGCGCTGATAGGTGAAGGGCGCGTTTACGGGGGTGGATTGCATAAGCTGGAGCCGAGGGAATTGGGTAATGCGATCGCAGGAAAGATTCTTGAAGTTTTACCTAAATTGGTTAAAAACTCACCTCGTAATCTAACAACCCCGTTCACCTGCCGTGAACAACCTCTCGAACTCAACCAGCCATCTCGATAGGGTCGATGTGCAACGGGATTGTTAGCTAGCTTGTGCTACTAATCGATTCCAAGTACACTCTCCATTACTATTAGCTATGCGGACAAAAGGGAATTACCCTATTTATCCAAGCAATAATCTGTAGTTTAGGCTGAGATAATAACTGAACATTAGCACCGTTTATATTAGCTGTAACGCTGAGATTACGGGCAATAATGAACCCTGTTGGTAGTAATGGAAAGATTCCCTTATTGTTTATCAGGATGCCTGTAGAATAGCTGCCCTTCTGTCTTCCAGCTACACTCCATTGCTCAAAAGAAAACAAGTCAGGGTTTAACCAAGGACGGCGAATTTCAACACGAGCAAACTCCAGAGAAAAGAATTCAGTGGCGATGGGCGTAAAATTGATCGAATCAACATCAAACCATTTTGTTGGAAATGCAGAAGTAAGATGCCATGTTAGTAGCGGATTGATTAAACTGGCACGCTTAGTAGTTTCATAAATCCGTTTTGCATTGCTAAACATAGTTGCAATAGTTGAGGAACCAGCACTTCGTAAAATGTCTAAGGCTGCTTCAATTTTCAAAGATTGTGGAGTTTGAAGATTAGACCAGGCTAGACTAACTTTTTTATCAAGTTCTGGCACTAAAAGTGCCCATTTCACGGGATCTAATTCGCTATATTGTGAGGATGAGCTAGCATACTCCAACAAAGCATTTCTATAAGTTGCTCTTTTATCTAAGTAGTCCCGGTATTCCAACGATTCAATTTTCATCGTTATGGGATTCCCTAAAGTATCAACACTATGAGAATCAACGTATAGAAGGTTATATGCAGCTTCGTAAGTAGCAACTTCACTTGGATTAGGAGAAACGGTTTGAACATTAGCGTTAGCTACTATTTCTCCATAAACAAAGTCAACAAAACTTCCACTTGGTATATGCTTATACGAAACTAGAGGAATAGAGTTTACTAGCAAAGCGAAATTTTCAAGCGCTACAGTTGAGCCGCTAGTGTTATCGGGAAGCCATGGATTTGCAAATTGATCGGTATCAACAATTTCTCCAGGAATATTGATTGTCAAGAAAATATTTTTTTGTTCTATAGGGTTTCGTCCTGATGAATTTCCTGTTAAAGATTCATATAGAAATTGATATATTTGCTCTATTGTGTCATTCAAAGCTGTTTGGGGATTTCCAACTTTGACCTTGTCAGGCCATGTTTGAAAAATGTGCTCTCCATTAAAGAGGTTCCAATCAGAGACTAAACCAACAATTCGTATAGGTGAATCATTAACCTGTATTCCCCAGTCCATACCCACTGAGTCAGCTAGATAAATGTTTTGATCAGAGTCAATTTGATGAATACTATGTATCCGATTAGGAACGTCAGGATCATAAAGCTTGACAAACACTGTCTTGTTAGTGGTGTTTACAAAAGCAAGTTTACCAATCTGTCCTGTCCAACCAGGCATACCAGGACGGTAGTTGCTTGGATCGTACAAGGGAATCTCACTAAAGAATGTAACTCTAGCTGGCCATGTCTGAAAAATGTGTTCTCCCTCAAAAAGGTTCCAATCAGAGACTAAACCAACAATTCGTATAGGTGAGTCATTAACCTGTATTCCCCAGTCCATACCCACTGAGTCAGCTAAATAGATGTTTTTATCTGGATCAATTTGATGAGTACTATAGACTCGATCTGGCGCGTCGGGATGATAAAGCTTGACAAACACAGTCTTGTTAGTGGTGTTTACAAAAGCAAGTTTACCAATCTGTCCTGTCCAACCAGGCATACCAGGACGATAGTTGCTTGGATCATATAAAGGTTCACTCATCTTTTCAGCTTCCTCAGCAAGTGATTCTAGAGAATTTTTTGATAGGGAAAAGGGAATGACTGTATCAAAGTAGCCGAGGATTTATCAACTTGTTGTTGTGAACATTTCATCGTGCCCCTTTGATCGCTATTTCGCTCTTTCCAATTAGCTAATGAGTCCAATAGTGGGAGTATTTAACTACCCCCACTGCCGAGTTACACCTCTAATTAGCAAAATTGTTCAGAGCGCGAAACTTAATCACTGTGGAGGGCAAGCTGGCACTACATTACAAATCCAACCTATGATCTGCATACCTGGAATTTTCAATGTAGAACCGTCGCGTTCTGCTTTGAAAGTCTCTTTACTGGAACTGTGGCTATAGGAACCACTGACAGAAAATGGTCCCCATCCAACGCTAGCAGAACCGCTGATGGCCTTATCGATAATGTCCAGATCAGTTTGTCCCCAATTTGCAGTAATTTCTACATCCTGAACTACGATAAATCTCTGAGGAAGTAATGGTATGAGGCTATTGTTCTGAGCTTGCTTAGTTCCATTGGAGAAAAATTTAGGCTGAATGCCTGAAACATTCCACCCGGGAAGTTTGAAGAGCGTATAGTTTAACCAAGGACGATCAAGCGTTACAGTTGCATACTTAAAGCGAACAACTATATTACTGCTCTCTGATTGTTCTTGATGCTTTGCTTCACTGCTTTGAAAGCCGCCTCCAAAAGACCATAGCCCCAAACCAAAACCACCACCTCCGCCGTAGCTAGTAAATTCAGAGCTTGTCTCATTAACGTAACTACTAGAGGATGCTTCCATTACTGCCCAATCTGCTGCTATAGCTGGATCGTGCCAGTCAGATGGTATGGCACGAGAACGCCAATAAAAAATACCTTCTAAAAGTTGTTTATAAGAATCTAACAACTTCTTTGCATCAAAAAAAGCACGACCAATTGCATTATTAGAAGTCATGTCTTTCGCTGCTAAAGCATCCTCAACTTTTGTTGCATCCGTAGCACGCCAAGCATCCCAAGCATCTTCTACATCAGCTTGATACCTTCGACCTAATATAGGCCAGTTGTTTCGCCCGTCTTGCGTTTGGTTTGCCTCCTTAAACTTTATCCCAAATATTTCTACAGCGTCATCATACTTCTTCTTTTTCGCCTTATATCCCTTGAAACTTTGAGATTCAAACTGATTTACCGTCGTTACCCCGTCGTCATCTGTTTTCGTAACATCTGTGTAAAGCACTTTATAAGCATCTTCATATGCCTTCTCTGCTTGGGGATTAGGAGGAGAAGGAATGACTTGAGCATTTAAAATCAATTGATAAATTTCTATGATCCTTGAACTATTAGGAGCATAGATCGCTGCTACCTGCGGAATTTCGTTAGCTAAGTCTGCTAAATTCACAGCAGCTTGTTGATTTCCCGATGTATTACCTGGACTCCATGGATTGGCAAAATCCTTAGAACGGATTAAACGACCTGGTTTCTCAATAACTACAAAGATATTATCTGTCGACCCTACTGCTGGTTTGCCTGGTGGTGCTTCGGTCAATGAGGCAAAAAACTGGTCGTAAATTGATTGGACTACCTTCATTTGTTCTTGAGCGCTCATTGAAATACTCCTTTGGGAACTAATTGTCTACATCGATTCAAATCGGATTTTTCAGCCAGAGGACAAAGACACTGCATAAAACCGCAAGCACTTAATCCCTAAACTTACGCTTCTTTACAGGTTCCACCCAAATAGTGCAAAATCCGGACGTAGATGCACGCCCCGCCACTTCCAGAGTCACCCCCAAACGCCTGACATCCTTTTTACACTCTAAATTACTCAGACTATCCGAATTCCACTTCATCAAATTCCGAGCCAACTTCCCCTCAGCGGTAGTAGCCCACCGCAAAGCCTCCGTCTGCTCCTGAGTCAAATGAACCGCTTCCCCCGGCGCAAACCCTCCTTGCGACCAAAGTAAACCCATCCATCCCATCAAAGCACCGATACCCAACGTCGTCAACAGAATACCCGCCGCCACCACCAAAGAACCCGCAGAAGTCGCCACCCTCCTCAATTCCGTCTGACGCACCAGAGAATTCACAGCCTCAGCAATTTGCCCCTCTTGCTTCTCAACCGCCACTCGTTCGTAACTCGCCAAAGTCTTATTAATCCGCCCCACCCACCGATCGAATGCCAACTCAAAATCCTCCGGTTTCGGACTCTCTTGAATCAGCACTTCCAAGCGGCCAGTCGCCAACAAAATCAGAAAAATTGGGTCAGTTGGCTCAATTTTCCCCTTAAAAGCCAACTCCAAAACCTTGCGCCGATACTCCTCAGATTGCCCCTCTAAAGCAATATCAAGCAAAGATTTAGTATCAACAGCACCATAACTCACGGCAACATCCCCGTAGTTTCAAACGCCTCATAAGCTGACAACATAAATGACTTAATCCGCTGCCGGCCCAACACACCTAGTTCCTGACTATTCCTTGCCAAATCAAAAGTTATCCCCCGTGCATCGATCGCATTCCTTTCCCGCGAATAAAACTTAGGGAAATCAATCACCTTCACCTCATATTTTTTAATCGCATTCTGCACCTCCTCCATCTCTTCCACAGAACTCCAATCATCCTCCAATCCTAAATTGCGGACGAGGACATGAGCAATCTTATTGTCAAAATGCTTAACTGACTTCAAAAATAGCTGCACGCTATCGTAGCCCCCCGTGCAAATAAACCACTTGCAAAAACTAATGCGAGACTGCTTCCCCAACTCAATTAAATTGTTTCTTCCCATCCACTTAGTTACCAAAGGATAAACCTGAGCCGGTAAATTGACAATCACGCTCTTCTCAAACGCAAATTCAAAAATTCGATCCGCTTCGTAAAACTTCTTCTCGTCCTCGCTAAACAGAGCTTCACGGCATACGCTCTCATAGATTCGAGATACATCAGGATTAGAGCGATCGCTATCTACGGCAAAAAATGGGAAATTCTTGTCCAAGAAATACTGAATCAAAACCCTAGCAAATAAGCTCTTGCCAACCCCGCCTTTCTCTCCATCAATCAGATGAATTTTAGTAGCAGACTTCTCAACCTTTTCTAAGCCGCACTCTTTGAAACCATTCGAGTTTTCTGTCGCTGTACCCATACCTAAATCTCCTCCTTCATCAACCTGTTTAACCAGAGAATCTGTTAGCTGAACTTGATACTTAGAGTTCCTACTTCTACTTGCCATGTCCCAATCCCCTATTTCACGTTTATTTTCTAACAAATCAATAATTGCCGCCTAATCACGCGAATCCTGAATCATCAAAATCGTCTAATTCAAACAAGTCATCCGCAGTCAATTTGCTAGGGTCATGGTTAGAAGACATCAAACTAGCACCGCCCAGCATAGACCTGTCTGCCTCCTCAATATCAGCAGGTAATTCTCGCGAAGATGGTATTAAAGAAATAGGCATTCCCCCTATATGAATAGGAGGATATTCAAGCCCGCCTCGCTCGCGCAAATAGAGAGCTTGCTTTTCCAGAACATAGACGGCATTTTTAAATAACCGCCCTAAAATAACAGGATCAATATCCCCTTTTTCCAGATATGCTAACGGCAGCCAGTAAGGGCGAAGAGCTTGGAGAATCATTTCTCTCGAAGGCAACATTAAATTGCCTTTAATATACGACAGCAAAACTCCATCAGGAGTAGATTTAAAAGGCTGATAGCGCCACAAAAAGTCAACCCTTTCTTTTTCCTTAGCCATGAGCCACTATCTCCTTTAAAGCTAAAGCAGAATCTTTTGACCCACAAACAGCGTCTTCCTTTACCTGAGAATTGAACTGCTTTTTCAAACTTCCCTTGAAATACGAAAACATCCCATAGACATCATTGAGCCGATTTTCAAACCCTTTCTTTGCCAAAATAGGTGGCATAGCAACATCGGCATTCCAAATAATCGGGAAGCGATCGTAATGTTCGTTTAACTCCTTACGGAGATAATCAGCCGTCCCACCACAGAACACCAATTCATCGCAATCGGGCGGCAAATTCTCATCCAACCAACTGGTGAGACTCCGCACATATTCAGGCCGCGCCTCTTTGATTGCTGCTATCATCTGCTGCACTTCTTCAGCGCGTCCTTGCTTAGTCGTGCTGCGAGCCAACCGCATCAAAGAAGCTGCCTTAAACTCAGAGCCCGCTGCGGCGATCGCGGGAGTCAATCGCTCAGCAGTTTGCCCCGAAGTCCTAGCTACCACCCTCTCCACCATGCGGATGAAGCCCAAATCGCTCGTTTTTCCCGGCCTGACATCCCCCCGTTGCACTACCAACAGACTGGCATTACGGTAGCCAATCATGGCGATCGCGCACACCCGCTCTTTCAAAACAGAGCCGACTTTCTTGTTGTGCATCAGGTAAATGCCACCCCCCTCTGGCTTGCAGTTGAACGCCAATAATTCCACGCTCATTGAGCCTGTAGGAGTTTGGTAATCCGCTAAAGCCTCCCGTAGCACCCGCTCGAACCGATTTCGGTCTTCATATTCCCCCGGTGGCAACAACACGGCGATCGCCGCCGTAAATTTCGCAGGCAAATTCAGCTTTTCCTTAATCGCCCACATCCCAGCTAGAGTTTTGTGCAGAGCCCTCTCGTACTTGAGTTCCGAAAGGCCAGCATTGGCGTGAAACCTCTCTTTCGCCAAATACCCCACTGCCCTGTAATCATTCCTAAAAGCAACCCAAGCCGTATTCTCAGGCTCAGCTAACCCCAACTGGTCTCTGGTATAAGCCAAAACTGATTCCTGCGGTACAGATACGACCTCCGGTTCCATGCACAGCAGTCGAATTTGATTCTTTGGTCCTGCGTAGAGAATTTTAGTAGCAGACCCCCCGTAATCGTAGGCCGCGATCGCTTGAGGCCAGATGGTTTCGATAGTAGTTTCGCTCATATCGCAGGTCTTCCTAATTGAAGTTTTAAGAGTGGTAAAAAAACAGCCCTGTACGCTTGGGCGTGCAGAAATAACCCTTACGCTTCAGCCAAGTGCACCTCAAAAGAAGGCTGTAAAACAACAGCTATTCAAGGATTAAAACGCACTTACTACTTATTAACCCTCGTAAAACCTCGCCTCCCTCAGCCAGTTGTCTGAATCCCAGCACCCGCAAAAATCGGACTCACGGCTTAGGCTTTGACACAGCTTTTGGTAGCAAGCTGTGTCAGAGGTGCGTGCAAACTGCTTTCTATAACGGGGTAGCACCCCTATGAGGAGAGCGCTGCTGCCAGCCTGTCGCTGTTCAATGGAAAATTTTCCATTAGACAGACATCTCGAAAAAATATCTAGAGACAAGGGCGATCGGGTATGCAAGCAAAAGTGGAAGAGCACGCATCATTGATTTTCGGAGAGGTCTATTGGAAATTCCCACGCCTGTTAAGTTCAGCCAAATCTGGATCTCGGCCGCAGTGACAATGGAAAATTTTCCATTAGAAATTCCTACGCCTGCTGAATTCAGCCAAACCTGAGTCTGAACCAAGGGTGGCAATGGAAAATTTTCCATTGGAAAGGCTGACATCGAGTTTCCATGCGTTAAAGCCACTCCTGGCAACAAGCGATCGGCAGGTGGCTGAGGCGCGATCGCCCGGAAGCGCACTCTACCCGATCACAGCCGAAGGATAAAGTTCGTTACCCCAACATCGAATCGCGAGCAAACTAGCCATGTCGAGATCCAAACGAATCAAAAGAATAGCCATACACCTAACGCCAGAAGAACTTCAACTTGCTGAGACAATGGCTAAAAATCTCCATTTGAGCATCAGCAGTCTGTTCCGATACCACACTTTTAAACAACAACATCAACCAGCTTTGTGCCAAAAATTAGCCGAACTTAACCTCCGCCTCAAACCGATTGCCCTTGCTACAGAACAAGCATTATGGATGGGGGAAAGAATTACACAGCCCGCCAACTTTGAGGATCTGATTGAGCAAGCTTTGGCACTGCTCAAGCAAGTACAGCAACAGCAAATGAACGTACCAGTTCTAATGAATTTAAGCGATATTGAGGAAAATTTAGAAGCTCCTAGCGAAAAGTTTTAATAAAAACATCCACAAATCATCAGTTTTTTACTACACAAGTTTTAACTTTAGTAAATAATGATTGGCAAGCAGAAAATTGGTAAAACTTTTACCCCATTGCTCAATTACCTCTTCTCCAAAGAAGGAGCTTCACTGATGGGAGGAAATATGGTAGGAGAAAATGCCCAGGAATTAGCTGCTGAGTTTCTGTTCTCCAAACAACTCAACCCTAGAGTTGAAAAACCAGTTTATCATGCGACCTTAAGCGTGCCTTCTGGCGAGTATATTCCCGATGCCAAATGGCGGGCGATCGCTCTTGATTATCTAGAAGGAATGGGACTGGATAAAAACCTATTTGCTATCATCCGCCATACCGACCGCGACCACGACCACATTCACATTGCAGCCAGCCGCATCAAATTGGATGAAAAAGGAACTTGCGTATCAGATAGCTGGAACTATCTACGCAGCGAAAAGTTAATTCAAGAATTAGAAGAAAAGTACGACTTAACACCCGCTGCACGCAGTTTTGATAAAGAACGCCGCTCTCCCACGACAGGCGAACGCCGACGGTTAGCGCGAACCGGAGAGATTAGTGTACGGGAACAACTGCAAACAGCACTAGATCGATCGACCACTGACAGTCCTGCGATCGCTCTTTTGATTGACCGACTCGTTGAACAAGGCATTAGTGTAAAAATAGAACCTACCCCCGCAGGCGAATTAGGGATTAGCTACAAATTAGGCAATATTGCTTTTAGCGGCACTCATCTAGGCAAAGCTTACACTTTCAAGGGGTTGCAAAAATACAGAGGAGTCACTTACTCTGCTAATACTGACAGAAATGTGGCAACCATTCCCCCATTGCAAGAGCCAGAATTGAACGGGATTTTGGAAACAGAAAACTCTAAACCAAATAGCGACGCGAACACCGATAATGATACTGATGACTGCGATGAAATGAGGAACAGCAGCATCGAGAGCAATTCTTCACCAATATACTGGCAGAGTAACTCTAATATTGACAGACCAGAGCGAGAAGGAAGCTGCACAGGGACTTCCTTAGAAACCGACAAAGATTCTCTAATCGCTGAGTCAGAAGATGTAGGCAAACCCGACTCGCCTGACGATCGCGAAACATCGGGGTTCGACTCACTTAACTGGGAGTATGTACGAAGCAATTTAATAGAAAATGCTTGTCTGCCAGTCGAATTAATTGACCTGCTACACGACAGGGGATGGATAGACGCAGACAGCCTGAACCGCCCTGTATTCCAACTCCGCACTCTTACAGGAGAGCACAGAGGAACCTGCACCTTAGAGGCCAATGGAAAATTTTCCATTGACAGTCATGGCGGAGGTTCGCATCAAACAGGCTCCGACAGTGAAAAGGGAGTTTTCTGGATAGCGGTTCAAAACAATATTGAAAGAGCCATTATTGCCAGCAACCCGGTAGAACTCCTGTCTGTAATTGCCTTAGATCCAGATTTCAATAAGAGGCCGACTTTATACTTAAGCATTGATGCGGTTTCTTCGCTGCCAACCGACTTTCTTAAGGAAGTAGAAACTATAGTAGTCGGCTTCAAAGGAGATCGAGATGGCGATCGACTGTCAAAAGAAATTATTGAAACATTCCCTCAATCAAAGCGAATCAATCCAGGCTTTGCCGGCTGGAACGCAATCTTAGCATCTCAAGAGCAAGAAAACGAAAATGGTTTTAATGCTCGTGATGAAGCAATCGATCGCAATTTTGGCGTAATTTTGGATTAATCAAAGCTCACTATTAGTATTTTACGCAGCTTTCATGGGGCCAGGAAACGATGACTGAAGTTGGGCGATAAACAAATTGCTTATTTCCCCCCCTTTTCGACTTGTTTGAGCAGTAAAACCGTCGCTGCAACCCACCTAAAAACAAAACAATATGCTATTGGGAAAAGAGCTTTTTCCAAACCTGCTTGTCCAAGCCGTGACTCAGCCTCTATTATCAGTAGTGTGAAAGAGTGGAAGCGCCACCTTAAAATTATGAATCTACGTCACTTACTTCTCTCGACTGCGCCCTAAATCTTCGTGCAACCAGCGAGAATGGAACTCTACTTTGTTAGAAGTAATGGAAGGATTAAAAGCAGTGTATTTCTCAATTAAATTCAGCGATTTGCCATTGGTGAAGTGGCTGCTAGCGCAGCATTATGAATGGCTTGCTAACAAAAATTTGAATCTGAAAAATTCCCAACTATCATCATGAAACTGCATTCACCCATTTGCGATCTGCGAGGGTTAAGCCGAAGCAATTACAAAATGCTAGAAAGGCTGGGCCTTGCAAATGTACGAGACTTACTGCTCTACTTTCCCCGTGATTACATCAAGTATCGGCGAGTAAAAATTTATCAGTTGAAAGTAGGCGATTCAGTCACGGTTGTAGGTAAAATTCAACATCAGGAAGTAGTCAGTTCGCTTAAAAATTCTAGGCTAACAATTCAGACTATTATTGTCAAGGACAAAACCGGTAAAATAGCCTGCAAGCGTTTCTTCAACCACCCGTACTACCAATCAAAAAAGTGGAGGAACGAGCAAGCCGCCACCTATGTTGCTGGAGGCATTGTTGCTATATCTGGGATAGTCAAAGCCGATCGCTATTGCGGAATGACATTAACTTCCCCTGAAATCCGATTAATCGGTCTAGACGAAGCCAAGGATACGAAAAATTCAATTATCCCAATTTATCCTTTGACAAAGGGAGTTAGCAACGAAATTGTCCAAAATGCAGTAACCTCAGCTTTGGAATCTGCCAAGCTGCTAAATGACCCCCTGCCGCAGGAGTTCAGACGAAAATGTGGTTTGATGCATTTACAGGAGGCGATCGCAAACATCCACCAGCCCCCAGACGAAACAAAACTGGAAGCTGCCCGCCGTCGCCTGGTATTTGATGAGTTTTTCTATCTTCAGCTATCGTTTCTCGTGCGTCGCCACCGACTTTTGGCGCGATCGGCTCTTACAAAAATAACTCCTGCTGGCCCTCTAATCCAACTGTTTTACTCTCAACTTCCCTTCTCGCTTACCTCAGCTCAACGTAGGGTCATTAACGACATTCTCAACGACATGACTTCCAAAACGCCGATGAACCGACTGGTACAGGGGGATGTCGGTTCTGGTAAAACAGTTGTTGCTGTCGTTGCTATCCTCGCTGCCATCCAGTCTGGCTACCAAGCGGCACTTATGGCACCTACAGAAGTGCTAGCCCAACAGCATCACAGGAAGATTGCGACGTGGTTTGAACGCCTTGGCGTTTCTGTTCAATTGCTGACGGGTTATACCAAAACCGCCAAGCGCAGAGAAATCCACGCCCAATTAGAGACGGGTGAACTTTCACTATTGGTAGGAACTCACGCGCTTCTGCAAGAGAAGGTCAACTTCAACAAACTCGGTCTGGTAGTCATCGATGAACAGCACAGATTCGGCGTGCAGCAGCGACAAGATTTACTGAACAAGGGAAATAGACCTCACGTACTGACGATGACGGCGACTCCTATTCCACGTACCTTAGCACTGACGTTGCACGGGGATTTGGATGTCAGTCAGATTTACGAGTTACCGCCCGGTCGTCAGAAGATTCACACGAAAGTGCTTAATAAAAGCGCTTCAGCATACGATTTAATCCGCCGCGAGGTACTTCGAGGTCGTCAGGCGTACATCATCCTTCCCTTGGTGGAAGAATCGGAAAAGCTAGATTTGAGAGCAGCGGTAGCAGAATACGATCGACTCTCAGCAGAAATCTTCCCCGAATTTAGCGTAGGATTGCTGCACGGTCGGATGACATCAGCCGAGAAAGATGAAGCGCTCAAATCATTCCGCGACAACAAAACCCAGATACTCGTTTCCACCACTGTGGTTGAAGTGGGCGTGGATGTTCCAAATGCTACAGTTATTTTAATCGACCATGCCGATCGCTTTGGCTTGGCTCAACTGCACCAGTTAAGAGGTCGCGTCGGTCGAGGTTCCCACCGTTCCTATTGTCTGCTGCTAAATACCAGTAAAACAGCAGAAGCCAAGGCACGTCTTGAGGTGTTGGAAAAATCCACTGACGGGTTCTTTATTTCGGAGATGGATTTGCGACTGCGCGGACCGGGAGTTGTCATGGGCTACCGTCAGTCAGGAATTTCGGAATTTGCTTTGGCGAATATACTGGAGGATGAGGATTTGCTGAATTTAGCTCGTTATATGGCAGTGGCAATTGTTAAGAGTGACCCGAATTTACAAGGACATCCATTGATGGTTGCAGAACTCGAAAGACGGGGGCTGACGAGTTGGAATTGTGCTCTCAATTAATGGCTTCTAGTCAGTTTTTAAATGGAAGGGGTGCTTTGGTCGATAACGGGCTTTACTCTCTGAGAATAAGGAAAATAAGGTGATAACAGGTAACATAAAGCCATCTTACTCATTTCCAGGCGGGTTTAAACCCCTACCGCCAGACCACTATATTGCTCGTGGACTAGGGGGACGTTGTTGGGATCAAAACGACAAAGCGTATATTGACTTCATTTGTGCCTGTGGCCCCCTTGTTCTGGGACATTGCAATGAGGAAGTTAACCAAGCTGTTATCGAACAGATGCAACGGGGTATGATTTTTCCCTCAAACACTCCCCAGCGGGATGAACTGGCTTCTGTTTTGAAACGTATCTTTCCGTATGCCGAACGAAGCCTGTTTATGAAAACTGGGTCTGAAGCTGTAGCTGCTGCAATGCGCTTGGCACGTGCTTTCACTGGAAAAACAAAAATCATTAGGTGCGGTTTTCATGGTTGGCATGATCCAGTTGTATCACCAGATGTATCGTGGCATCGTTATGAGGTCGATTCTAAGCCTCCATGCTTAATAGCTGGCATACCCACCATGCCAGACCCCCTAGTTTTAAGTTGGAATGGAGAAGACATACAAAAGTTGGAGGAAATCTTCCGAGCAAACCGTTCCAGCGTAGCTGCTCTACTCATCGATCCTGTCCAGTTGAGAGAACCAGTTGGGGAGCATCTTCAGCATTTGCGTAGACTGACACGCCATGAAAATGCACTACTAATCTTAGATGAAATCAAGACTGGCTTTCGTGTTAGTCTAGCTGGTGTTCAAGGACTGTACAATGTAGAGCCTGATATGACAGTTTTAAGCAAAGCGATCGCTAATGGTTTTCCCTTAGCTGCGGTGATAGGTTCTGCGGAAATTCTAGATTTGGCTCCTAGTGCTAAAATTATGGGAACGTATAACAATGAACTTGTGTCAATTGTAGCAGCGTTGAAGACCATTTCAATTCTGGAGCGACCGACGAGCATTCTTTGGCTATGGCAGGTAGGTCAGTACCTAATTGACGGAATCAATCAACTTTTGAATCGGTACAGCTTGACTGATGATATTGAAGCAGTTCCATACCGATGGTCTTGTATGCCCTATATCTGGTTTCACAGTAGTTCAGAGCGGGCGCAGTACCTTAAGCCGATGTTTTATGAGCAGTTAGTCCAACGTGGTGTACTATTGCTAGCTAATCACATGAACTTTGTCTGTCTTGCACACACGTTACGTGATATAGAAGACGCGCTTCAAGCTATTGATGATGCTTTAGCACATTGTCTTTCAAGATAAATGATAATGAGACAAATAGTAGTAAATAGCCGAGACGTTCATTAATAATTCTATAAAATCATCAATTCTTTAATAGAGTGAGTTATGAATAAAAAAATGGAGCTTTTAGAAACCATCCGTGACATAGCAAAACCATTCGCTCTAGCTAAATACGTGGATGATTGGCAGCATCGAGCTATGAAATTATCAACGATTAGTGATTTTTACAAAATTCGTATAAGAGAAAATGCTTTTATTTCGGAAGGAAAGATACAATTCGATCTAGACTTTTTAAGTCTTTCTCCGTTGAAACAAGCGCTTAAGGAGAAGTTTTTTTGTTCGTACAAAACCAAGAAGATTGGCTATGCTTTTGAATACGACTGTTTATCTGGTCAGCAGTATGATATTTCCTACAAAATGTATGGCGACCTAGATGCAAGTGAAAAAATAGTTATGAGTACTTGCGCTCATGCAATCTGTAATCTATCTTGTCCGCTAGAAGTTGTCCTAGACTTATGCAATCTTTTGTACGAAGAAGCATTACATTTAGAAGCTATTAGCACATTGCTAAGTATAGATCAGAGTAAAAAACCTTGGATTCCTAATGATAAGCAAGGTAATTGGCGATTAGTCTCTAGTACAGATACGATTTTCTCCTATCTTTTTATTGAACATTGCCTATATGAAGGGCGAGGCTTGATTGCCGCCGCTAAAGGGGTTTATGAATTACAGAAATATGGAATTGATCCGACTGTTTATCAAGTAGTAAAAAGCATTTTTGAACAGGAGACTAATCATGCTTTGATAGGTTATTTCTGGCTGAAGCAACTGGATAATGGAAATAAGGATGAAGAGCTAAAAACTGCAATAAAAAAATTTTTTGATACTGAACCAATGGAGGGCATTGAATCTTTCCGAGGAAAAAGACAACGATTTCCTCTGTTTCTCGTATCTAACTATCTCAAAAATAGAGATTATTGGCAAATTAGAAAAATAGTGATGGAGAATGCTAAACACTGTGTATTAACAGGTGAACTTGCACTTGATGATGAACAACTCGCGAGAGCAACAACAGAGTTAATATGGTGATGCCAAGTAGAAAATTCTAAGTAAGTGTAGAAGCTATTAAGTTAGCTCATTTTTCTACAAGAAGGAATTGAATTAGGTAAAACTATCATGTGTCGATTGTAAGATGGTTACTATATAGGAGGATATTCAATGATTCCTGAAAGCAATGGGGAGTTCAAAGGCTTTAACGAGCAGGATTTAGTCTTTGCTATCAATGAAGTCCGAGAAAGATTGCTAAAGCATAGAAGTAAGCTACTTGTAATAGATCAAAGAATAGAAGACGTTATTTGGCCGTTACTTAAGTATAACAGGGTAAGATTGAGTGACTTTGAAAGACCATCTATGTGTCTGTTAGCTGACGATGAAGAGCTTACTATTTATTTAAGCAGAACAATAGTTAAAGAATTTGCCACCTCAATTCCTTCCCCTTATGGATTTATGGCAATTATTTGGTTTTGGTTTCATCAACTGGTTCATCTGACTCAGGGACTTTCCTACCAGACTTTTAGAGACCTAAATGGAAGCGGAAGTCGTGAACATATGACACGCATAGATTGTTGGTCTGACTTTATTTCATTAAAAGCTTTCGCTTGGCTTCAGGTTCTTCATACATCTAGTGATGAATACAACCACCAAACTGCTCCAGTAAGCCTTTACTACCGGGAAAAGCTCTTTGAATTAGCCTGTAAGGTCAGTCCCTTGGTGCTGGGAATATCCCAAAATTTATTTTTCCCTACTAATAGACAGGTAGAGCTACAGCGAATCATAGGTTTATTCATTATACGATTTTATATAGAAGAGAGTTACAAGAATAATTCTCTAAACGTAATCGACGGATGTATCTTTCCACAATGGTTAGAGAAACAGGATAAACTGTACATTTGGCTTAATCATAACCGTCTCCTTGGTCGCTTTCCTATTGACGTTGACCCAAATCTTCTGAATAGTATCTTAGGTAACATCCACGCAGGGCTATATGACGACGCTTATCGAAATGTCAAGAAACTAGCATTGCCTCAACTTTAGATTATGAAAACATATAAGTATTAATACTGTAGTTTAGACTAAAAAATGATTGCAGCCAAAAGTAGCCGCCTTTGAATATCCGGCAAGCTGTTACTCAAAAACTCAAGAGGGAGAAGATTAAATAACTAATCTTGAAGACTTTTTACGTCGAGAAACCCGTTTTTTCACAGTGGGATATCGCGGTGCTACCGTCCGTACCCTTCCTTTTTCCCAGCCGGGGGATTTTCCCCTCTGTTTAGGCATTTTTGCGGGAGTACCAATGTCAACTAAAAGCGACAACATTGATTGAGCAACACGTCCAGGGGTTAAATTAATCGTAGCAGATTGCCAAGGTAATACATTCTCAACCACTAAATCCCTAGCTAGCCAGAGTTGCCAACTCATCAACGGCATTAAATCACTCCAACGCTCGGATTGTTCGGGAGTTCTCAGGTTAGGCAATGTCCAGTGTAGTCGTTGCTTGGCAAACCTATACCAATGATCCACTCCAAAACGTCGTAAATATTTGAACCAGACTGTTTCTAGAGGGAGAGTTCGTTCTCCCACCCAAGCCAACCATAAGGGTGGAAATGGCTGACCATTTGACATGGGCTTCATTCTTGCGACGAGGATTAAATTGACTCTCTGTCCAGGCGCACGATAAAAATGTAAGTCTAGCCATTGACTGACTCGGACTTGTCCCAAATGTGGATGTTCGTCAATTTCGATCGCAGTATCCGCGATCAGCCATGTGGTTGGGTCGCCCGGCCTCATTTTTGACCCATGTTTCCGTGGTCTGCCACGACCACTATAGGTTGGTGGTGCTGACCACAAGCAGGCATTCTTTCGCACTCTCATTAAACAATCAGCTTGAATATCTGCTTGCGCCAGTACCCAATTTGCATTGCCATATTCTCGATCTAAAACTGCTAAGACTGGATTGATGCTCTGTTCACAAACAAGTTTGAGTTGGGAAGCTGCTTTTTCTATTGGTGAAGACCAACTACTAATTCGTTCATGTAGTAGGGGTAATGCCCAACTTCCTTCTGCTTCGGGTATCCACGCAATTGTACTGTACCCCTGTCCAATAATTACGCCTTTGTGATATTCATGGGTTCTTTCTTGTAATGTTTTGGCATCTGCTCTCCCCCATGCAGTATGGTCGATTGCCACTAATATGTGTTCCGTTGGGGGTGCTTCCTCCTGTAATTGCTGGAAATACAGCAGCATCAGTTTTTTCCGGTCTGGTCTACAATCTTGTAATGCCTCGTAGATGCTTGACCATTGACGATTGAATAGCGGACTGAGCGAAAATTCCGCCAAACAGGCTGCATTCCTGGTGGTCATCACTGCATCCATCAGCTCGAATGTTGCATCCTTGCCTCGTACCAATAACTCGTATGCTTCTTGACGAAAGTCCTTTAATCGTTCACTGTTCATTTAAGGAGTGGATAGGTTTTTATTTTTCACCCTCATTCTCTCCTTAACGGTGGCTCTAGTTCTTCTTTGGCCACCGTTCTCATCTTTAGTTAGTCTAAACTACAGTTAATATCTTCCAACAATAAATTTTCCCACTCCTCTCTGTTTAGTCTATAGAGATTGTCGCCCCTAGAAATTTTAATGTGAATTTTTGTATTTCAGTCAAGCCAGTAACCCCAGTAATATTCATGCCCTCGTAGAGTCTTGGAGCTTTGAAGATTTTAAGGCATCTACCTGACTTTGCGTTCCACAGCCTAATTGTTTCATCTTCACTGCCACTAGCTATAGTCTGACCATCGGAACTGAAAGTAACTGACCATATTGAATTGGTGTGCCCGTACATAGTTTTAGAACATTGTCCAGTGTTCAAATTCCACAATTTTACTGTTTTTTCAGTACTACAGCTAACTAATGTTTGACCATCTGGACTGAAAGCAATTGACCGTACTGAGTTAGTATGTTCCTGTAATACGGCGAAACACTGACTGCTACTAACATTCCAAAGTCTTATTGTTTTATCAGTACTGCCAGTGGCTAAGATTGTACCTTCGGTACAAAAAGTGACTGATCGTACAGAATCAACGTGTCCAGGTAAAGTTTTGAAGCACTTGCTATTGTTATGGATATCCCATAGCTTTATGAGTTGGTCTTTACCACTACTGGCTACGATCTGACCATTAGGGCTGATAGCAACTGATAATACCTGGCTCGTATGTTCCTCTAAAATTTTGAAACACTGACCACTATTGACATCCCACAGTCTTACCGTTTGATCCTCACTCCCACTAGCTAGGGTATCACTATCTGGACTGAAGGCAACCGAGCGTACTGTATTATCGTGTCCGTGGAAAGTTTTGAGGCATTGACCAGTGCTGACATCCCACAGCTTAATTGTTCCATCTTCACTCCCACTCGCTAGGAGTTCCCCTTGGGAACTGAAAGCAACTGAACGTACTGCGTTATGGTGTCCCTGCAAAGTTTTAAAACACTGACCACTATTAACATCCCACAGCCTGACAGCTTTATCATTACTGCCACTAGCTAGGGTATTACTATCGGGACTAAAAGCAACTGACCATATCGAATTCGTGTATCCCTGCAAAGTTTTGAAACACTGACCACTATTAACATCCCACAGTCTTACCGTTTGATCGTCACTCCCACTAGCTAGGATATTACTATCGGGACTGAAAGCAATTGAGCGTATCGCGTTATGGTGTCCCTGTAAAGTTTTGAAACACTGACCACTATTAACATCCCACAGTCTTACCGTTTGATCGTCACTCCCACTAGCTAGGATATT